>JBJMWE010000446.1:0-7385 GCA_045810285.1 Vitreoscilla sp. | reverse complement strand
CCCAGGCGAACACCGCGATGCCCTGCGACACGAGCAGCCACTGCGTCGCGAGCCCGATCGGGCTCGTCTTCTCCGAGCCGTGGACGGTGACGACCAGCGGCGGCTTGTCGACGCCGACGGGCTCCAGCAGCAGGCCCTCGAGCTCGACGTCACCGCTGCGGAAACGCGCGGGCGTCGCCTGCACGGGCACCGGCGACCACGCCACGTCCGCATCGCCGCGCGTGCGCAGCCGGCCCGCCTCGCAACGCAAGGGCGCGTCGGCGTCGGACAGGAAACCGCGCCGGCCGTCGAGGAAGGTATAGCGCGCGCCGGGCCCGGCGCCCGGGGCGGGCCGCGACAAGGCGACGACCGCGCCCGACGCTGCGGCATACGCGCCGTACGCGCAGTCCTGCGCAAGCGCGGCCTGCGGCAGGACGGCGAACGCGAGCGCCGCCAGGGCGGCAGGAAGAAGGTAGCGGTGGCGCATGGGAACCTGCGTGAAACAGCGATGCAGCCGACTCTAGGCAGTGCGCCGGCGCGCGACGGAGGCGTTGCGACGGATCGCCGGATCGCGGCATCCAGGTGCGCCTGGCGGCGCGCGCTCGCGGGCCGCCGGATCGCGCGCCGCCTCGCGCAGGCGTAGGATGCCGTCGACGGCCGCGCCGCATTCCGGCGCGCGGGAGACGCACATGGGCTACGGTTTCGGCAACGAGGTCCCGCACGCGCACGGCAACACCGCGCCACGCCCGCGCTCGCGCTACCTGGTCGTCATCGACTCGGGCGGCTTCATGGTGGCGCGCCTGTTCCTCGAATCGCGCGAGCAGGTCGCCGAGTTCGATGCCAGCACCGAGGAAGTGGCGCAGATGATCGGGCGCCTGCAGCCCGGGTTCGACGCCGGCGACGCGGCCTGGGATCGCGCCCTGGCCGGCCACAGCGCCGCCGAGCGGGCGCAGGCGCGGGTGTACGTGCTCGATCTGTGAGCCGGTCGCGCCGTCGCGTCAGCGCGCGTCGGCGGGCGGATGCGGCACCAGCTGGATGCCGTTCAGCACCTTGTGGACGGCGCTCGTCTCGCCGTCGTCGAAGCCGGAATCCTGCTGGAACTCCGTCTCGAGCTGGTCGAGCAGCCGGTTGAGGCCAGCGGATCCGAACTTGCGCCACGCGCGGATCCGCGGTGCGCGCAACTCGGGCCGGCCCAGCATCGCCTCCATGTCGACGACCAGGCCCGTGCAGCGGCGCACGGCGAACTTGATGCGATTGCGCAAGATGAAACTTTCGGTGTTCATGGTTGGGAGACCCGGGCGCTCGCTGGCAGCAGCCGGGTGCTTGCTGCGACGCCGGAAGCCAGCAATCGCGGTACCTGCACGACCGTGCGCCGGCGGCGACGACGCGCGGCGTTTCGCTGCCCGTTCCCGGCCCTTGCGAACCGTCCACCCGACCTGGACGAGCGACTCCGGCGCAAGCATCAAGCACCGGACCGAACTAGGATGCGGGCTTTGCAGGAGAGCACGCGTGGCATCCATCCGCAAGGAATTCACGGTCGCCGTCCCCATCGACACGGCGTGGGCGGCCTGGCGCGACATCGGCGCCGTGCACCAGCGTCTGGCGCGCGGCTTCGTGGTCGACTGCCGCATGGACGGCGTCGACCGGATCGTCACGTTCGCGAACGGGTTCGTCGCGCGCGAGGTCATCGTCGACGTGGACGACGCCCGCCACCGGCTCGCCTACTCGGCGCGCAGCGAGCGCCTGGCCCATCACCACGCGACATTCGAGCTGTCCGACGCCGGCGGCGGCCGCACCCGTGTCGCCTGGATCGCGGACCTGCTGCCCGACACGGCCGCCGCCTCGGTCGACACGATGATGCAGGCCGGCGTGGCCGCGATGGAAGCGACGCTGGTCGCCCGCTGACTGGCGGCTGCGGTGCCGCCTGGGCACGGCTGCCGCCGATGGCGCGTGAATCGGCGCGACTTCAGCGGCTGGCCACTGGCCTGGGCGCCGCGACGGCGCCCTGCCCTGCCGCCTTGCTGGCCGGCTTGCGGAACACCAGCACGTTGCCCGACATCACCAGCGCCAGGCCGGCGAGCGCCGCGGGCGTCCAGCGGTAGTCCTCGACGACCGAGGAGATCGCCAGCGCCACCAGCGGGAACAGCACCGTGCAGTACGCGGCGCGCTCGGGGCCGAGGCGGCCCACCAGCAGCAGGTAGGCCGTGAAGCCGATGACCGAGCCGGGGATCGCGAGGTACAGCCAGGCGCCGACGTAGCGCGTCGACGGGTCGAATGCCGGGGCCACGCCGGCCGCCGCGCAGCCCAGGGCCAGCACCGCGGTGCCCACCGCCATGCCCCAGGCGTTGGTGAGCGCGGGCGTCTCGCCGAGCGCCTGCATGCGCGCGGACAGCAGGTTGCCGCCGGAAAAGCACAGCGTGCCGCCGAGCGCGAACGCGAGTCCCCGCACGGTGCCGGCCGACGCGCCATGGCGCGCGAGTTCCGGCCAGAACATCAGCAGCAGGCCGGCCAGCCCCAATGCGCCGCCGCCGAGGATGGCGGGCGTCAGCGCCCGCTTGAACACGAGGCGCGCGCCGAGCGCGTTCCACAGCGTGGCCGTCGAGAACACCACCGCCACCAGGCCGCTGGCGATGCTGCGGCTGGCGTTCAGGAAGCAGATGAAGTTGACGCAGAACAGGCACAGCCCCTGCGCCGCCACCATCCAGCGCACTTCGCGCCGCGGCAGCCGCAGCGTGCCGCGCAGCGCCAGCCAGGCGAACAGCAAGGCGGCCGCGAGCGCGAAGCGGTACGCGATCGACCAGGGGATCGGCACGACGCCCAGCTGCATCTTGAGGGCGATCCACGTCGTGCCCCAGATGACGACGGTCAGCGCGTAGAGAAGCGAAGTCATGGGCCGCAGTCTGCGCGTGCCGGCATCGGCGCGATTGCACGTTCCTGCGCTTCGTTGCGCCGCCCGCGGGCGCGGCCGCGTCACGCGCGCTACAGTTCCCGGGCCATGTCCACTCCTTCACCGGCCGACGTCTTCGACGTGCTCTCGCGCTCGCGAGCGCGCCTGCACCGGCGCGCGACGCTGGGCGACGGGCTGGCCGTGGCGCAGTGGTCGAACCGCCTGGACGCCACGCGCTACCTGCCGGGGCACCACACGCTGTCGCTGTACCTGCGCGGGGGCCATGGCACCTACCGCGAGGATGCGCCATCCGAACGCGGCGGCCCCGGCAAGCTGTGCCTGATGCCGGCCGGCCACGAGGTCAACTGGGTCGTGGGCACCGGACAGACCTTCGTGCACCTGTACTTCGCGCCCGAGCAGCTGGCGCCGCTCGCGCTGCGCCTGCTCGATCGCGAGCCGCGCGAACTGCGCCTGCCCGAGCTGAACTTCGCCGACGACCCGGAGCTCGTCACGCGCATGGCGCGCCTGGCCGCGCTGGACTGGGCCGACACCGGCGACCGCATCGCCGCCAACGAACTCGGCCACGCCGTGCTGGCCGACGTGCTCGCCCGCCACGCCGGACGCGCCCCGCGCGGGGGCATCCGCGGCGGCCTCGCGCCGGCGCTGCGCCGGCGCCTCGCCGACTGGCTGGAAGCGCGCCTCGCCGAGCCCGTGACGGTGGGCGAGATGGCGGCGTTCTGCGCGTTGTCCGAGGCCCATTTCGCGCATGCCTTCCGCGCGTCGTTCGGCGTCGCGCCGCACGAGTGGATCGTCGCGCGCCGCATCGAACGCGCCGCGCGGCTGCTGCGCGATCGGCGGTCGCCGACGCTGGACGAGATCGCCCGCGCGACAGGCCACGCGAGCGCGAGCCACCTGGTGCGGCGCTTCAGGTCGGCCTGGGGCATGACGCCCGGCCAGTACCGGGCCGCGGCGCGCGCCTGATCAGGCGTTCACGGGCCGCGCGACGCGGCACGCGCCGTACAGCGACGCCGCAGCGCTGATCACGTTGGCCGCGATCTGCTCCCACGAGCCGTAGCTCCATGCGTTGAACATCCACAGGGCCGACACCGCCAGCATCACCCAGCGCAGCGAGCGGCCGGTCAGGTGGAACACGGCATAGGTGGACAGCAGCGACGCCCCCACCATCAACAGCGACGCCCAGCCGGCCCAGGTCATCGCCCCGACGGCCAGCGTCAGCGCGGCGAACAGCGCGAAGCCGATGCGCCGCGAGCGCCGTTCGCCCAGCGTCACGGCCGAGGTGGCGGTGCGTCCCGCGCTCACCACGCTCAGCGCGGCGGCGACGTTGGCACCGATCAGGAAGTTGTTGAGCGCCCAGATCATTCCCGACACGCCGGAGCGCAAGCGCAGCGACCGTTCGCAGGAGCAGGTCAGCGCGACGACGTTGAGGGCCAGCGCGGCGAGGCCGGTGGCGTGGATGAGCAGGTCGTTGGACATGGCAGGATGTCCGACGAGTCTAGGAATCGCCGCGGATTCCGATGGGCCGATCAGCGGGGCGTCTGAGGCGCTAAACGCAGTTGGTTACGCGGTCGCGCGGCCGTTGCGCAACTTCGCATTCAGGCCGGGGCGATGCGGTAGGCGCAGCGCCGCCCGCCGGCCAGGACGTGCTCGACGCGCTCGACCCGCGCGCCCTCGCCCAGGCAGCGCGCGAAGATCTCCAGCTCGGAGCGGCACAGCCCCTGGCAGGCGGCGGCGGCCGCGCAGACGGGGCAATGGTCCTCCACCAGCAGCCAGGCCCGGCCCTGCTTCTCGGCGCGCGCCATGTAGCCCTCGCGCGAGCGCAGCGCGGCCAGGCGGCGCACCCGCGCGCCCAGCGTCGCGAGGCCGGCCAGCGCCGCGGCGTACTCGGCCTGCTGCTCCTGCTCGCGCGCCGCCACGAGGCGGTCGACGGCGTCGGGCCCCAGCACCGCCGCGGCGTGGCGCAGCAGTTGCACGGCGAGATCGGCGTGGCGGTCGGGAAAGCGCGCGTGGCCGGCGGGGGTGAGCGTCCACAGGCGCTTGGGCCGGCCGGGGCCGTCCACCTCGTCGCGCGAGACGACCAGGCCCTGCGCCTGCAGCGACTGCAACTGCTTGTGCGCGCCCATCGGCGTGATGGCGCAGGCGCCCGCCAGCGTGGCCGCCGGCTGCGGGCCGCGGCTCTTGAGCTGGTAGAGCAGGCGGTCGGGCGTGGCGGTCATGCGCGAATCCACGGCAGGCGGGAGCGCGCGCTCACCGCGCCTCCTCGCTGCGCGCCAGCCGCAGCATCAGCAGCGCGGAGACCACCGCCGCCGCGCCGCCGAGCGCCATGATCCAGCGCGTGGACAGCAGGGCGATCCAGCCTCCGGCCAGGGCCACGACCACGTTGGCCACGCAGAAGATCGTCGACAGCAGGCCCATGATCCGGCCTTGCCCGTACTCGGCGAAGCGCTCCGACATCCACGCCGGCATCACCGCGTTGTAGAGCGCGGTCGGCACGCCCATCGCCATGATCACGAAGATGCCCAGCCAGCCGGGCAGCACCGCCATCAGGCTCAGGCAGATCGCCGCCATCAGCGCGAAGCGCGCCGCACGGCGCAGCGGATGGCGGCCCGGCGCTCCGCCGAAGCGGCCCGCGAGCACGCTGGCGAGCGTCATCGCGGCGCACTGGGCGGCCGTGACGAAGGCGATGCCGCGGCTGTCGAAGCCGGCGTTCTGCAGCATCCACATCGGCGAGAACTCGTAGAGCGTGTTCAGCGCCAGCGTGTAGGCCAGTTGCAGGCCGAAGATGACGCCCAGCGCGCGGTCGGCTCGCAGCAGCGCCAGGACGTTGCGGTCCCGCGGCCGCCCAGCCGCGCCGGCGGCCGCCGGCTTGGGCGGCGCAGCCGGCAGGCCCAGGAACAGGATCGCCACGCACGGCAGCGTCATCACCGCGGCCAGGACGAAGGGCACCGGTTCGCCGAGCGGCAGCGTGAGGCCGCCCACCAGCGGGCCCAGCAGCCAGCCGGCATAGAAGCAGGCGTTGAGCAGCGCGAACGCACGCGTGCGGTCGATCTGCTCGTGCAGGTCGGCGAGCATGGCGCGCGCCACGGCGGTGTTGCTCTCGACCAGCCCCGTGGCGAAGCGCGCCAGCGCGAACAGCGGGTAGTTGCGCACCACCAGCGCGAACGCCGTGAGCAGGTGCCCGGCGAGCGTGGCCACCAGCGTCACCGCCAGCACCACGCGCCGCCCATGGCGATCGGACAGCGGTCCCGAGAACAGGCTGCCGATCAGGATGCCCAGCGGGTTGGCCGCCAGCGCGATCCCCATCAGCACCGACGGCGCCAGGCCGCCGAAATGCGTGAACCCGTCGGCCGCGCCGCCGATGAAGATGGGCGCGAGGATCGGATAGGGCATCGACACGCCCACCGTGCTCACGAGCCCCAGCAGGCAGACGGCGGCGAGGATCCAGTAGGGGTGGCGGACGGGGGCCGTCGGGGTCGGCGGAAGCGTCGATGTCATGCCGCCATTGTCTGGCGATTTGTAAACTTCTGGTTTATCAACCCCTCGCGCCGGATGGCGGCGGCCTCAAGGTTTCGTGGCGTCGCCGGCGTCATCGCCTTGCGCCTGGCGAAGGGCGTGTTGCCGCAGGCGATCGAAAAAGTCTGACGATTTGTATACCCCCCTGGGTGTGCTGATCGAGACTCGCGGATACCCGGAAATAGTCATTGCAGAGTCGCTATCCCGACGTAAACTGCGAAGCGCTCCGGGGTGCATCCGCCAAGAGATGCTGAGACGACCAATGGATGGGTAATCTAGGTCGAACCCGAGAACTTGAACCGGCTAGTACCGGCGTAAGGAGAGCTGCACGCACCCGCGTCCGGGCGCCCCACCAGGCGTTCCGTGCACAAGGTCGGCGCACCGTCCGGAGCAAGAAGACTTGACCCCTGGACTGGAGCCTCGATGACCTTGCCCACTCACCTGCACTCCCCGCTCGCGCCCGACGCCACCCCTCATCGCGACGCGCCCGCGCCCGGCGCCCACGACTGCGGCCATGCCGCCGCCGCCACCACGCGCCAGCCGCTGCCGGCCTCGCGCAAGGTGCGCGTCCAGGGCCTGCAACCCGGCGTCAGCGTGCCGATGCGCGAGATCGCGCTCACCAACGGCGAGAAGGTCACCGTCTACGACACCTCCGGCCCGTACACCGACCCCACGGCGCTGATCGACCTGAAGCGCGGCCTCGAGACGGTGCGCTCGCGCTGGATCGCGGCGCGCAACGACAGCGAATCGTACGCGGGCCGTGACGCGCTGCCCCTGGACGACGGCCAGCGCGCCCGCGCGCCCTCGGCCGGCGCCGCGGCCGCGCGCATCGCCACGCTGCGGCGCGAGGCCGACGGCCTGCAGCGCACGCCGCGCCGCGCCATCCCCGGCCGCAACGTGACGCAGCTGCACTATGCGCGCCGCGGCATCGTGACGCCGGAGATGGAATTCGTCGCCCTGCGGGAAAACGGCCGCCACGAGTGGATGG
>JBJMWE010000445.1:0-12656 GCA_045810285.1 Vitreoscilla sp. | reverse complement strand
TGGGGGCGGCGACGGGTGCCAGGGCTGGTGCCGGTGCCGACGGCGGCACGGCCGCCGGCGCGGCGGCCGCCACCTGCACGGACTTCGTCGCCACGGCCGCACCGGCCACGCCGGGGTTGGTCAACTCGCGCAGCAGCAGCAGCTTGGGCGGGGTGACGGTGTCCTTGCTGTTGATCTGCAGCGCCTTCTGGTAGGCCTCGCTCGCCAGCTGCGCATAGACGTCGCCCAGGTTCTGGTACGCGGTGGCGTACTGCGGATTCGTGCGGATGGCCGCCACCAGCGCGGCGCGCGCCTTGTTGTAGTCGCCCTGGTGGCCGTACAGCACCGCGAGGTTGTTGTAGGGCGCGGGCATCTCGGGGTGGTCTTCCACCAGCTTCTGGAACACCTGGATCGCCTCGGCGTTGCGGTCGAGCAGCGACAGCGTGACGCCGCGCCGGAAACGCATCGCCGCGTCCTTCGGGTCCTTCGCGAGGGCGTCATCGATCAGCTTGAGCGCCTGCGTCGCCTGGTGTCCATCGATCAGGCGATGGATCTCGGCGACGTCGGCCGCGGCCCCTGCCGACGCGGGCGCGGCCTGCGCGAGCGCTCCGCCGGACAGCGTGGCCAGCGCGAGCGCGGCCACCGCGAAGGTGAGCGGGCGCAGCGACGTCAGCGGGGAACGGGAAACGCGCATGGTGGCGATGGTCCGGGGTTGGGCAGCCGGGACGGCGGGGTTGCGCGTGAGTCTATCGAAAATAGGGGCGGTCTTCGGCCGCCGGTGCATGAAAAAGGGGCGCATTTCGCGCCCCCGACACAGGAAGAAACACTGAAGCGGCGCCCTTCAGCGATTGCTCTCGGCGACGATCTGCCACTGCCCGTCGATGCGATCCCACACCAGCGTCTTGTGCATCGTGTCCTTCAGCGTGGGCGAGACGTAGGCCTGGTCGAAGCTGGTCTCCACGCGCGTGCCGCCCAGCGAGCGCGTGACGATGTTGGTCAAGGTCACCTTGACCGCGCCGGGCCTGGTGACGAGTCGGCGCCGATCGGCGGCCCACGCGTCGCGGGCGCCCTTGGAGGGCTTGAACTCCGGCGCATAGAAGGCCAGGTACATGTCGGCGTTGTGGCTCATCCACGCGTCGGCCCACGCCTGCAGGCGCTGTGCGGCCATGGTGGTCGACTGCGCCGGGGTCGGCGTGGGCGCCGAGGCGGCGAACGCCGGCGTCGCGACGGGGCGCAGGCCCGCGGGCGCGCGCTCGGCGGCCAGCCTGTCCGCGCGGGCGTCGAGCTGCGCGAAGGTCGCGCCGCCGACGTCGATGGCGTCCAGCGGGCAGCGCGCGGACGCGTCGCCGTCGATGCCCCAGTTCTGCGCCTCGGGCGCGAGATCCTGCGATTCCGGACGCTTCAGGCCCAGTCCGGAGACCAGCGTGCCCATGCCCGCGTAGGTGCGCACGATGGCGGTGGCCAGGTCTTCCTCTGCGAGCACGTAAGAGCGCTTGGCCGTGTAGAGCTCGTTCTCGGAGTTCAGCAGGTCCAGCAGGCTGCGTTGGCCGATGTCGAACTGCTGGCGATAGGCGTCGCGCGCCTTCTGGATCGACACGACGTTGCGGTCGAGGTAGCCCAGCTGCTCGCCCAGCTTGCGCACGTCGTTGAAGGCGACGGACACCGTCTGGCGCGCATCGACGCAGGCCTTGTCGCGCAGGTTCTCCGCCTGGGTCAGCAGGTTGGCGTACTGGCGCTCGCGCGCCGAGTCGGCGCCCCCGTTGAAGAGGTTCCAGGTGACGGCGATCTCGGCACCGACGTCGTGCTTCTGGTAGAGCACGCCGTCCAGGTTGTGGCCGGCCGCGCCCTGGGCGCGCGCCTCGACGCGCGGCTGGAACGGGCTCTTGCGCGCGGCGACCGCAGCACGCGTCGAGCGCAGGTTCTCGATCGCGGCGGACACGGCCGGGCTCTGCAGCGCGGCGATGCGCATCGCCTCGCTCTCGCTGGCGGGCAGCGGCCTGGTCATCGAGACGGCGCTGGCGTTCTCGGCCGGCGGCACGGCGCCGACGAGGCGGATGTAGCGCTCGGTCACGTCGTGCAGGTTGGCGCGCTCGGTGACCAGGTTGGACTCGGCCAGCGCCACGCGCGCGATGACCTGCTCGAGGTCGACGCCGCGGCCCACGCCGGCGTTCACGCGCGACTGCACCTGGTCGAACGAGACCTTGTGCTGGACGTAGTTGTCCTCGGCCAGCGCCACCAGCTTGCGGTAGCGCACGACGTCGTAGTACGCCTTGGCGGACTCCAGGCCGAACTGCTCCGTGGAATCGAGGAAGTCGAACCAGCGCACGAGCTTGGCGTGGCCCAGGCGCTCGAGCTCGTTGTGCGTGCCCAGGCCGTCCCACAGCAGCTGGGTCAGCTGCAGGCGGACGCCGCCCTGGTAGAAGCGCGGGTCGCGCGGCAGCGACTGGGTGTTCTCGTAGGCGCGCTTGCCGGCCTCGGCGGTGGCATCGAGATGCGGCTTCCAGGCACCCGCGGCGACGTCGATCTCGTCGTTCGAGGCGCGAAATGCGTTGAACTTGGCGGCAACTTCCGGGTTTCCCTCGATCGTCTTCTGCACGGACTGGACCACGGGGGACGTGGCCTGCGCCATCGCGGCGCAGCTCGCCAGCGCGAGCAGGCTGAAGCGGATGAACGTCTTCTTCATGCGGAAATGGCGGTTTCCCGACCGGATGTTGGGTGTTGTTTCCATGATACCGGCCGGGGGATGCCGCGCGCGGCCCGCGGCGGCGGGGAAGTCTCAATCATTCGGGCCAACCATCGATTGATTCTCGAACTTGTGGCTTGAGGGCGACGCCGGGAGCGTCGTCCGGCCTTCAGGACGTGCGAGTCCGGCCGATAGAGGCCAGTGGACCTCCAACTTTCCTGTCCAGTGGCGCCGGGCGCGAATCCTTTCCGCTGGACCGCCGCCCGGGGCCCGGCCCGGGCCGGGCGCTGGACCGCCTGCGTGCGCGCGGCGCTGCTGCGCCTGCTCGCGGTGGTGGCGCTGCTGGCGTTCTCGGTGCAGGCGCTCGACACCGACCGCATCGTCCGGTCTGCCCAGAAATACGGCCCGACGGGGCTGGCCAGCGCCAAGGCGCTGCAACAGGTGATGCTGGGGCTCGGCGGCAAGGACGACGCGGCGCGCCTGCGGGCGGTCAACGACTTCTACAACCAGCGCCTGGCCTACGTGGAGGACACCGACAACTGGGGCCAGGTGGACTACTGGGCCAGCCCGCTGGAATCGCTCGGCAAGGGCGCCGGCGACTGCGAGGACTACGCGATCGGCAAGTACTTCACGCTGACCTCGCTGGGCATCCCGCACGCGAAGCTGCGCATGGTCTACGTCCGGGCGAGCCTTCCGGACGCGCCCAACGGCTTCGTTGCGCACATGGTGCTGGCCTACTATCCGACGCCCGATGCCGAGCCGCTGGTGCTCGACAACCTGCAGCCGGTGATCCGCCCGGCCGGCCAGCGGCCGGACCTGACACCCGTGTTCAGCTTCAACGCCGAAGGACTGTGGCAGGGTGTTGGTAGCATCCGGGCCAATGGGGATCCGTTGACGCGGTTGTCGAAATGGCGCGAAGTGCTGATGCGCGCGCGCCAGGATGGTTTCCAATGAAGAGCACGCCCCGGCCCGCAGAGGCCGCCCGAGAGGAGAGCGCATGTCGCTGATTCGCCAGGTGTGGTTGCTGTTGTCGGTGACGCTGGTGCTGGCCTTCGCCGGCGCGATCGGCGTGTCCGTGCATTCGGCGCGCCACTATTTGCAGACCCAGCTGGACCTGAAGAACAACGACACCGCGCAGTCGCTCGCGTTGACGCTGGGCCAGCTCAAGGGCGAGCCCGCCGCGCTGGACGTGGCGCGCGAGCTCGCGATCTCCAGCCAGTTCGACACCGGCTTCTACGAGCGCATCCGGCTCGTGGGCAGCAACGGCAGGACGCTGGTCGAGAAGCAGGGCGACCCGCATCCGCAGAACGCGCCGGGCTGGTTCGTGGCGCTGCTGGGCCTCGCGCCGGCCGACGGCGTGGCGCAGGTCAGCGACGGCTGGCACCAGATCGGCCGGCTGGAGGTACGCAGCCAGTCCGCGTTCGCCGACGACGAACTGTGGGCCAGCACGCTGCACACCGTGGGCGTGCTGGCGGCGCTGCTGGCGTTGGCGGGCGTGTTCTCCACCATCGGCGTCAACCGCATCCGCGTGCCGCTGCTGCGCACCGTCGACCAGGCCAAGGCGATCACCGAGCGCCGCTTCGTCACCGTCGACGAGCCCGACATGCCCGAGCTGCGCAACGTCACCCGCGCGATGAACGCGATGGTGGGCCGCGTGAAGTCGATGTTCGATGAACAGGCCGGCCAGGTCGAACTGCTGCGCCGCCAGGCGCATTGCGATCCGCTGACGGGGCTGTCCAATCGCGCGCACTTCCTGGGCCGCATGAAGGTGATGCTCGACGCCGAGGACGGTGCGGCCGACGGCGCGCTGGTGATGGTGCGCCTGGTCGAGCTGCAGTCGCTCAACCGCACGCTCGGCCGCTCCGCCACCGACCGCCTGCTGCAGGACGCGGCCGCCGCGATGATCGAGTCGTCGCGCCGCTTCAATTCTTCCGAGGTCGGCCGCCTGAACGGCAGCGATTTCGCGCTGGCACTGCCCGACGTCGATTCGCTGCGCGAATCGGCCGTGGACGTCGGCGCGCGCCTGCGCAGCCTGATGCGCGTGCACGAGGGCGGCGCGCACGTGGTGGTGGGGGCGGTGCGCTGGGCGCATGGCGCGCCGGTGTCCTCGTTGCTGGCCGCCGCCGACCAGGCGCTGGCCCGTGCGGAAAGCCGCGGTCCGTGGACGGTGGAATCCGACGACGCCGGCACCGGGAGCGGCGTGCTCGGCGAGGACGCCTGGCGCCAGCGCATCCAGGCCGCGCTCGCCGGGCGCAACGCCCAGCTGGTCGATTTCCCGCTGGTGAGCCGCACCGGCGAGCTGGTGCACCACGAATCGCCGCTGCGCCTGCGCCTGGGCGAGGAAGGCGCGCTGGTGTCCGCCGCGCAATGGCTGCCGATGGCGCGTCGCGCCCAGCTGACGGCCGACGTCGACCTGCTCGCGATCGAGCTCGCGCTGCAGGCGATCGAGGGCGACGCCAAGCCGCGCTCGGTCAACGTCAGCCCGTCGTCGCTGGCCGACTCGACGTTCTCCACGCGCGTGCACGCCCTCGTGGTGGCGCACCCCGACGCGGCGCGCAAGCTGTCGCTGGAACTCGCCGAGGCCGGTGCGGTCAAGCAGCTGCACCTGGTGCGCGAGCTCGCCGAGCAACTGCACGGCTCGGGCACGAAGATCGGCCTGGAGCACGCCGGCGAACGCCTGGGCGAGACGCGCGGGCTGCTCGAGGCCGGCCTGGACTTCGTCAAGCTCGACGCCAGCCTGCTGCAGGGGCTGGCCGCCGACGAGGCGCGCGCCCAGCACGTGGCCGGCACCGTGCGCATGCTGCACGGCATCGGCCTGCGCGTTTACGCCGAAGGCGTCACGGATGTCGCGGACGCCACCGCGCTGTGGTCGGCCGGCGTCGACGGCCTCACCGGCCCGGTGCTGCAGGCCTCGCGCTCGGGATGACGGGCGGCGGCGGCGCCGCCTCGGGGCCCGCGGACGGATCCGGCGCCGGCCCGGCGATCGACCGAAGCTCACGCCATGAGCCTCGCGTGTGCTGGAATGGCGGGATCCGTTCAACGAGGAGATCCCGACCATGCACCAAGGCTCCTGCCACTGCGGCGCCGTCCGCCTCACGCTGCCGTCCACGCCCGAAGTGGCGACCGACTGCAACTGCTCGCTGTGCCGCCGCAGCGGCGGCCCGTGGGTGTACTTCGAGTTCGGCACGGTCGCCATCGAAGGCCACCCCGACGCGACTGCCGCCTACGTCCAGGGCGACCGCACCCTGCGCACGATCTTCTGCCGGATGTGCGGCTGCGTCACGCACTGGGAGCCGATCGTGCCGACTCCCGGCGGCAAGCACGGCGTCAACCTCGGCAACTTCGACCCGGCGCTGATCGCCTCGGTGCGCGTGCGCCGCCTCGACGGCGCCGACACCTGGAAGTTCCTCGACGAATAGCGTCCGTCGCAGCCGCACCGGACCCTTCGCTGGAAGCGCGCCGAAGCCGTCGCCGGAGGCGCGCCGAAGCCTCGCCGCAGGGTCTGGCTCCGCCGCGCGACGCTCCCGGGACGCCAGCCGGATCGCCTGCGGTATCTGACCCCGATCACGAGCGGCCGCGTCATTTCGCTTTCGCCGGCTCGAGTGCGCGGACGGCGACGCCGCCGGGCGTCCGCGTTCACCGCGTCGACGCGGCCTGCGGCAGTTCCACCCGTTCGAGCCAGTCGTGCGGGTTCGCCGGTGGTGGCAGGCCGCGCAGGAAGCGCCGCTGCCACACCCGGCCTTCCATGTCGATGGCGAGCAGCTCGGGCCCGCGGTTGCCCGGCTGGCCGCCGACCGCATCGAGCTGGCGGAAGCCTTCGCCCAGCTTCAGCGGTGCGGCCGCGGTGGCGCGCACGGGCGCGGCCCCATCGGCCCCGGCGGCCGCCTGCGGCCTGACGGGCCAGGCCAACAGGCTGCCGTCGTCGTGAAGCACGACGACCTGCGCCAGCATCGAAGGTGACAGCGATTCCCAGCTGGTGCCCACGAGCGCGATGCGTCGGCCGCCGCAGGCCACCTGCGCCAGCTCGGTCACGCGCCCGCGCGTGCGCGGCAGCCAAACGCTGCCATCGGTCTTCAGCGCGGCGACGACGTCGTCGGGCGCGCCCACCACCTGCGCGAAGCCGTCGCCCACGCGTTGCGGCAGGCGATCGCGCTCGCCGTCGGTGGCGAGCATCGCGGCCAGGCTGCCGCCCCACGCCCAGAGGCTGCCATCGGCCTTGAATGCCGCCTGCAGGCCGTTGCCTGCCAGGCGCGCGAATCCCTCGCCGAGCTTGCGCGGCGCGTCCTCGGGCAGGGGCTTGCCGTCGGACGCGTTGCCGCCCCAGGTCCACAGCGTGCCGTCTCGCCCGAGTGCCTGGAAGTCGCCGCGCGGCCCGATCTCGGCCTGTACGTAGCCTTCGCCCAGTCGCCACGGCGTGCTCACGTAGGACTCGGAGCCGTTTCCGAAGGACCGGTCGACGCGCCCGCCCCATGTCCAGAGGCTGCCGTCGCGCTTCAGGGCCAGGCCGCGAACGCCGGCGGCGCGCAGCTGCGCGAAGTCGTGGCCCATTGCAGCCGGCCGCGTGGCGATCCGCTCTCCCGGTGTCGCGCGCCCCAGCCCGCCCATGTAGTTGCTGCCCCAGGTCCAGAGCGTGCCGTCCGCGCCGAGCGCGGCGCTCCAGTGCTCCCCGGCCGCGATGGCGGCCATGCCGCGGAGGACGACCTGGGGCGGCATCGCCTGGTTGTCGTGGCGCTCCTGTCCGCGGCCCAACTGGCCGTCGTCGTCCTCGCCCCAGGCGACGACGCTGCCGTCCGCGAGCAGCGCCAGGCTGTGGCCGTCGCCGAATGCGAGCGAACGATAGGGCGACACGCCGGGTGCGGGAGGCGCGGCGGGAGCCTGGCATCGCGGCGGCGCGGGTGCGACATCCGACGCATCGCCCCGGCCCAGCAGCACCGTGCGGCCGTAGGCGCTCAGGTGCCTGGCCAGCTGCGCGTCGGACACGGGGATGCGAATGCCATCCAGCTGGTCCCATTGCTGGCGGTAGGTGAAGCTGCACCCCCAGGTGGGCAGCGCCCAGTGCCCCTCGGCATCGAGTTCGGGGACGGGCATCGTCATCAGCGTGCGTTGTTCGCTCACGCAGTGCTCGTAGTGCTCGAGCTCGTCGGGCTCGGTGCCCTTGTCCTGGCGGGCGCGCGCCAGCGCCGCGGCGTAGCGGGCCGCGCTGGCCTTCGCGAAATAGCGCGCCAGCGCCTGTTTGCCTTCCGGCGTGAAGAGGGTGTCGTTCTCCAGCTCGCGCCCGGTGCGCGCGTCGAACTGCCAGCGGTCGGTGAAGTGCCCGCTGCATTGCACGACGCAGCCATCGACGCCGATGGTGATCACCAGCAGGCGGCCGTCGTTGCGCAGCACCTCGAAGCTGGCCGAGCCGGAGCTCTCCTTGTAGGCGCCGGAGGGCGACAGCGACGCGACCAGTTCCTTCAGTGTCGCCGGCGCCGGCCCCTCCAGCATGCGCCCGTGGACGGTGTCGTTGATGCGTCGGGATGCGTCGGGAGAAGCGGCCTCGACCCAGGGCACCTGGATGCCGCCCGACGGGTTCGACGCGGTGGCGATGCGCAGCGGCGCGGCGCCGCGCCGCCGCAGCGTGCAGGCGGCGAGGTCGCGTTCGAGCTCGGCGTTGCGCTGGTGGTAGCTCGCGCGCAGGGCTTCGCGGCCGGCATCGCCCGGCGCGAAGTCGCCACGCACCTGCGCCAGCCAGCGACGCTGTTCCTCGACGGGCTGCGACGCGCCGGGCAGCCCCTTGCAATGCGCGACCAGGAACTGGTAGCGCTCGGTGAGCACGAAGTCATCGAGCGACAGCGCGTCGTCCGCGCAGATCGCCTGCTCGATGGGCGACGTGGCCCTGGTGCAGTCGAAGCCTGCAGCGAAGGTCCAGCCCGGCAGGGAGACCAGCAGGACGGCCAGTGCGAAGCGGCGCAGGCGCGGGGTCCGTCCGGAGCCGGGCGGATGGGCGCGGCCGTGTGCCGGGGTGCGTTGCATCGAGTGGTTCCCTGTCTCGTTCTCGTCGGCGCGCACGGGGCCGCGCGCGCGTGACGCGCACGCACGACGGGCCGGGCGCGCGCCCTCGTGCTCGCGCGCGTCGGCAGGCGCCCGTCAGCCCAGGTGCACCTGGCCGTTGTTCAACAGCGTGTGGATGATCTGCAGGTCGTTCTGCGTGCCGGCGGCGGTGAGGTCCACGCCCTTGAGGATGATGGTCTCGTCCTCGGCGGAGGCGACATAGCCGTTGGAGAAGCCGCCCGAGCTGCTGACGTGGATGACCGTGTCGCTGCCCGACAGGTCGAAGTGCAGGTAGTTGGCGATGTTGCCCGGTTGCGTGCCGTCGTGGTTGGCGCCGGGCAGCAGGTCGCGCAGGTCCAGCACGTCCTTGTTGCCGGCCGCGGAACTGAAGTCGGTGATGGTGCCCACGTTGGGCGCACCGGCCGTGCCGTGGTCGCCGAACTCCCAGCGGAAGACGTCGTTGCCGCCGCCGCCGGTCAGCGAGTCGGTGCCCGTGCCGCCGACGATCAGGTCGTTGCCGGCGCCGCCGCTGATCGCGTCGTTGCCGGTGCCGCCCAGCAGGCGGTCGTTGCCCGAGCCGCCCGTGATGGTGTCGTTGCCCGTGCCGCCCGAGATGAACATCGCCTGCGTCTGCGCCGAGGCGTTGAGGGTGTCGTTGCCGGCCGTGCCGCCCAGCAGCGCCGTGCCGTTGACCACGCTGATCCACGTCGTGGCGTCGTGGGACTGGCCGCCGGCCGTGGTGTCGGTCGCGTCGAACTGCAGGTTGGCCGAGCCCGTGCCCACGTTGGTCAGCTGCAGCGCGTTCAGGTTCCAGCCGGTCAGGTCGATCGACTGGGTGTTGCCCGTGCTGGTGATCGTGTGCGCCGCGGTGCCGTCCGTGATGGTCATGCCGTTCTCGACGCCCGTGACGTGCAGCGCCGTGGTGTTGGTGTCCGTCACCACCAGCTTGATCGCGTCGCCGTCGTTGGCCACGGCCTGGGTCTCGTAGCCGTTCTCCACGGTGTAGATGGCCTTGGCCTGGTCGGCCGTCAGCACGTGGTTGTAGATGTGCGCGTCGTCGAGCGCACCCTTGTAGTACACGTCGCCGGTGAGCGTCTCGCCGGTGCTGGGGTTCCAGCCGTTGGTGTAGCCGAAGCCCGTCAGGTGGTTGGTCACGATGCCGGTGGGGATCGAGGCGTCGGCCGCGATGTTGCCCGAGTTGCTCAGCGCGCCGTCGACGTAGATCGACACCGTGCTGGAGCCGTTGGCGTTCACCGTGCGGGTGATGGTGAGGTCGTGCCAGTTGCCGTCGTTGACCGCCGCCGCCGAATACACGCCGGTGGAGTTGCCGACGTCCAGGCCGATCCTGCCGGTGTTGTTGAGGGTGCCCCACTGGATGTCGTTGCCGTCGCCGGCGCTTTCGCTGCCGATGATGGACGGGCTGCTCCAGCCGATGGTCGTGCCGGTCTGCGTGGTCTTGAACCATACCGACAACGAGCTCGTGCCCGTCAGCGCCGCGGTGTCGCCCGCCGGCACCGTCACGACGCCGCCCCGGCCGTCGAAGTTCAGCGCCGTGCCGGCCGTGCTGTTGTGGCCCGTGCCCCAGGTGGGCGCCGTGCCGCCTGCGGAGGTGTTCAGGTTGGTCAGCGTGCCGGTGTAGCCGTTGTAGCCGTCGGTCGTCGACGTGCCCGACCCTTCGTTGAACAGCCAGCGTCCGAGCGAGCTCGCGCTGACCGTCGGCGTGGCGGCGTGATCGACCGAGTCGATGGTGAACGAGCCGGTGGCCGTGGCCGTGTTGCCGGCGACGTCCGTGCTGCTCATCGACAGGCTCACCGCGCCGTCCGTCAAGCCGTCGCGCGGCATCGTGCCCGAGGTGGGCGTCTGCGCCGCCAGGTCGATGCTCCACGCGCCCGTGGCGTCGGTGGTGGCGCTGTAGGTCAGCGTGTGGCCGCCGGCGTCGGTCACCGACACCAGCACCGTGCTGCTCTTCTCGCCCGTGCCCGTGATGACCGGGACCGAGTTCGACGTCAGGCCGTCCGTGGCGGACGTGCCGGTGTCGTTGGCCGCGTCGTGCTTCAGCCCGATGGCCGCCACCGGGGCGGTGTGGTCCTCCGTGAAGGCGCTGGTGGCAGCCGCCGAGACGTTGCCCGCGGCATCGGTGGCGACCACCTTGAGCGTGACCGCGCCGTCCACCAGGCCGCTGGCGGGCAGGGTGCCCGAGGTCGGCGTGGCGGTGGCCATGTTGACCGACCAGTTGCCGCTGGCGTCCGTCGTCGCGGTGTACGTGATGGCGCCGCCGGATGACGGCGTCACCGTGACCGTCACGGTGCTGTTGGCCTCCGCGGTGCCGGCCAGGATCGGCTTCTGGTTGTTGGTGAGGTTGTCGGTGGCCGACGTGCCGGTGTCGTCGGCCGCGTCGTGCTTCAGGCCGATCGTGGGAGCACCGAGGGTGTGGTCCTCGACGAACGAGCCGGTGGCCGTCGTCGTGTTGCCGGCGGCATCGGTCGAGACCACCTTCAGCGACACCGCGCCGTCCGGCAGGCCTGCGGCCGGCATCGTGCCGGAGGTCGGCGTGGCCGTGCTGGTGTTGACCGACCACGCGCCCGTGGCGTCCGTCGTGGCGCTGTAGGTCAGCGGCGTGCCGGAGGCCGGCGTCACCGTGATCGTCACCGTGCCGTTGGGCTCGCCCGTGCCCACCAGCGTCGGCTTGGTGGCGCTGGTGATGCTGTCACCGGCCGACGCGCCCGTGTCGTTGGTCGCGTCGTGCTTCAGCCCGATGCTGGCGGCCGGGGCGGTGTGGTCTTCCGTGAATGCGCTGGTGGCCGTGGTGCTGTTGCCGGCGGTGTCGGTGGACACCACCTGCAGGCTGACCGTGCCGTCGGGCAGGCCGGCGGCGGGCAGGGTGCCCGAGGTCGGCGTGGCGGTGGACAAGTCCAGCGTCCAGGCACCGGCGGCCGTGGTGGTCGTCGTGTACGTGATCGCGCCGCCCGCGCTCGGGGTGACGGTGATCGTGACCGTGCTGCTCGGTTCGCCCGTGCCCGTGAGCACCGGCTTGCCGTTGGCGCTGAGGTTGTCGACGGCCGAGGTGCCGGTGTCGTTGGTGGCGTCGTGCTTCAGGCCGATGGAGGCCGTGGGCGCGGTGTTGTCCTCGGTGAACGCGCTGGTGGCCGTGCTGCTGTTGCCCGCGGCGTCGGTGGAGACGACCTTCAGCGACACCGCGCCGTCCGGCAGTCCGGCGGCCGGCATCGTGCCGGACGTCGGCGTCGCCGTGGCGGTGTTGACCGACCAGGCGCCGGCGGCGTCGGCGGTCGCGGTGTAGGTGATGGCGCCGCCGGCGGACGGCGTCACCGTGATCGTGACCGTGCTGTTCGGCTCGCCCGTGCCGACGAGCGTCGGCTTCTCGTTGCTGGTGAGGTTGTCCGTGGCCGACGTGCCCGTGTCGTTCGTGGCGTCGTGCTTCAGGCCGATGCTCGCGGTCGGCGCCGCGTGGTCTTCCGTGAACGAGTTGGTGGCGGAGGCCGTGTTGCCCGCGGCATCGGTCGACGCGACGCCGAGGTTGACGCTGCCGTCGACGAGACCGCCGGCGGGCATCGTGCCGCTGGTCGGCGTGGCGGTGGCCGTGTTCAGCGACCAGGCGCCCGTCGCATCGGTCGTCGCCGTGTACGTGATGGCGCCGCCCGAGGCCGGCGTGATCGTGATGGTGACCGTGCTCGAAGGTTCACCGGTGCCGACCAGCGTCGGCTGGGTGTTGCTGGTCAGGTTGTCGGTGGCCGAGGTGCCGGTGTCGTTGGCGGCGTCGTGCTTGAGGCCGATCGCCGCGGTCGGCGCCGTGTGGTCTTCCGTGAACACGCTGGTGGCCGTCGTGCTGTTGCCGGCGGCATCGGTGGAGACGACCTGCAGGCCGACGTTGCCGTCGACCAGGCCGCTGGCGGGCAGCGTGCCCGAGGTCGGCGTGGCGCTGCTCGTGTCGACCGACCAGTTGCCG
>JBJMWE010000444.1:0-22769 GCA_045810285.1 Vitreoscilla sp. | reverse complement strand
GCCGGCGTGCCCGGGGGCACGCCCGCCGGCGCGCCCCCGCGTGACGCCGGCTCGCGCACGTGCGCGAGCGCCGCCTCGAACTCCGCCGCCTTGATGGAGCGCAGCGGGCGCAGCAGCGCGGCCTGGCCGTCGTCGACGGGTTCGATGTCCAGCCAGGGCGTGTCCGTGAACATCACCGCGAGCTCCGGTGCGACCCAGGCCGACCAGTCGGTGCAGTTGACCTGCAGCGCCGGCACCATGGCGGGAAGGCGGCCGGGCTGCGCGGGGTCGGGCAGCAGGCGCACGCGCGCCGGTGGCACGTCGGGCAGGAAGCGTGCGCGCAGCGCGTCGAGGAACGCGTGGCCCTGCGCCGGCTCCACGGCGGACTCCAGCGAGAACCACAGCTGCAGGCCGTCGGTGCCCGAGACGGCGATCGCCGGCGCGGGCAGGTCGAGCTCGGCCTGCACCCCTTGCCACAGCGGCGCGAGGGCGTCCCAGCCCGTGGGCTGCACCACTTCCAGCATGAGGGCGCGCGTGCGGCCCGCGGCGTCCGCCAGCGAGAGCGGCGACGCGCCCGGCGCGATGGCGAAGAGACGATCGAGTTCGGTGTCGAGATGGTCCATTGGCTTCAGTGCGTGGCGGGGCACTCGTGCGCGATCCTGCGCGGCTGGCCGAAGCAGCGCAGCAGGCGGTCGGTCGAGCGCAGGTTGGGTTGGTTGAACGCCGATGTCGCGACCGCGGCGGCCAGGCGCTCGCCGCGGGCCTGCAGCGCGGGCCCGTCGCCCTGCAGGGAGGCGATGGTGGCGATCGCGTCGGCGGTCCGGCCCGCCCGGGCCGGCATCCGTGCACGCTGCCAAGGGCGCATTCTCAGGCTCCCAGCAGGTATTCGATCGCCGCCACGACCGTGGCCACCTGCGCCGCATTGCACTCGGCGGGCGTGGTGGCGGCGCTGTCCGGGTAGACCTCGGTCGTCGTCACGAAGCGTGCGCCGGTCATGCCGCCGCACAGGCCGAGTTCGCGCTTGGGGTAGTTGATCACGCCGGGTTGCTCCAGCTTCGTGCCGATGATGCAGCCGTGTTCGTCGGCATCGGCGATGCGGGTGACCGGGCGCACGGCCGCGATCAGCGCGCGCTGGAAATCGGGCGCAGGGCGCTCGGTATCGCCGACCAGGTAGAACCCGTCGGGGATCGCGTGCCAGTCGAAGGCCTTGCCGTCGCGCGCGGCCTTGGCGGGGCCGAACTCGCTGTTGTCGGTGTCGGTGGTCTCGTGGAGGTCGACGTGCAGGTCGACCGCGCCGGCGTGCGCCGCGACACAGGCCATCGCGAGCGCCGATTCCGCGGCGGGGCTGTCCTGGCGGAACTGGCGGTTGGGGTCGAGCGCGTCGGGGTTCCAGCGGTTGATCGTCTCGTAGCCCCAGGGGCTGATGCAGGGCAGCACCAGCACGTTGACGTCGCGCGCGTGGCGCTCGAATTCCGTCGCGATCCATTGCAGCGCGCCCTGCACGCCGCTGGTCTCGTAGCCGTGCACGCCGCCGGTCACGAGGACCGTGGGGCGGCCGGCCTGCCAGTCGCGGGTGCGCACGGCCTGCAGCGGCCAGGCGGGCAGGCCCAGGCGCGCGTAGTCCAGCACGCCGTACGAGAACAGGTGCGCCGCGGCCGGCAGGCGGGCTGCCAGGGGCTGCAACACCTGCGCGTCGTAGCTTCGCCTGACGTGCTGGCGCGCGAGCCAGGCGGCCTTCTCGCCGGCGCCCCACGGGGTGCCGGGCGTGCCGATCGGGTAGGGCGAGGTGGGTTGCTGCGTGCTCACGGCGTCGTCCGTAAAAGGGATTCCGGACGATAGCCCAGAACGTCGCGGTCGGCGTCGGGCACCAAGCGCAGGCGTCAGGCGTCAGGCGGCATCATTGCGGGGATGAGCCGTCTTGGCACGGCCGGAAAGCAACGCGGCCATCCGAAATTCAGCTGTCATCCTGCGCGCAGTCGCAGGATCCGCCCCCGCCATGACGCCGCCCTGGTCCGCGTGGATCCTGCGACTGCGCGCAGGATGACGGCGCGTTGGCGGCGCGTTGGCGGCGTGTTGGCGGCGCGTTGGCAGCGCGTTGGCAATTGGGCCGGTGGACGGCGGCACCGGGCGGCTCACGAAATCGAAAACGGGCCCGTTTCGGGAAAACTCCACCCGAACGGAGGGTATCCGCGACCGCGCAGCGCCGATACTTGCGGCCACGCCAGACAACGACGAGGGAGAGAAGACGATGACGACCCAGACGACCGCCAACGAGATGGTGTTCTGCCGCGCCTGCGGCAAGCAGCTGCACATGAGCGCGCTCACCTGCACGCAATGCGGCGCGCAGCAACGCGCCGGTGCGGCGCAGGCCCGCGCCGTCGACCGAACGTGTCGCCCAGGCTGCTGCTGCCCGCGGTGCTGCTGTGCTTCTGGTTCGGCGTGTTCGGCGTGCACCGCTTCTTCGTCGGCAAGGTGGGCACCGGCCTGCTGATGCTGTTCACGTTCGGGGGCCTGGGCATCTGGGCGCTGATCGACCTGATCATCCTGATCTGCGGCGCGTTCACCGACAGTGACGGCCGCAAGGTGACGCAGTGGACCTGAGCGCCCGCTGAGGGGGCCGGCGCGCGCGCCACGCGTTCCCGGGCTCTTCGCGCTGCTCGGCGCCGAGCCTGCGAAAATGGGGCACGGGCGGCGCGCCGCCGTTCCAGTTCCCCAGGGCCCCCGCGCGACGCGGACGGCCGCAGAAAGCTCCTTCCAGATGGCCATCCAGTGGTTCCCGGGTCACATGCACACGACCCGCAAGGCGATCGCCGAGCGCCTGCCGGACATCGATGTCGTCATCGAGCTGCTCGACGCGCGCCTGCCGGGCTCCAGCGCGAACTCGCTGCTGGCCGAGATGACGCAGGGCAAGCCGGCGCTGAAGGTGCTCAACAAGCAGGATCTCGCCGACGAGGCGCTGACGGC
This sequence comes from Vitreoscilla sp., assembly GCA_045810285.1. Taxonomy (GTDB): domain Bacteria; phylum Pseudomonadota; class Gammaproteobacteria; order Burkholderiales; family Burkholderiaceae_C; genus Scleromatobacter. The sequence goes on along the minus strand of JBJMWE010000444.1, from coordinate 19,826 downwards.
GCAGTGGCTCGCGCACTACCGCGCGCAGCCGGGCACGCGCGCCATCGGGCTGGACGCGAGCGTCGTCGGGCCGGCCAAGGCGTTGATCGCGGAATGCCGCGCGCTGGTGCCCGGCCGCGGCGGCATGGTCAAGCCGGTGCGCGTGCTGATCTGCGGCATCCCCAACGTGGGCAAGTCCACGCTCGTCAACACGCTCAACGGCCAGCGTGCGGCGAAGACGGGCGACGAGCCCGGCATCACGAAGATGGAGCAGAAGATCGTGCTGGCCAACGACTTCTACCTGTTCGACACCCCCGGCATGCTGTGGCCGCGCATCCTGATCGAGGAGGGCGGCTACAACCTGGCCGCCAGCGGCGCCATCGGCCGCAACGCGTACGACGAGGAACTGGTGGCGATGGCGCTGCTCGCGCGCGTGCGCCACCGCTACGCGGACCGCATCACGGCGCGCTACAAGACGGCCGACTTCACGGCGATGACCGACGAGGAACTGCTGGCCGAGGTCGGCCGCAAGCGCGGCGGCCTGATGCCGGGCGGGCGCGTGAACATGCAGAAGGCCGCGGAGATCGCGCTCAACGACTTCCGCAGCGGCGCCTGGGGGCGCGTCACGCTGGAGACGCCGGAGGAATTCGCGGCGTGGTGGGCGGCCGGCATGGCCGCCGAGGCGGAGCGGCTCGAGAAGAAGACCGTCCGCTCGAAGAAGCGCTGATCAGGCCGCCGGCGCGTCCGGCGCCGCCGCGGGGGCGGGCTTGACGAAGGCCTCGACCGTGCCCTTGAGCTTGATCATCAGCGGGTTGCCCTTGCGGTCGACCTTCTTGCCGCCCGCGGGCACGCGCACCCAGCCTTCGCTGATGCAGTACTCCTCGACGTCGTGGCGCTCCTTGCCGTTGAAGCGGATGCCGATGTCGTGGTCGAAGACCGCGGCCACGTGGTGCGGGCTGCGCGGGTCGACGGACAGGCGGTCGGGCAGCGTGGGCAGGGCGGTGGCGTCGGTCATGGCGGGATCTCTTGCAGGAAACCCGCAATTCTAAGGGGCGGCGCTTCAGGCCCCACCGCGCGGCCAGACGTGCAGCTCGGCGTAGCCCGTGGCCGCGTCGGGCTCGCGCGTGAAGCGCACGTCGTCCAGCAGCGCCAGCAGCACCTCGGCCGTGGTGCGCACGATGCAGCCCGGCGCGACATGGCCGCCCAGCACGCGGCCGTCGGCGTCCGCGAGGCTCGCGTGCAGGTGGGCGCCGCCCGCGCCCAGCGTGCCCGACAGCGTGAGGATCTCGAGGTCGCCCATCGCGTGATGCAAGGCATCGCGGCCCGCGAAGCGCAGCTGCGCCTCGCGCAGGCTGCCGATGCCCGCCAGCACGAACGCCGCTTCCACGCCGGCGGCCGCCACCGCGGCGGCGAGCGCGGCGCGCAGGTCGTCGCCGGGTGAAAGCCGGAGCGGCAGCGTCTTCATGCTTGCCAGCGTAGCGCAAAGGGGCTTTGACAGATAAATAACCAAATGGTTATGATTCGTCCATGCCCGCCGCACCCGATGACGTCTTCAAGGCCCTGGCCGATCCCACGCGCCGCGCGCTCCTCGAGCGGCTGCTGCGCGAGGGAAGCGAGCTCAACGTGCGCGCGCTCACCGAGCAGGCGGGCGTATCGCAGCCGATGGTCTCGAAGCACCTGAACGTGCTGAAGGCGGCCGGGCTGGTGCAGGAACGGCCGGAAGGCCGCGCCGTGCATTACCGCGCGCAGCCGAAAGGCCTGGCGCCGCTGACCGACTGGATGCGCTTCTACGCCGTCTTCTGGGACGAGCGCATGGATCGACTCGAAAATCTGCTCAACAGGATGGATCAATGATGAACACCGCCACTGCCGCCACCACCCGCAGCGTCGTCGTCGAACGCCGCCTCCCGCACTCCCAGGCCAAGGTCTGGCGCGCCCTCACGCAGGGGCCGCTGCTGGAGGACTGGCTGATGTCCAACGACTTCGCACCGCGCGTCGGCCACCGCTTCACCTTCCGCATGCCGCCGATGGAGGGCTGGAACGGCGTGACCGACTGCGAGGTGCTCAGCGTCGAGCCGCCCGACGAGCTCTCCTACACCTGGAATTCCTCCGGCGAGGAAGCCGCCAACGGCCTGAAGACCGTCGTCAAGTGGACGCTCGAGCCGGTCGACGGCGGCGTGCTGGTGCGCATGGAGCAGTCGGGCTTCCGCGAGCAGGACCAGCGCAACTTCATGGGCGCGAAGTACGGCTGGGAACGCAACCTCGGCGAACTCGAGCGCGTCGTCGCGAAGATGGCATGAGCGCCGCCCGGCCGCCCGAAGGCGCTCGCTCCGCAGCCGCCAGGCGGAGGTTAGTCCAGTGAGCGCGCACGCCCCCTTGGCGGCGCGAACCGGCCGCGGTCGGCGGGCGAATGGCGTCGAGCGGCGCCGCGGGCGCGCCAGCAAGTACCACCCGGCGCTGGTGCTGCTGCACTGGCTGCTGGCATGGTTCATCATCGGCTCGCTGCTGTTCGGCTTCTTCGTGCTGCGCGTCGTGCCCAACACCGACCCGCGCAAGATCGACATGCTGGAATGGCACATGGGGCTGGGCATGGCGATCCTCGCGGCGATGCTGCTGCGCCTCGTCGTGCGCTGGCGCACCGCCCGGCCCGCGCCTGCGGGCCTGGGCACGCCCGCCTCCGCGCGCGCGGCCGGCCGGGCGCACGTCGCGTTCTACGTGCTCGTGGCGTGCATGGTGGCCACCGGCTATGCCACCGGCTTGCTGGCGCACCTGAACGACATCGTCTTCGCCCGCAACGGCGCGCCGCTGCCGCCGAGCTTCGATGGCTATCCGACGTTCCGGCTGCACGGCTGGATCGCCGCGTCGCTGGCCGTCCTGATCACGCTCCACGTGCTGGGCGCGCTGTGGCACGGGCTGGTGCGCCGCGACGGCGTGATGCGGCGCATGGGCTGGGGCGGGCGGCGCGTCGAGGGCGACTGAAGGCCCGCTGCGGGTCGAGGCGCCGACGTGCGTTCGAGGCGACCCGGGCGGCGCCGTCCCGGCGCATCGAGGGCCGTGCTCACGTGATGCGGAAGTTCAGGAATTGCCAGGGATCGGCGCGATCCCTGGGCACGTCGAACAGCGCGCATCCATCGTCGAGCGGGGTCCAGTCGCTGTAGATACCGACGACGTCGCCCAGGTAGGGGCGGATGATGCGCAGCATCTCGTCGAAGGGCAGGTCGTCCGGCTCGAGGATGCCGCGCGCGGGGTTGCGGATGGCCCAGGCGATGCCGGCCATGATCGGCGCCGCCACCTGCAAGGTCGTCGCGCTGTTGAAGGGGCACAGCGCGCGCGCCTGCTCGATCGTGAGCTGCGAGCCGTACCAGTAGGCGCCGCGCGCGTGTCCCATCAACAGCACGCCGAGCTCGTCGCGTCCGCACATGATGTCCTCGCGCAACTGGCGCTGGCCCTGCTGCATGCGCCATTGGCGTCCTTCGAGCTCGTGCAGCGAGAGCACGGCGTCGTCGCACGGACGATAGGCATAGTGGACGGTGGGACGATAGTCCGGCTTGTCGACGTCCCCCACGGTCAGGTGATCCGCGATGGAGATCGACTCCGCGTGGGTGATCAGGAAGCCCTGGTAGGCACCGCCCAGCGGCGTCCAGCTGCGCACGCGCGTCGCGGCGCCGGGGCGCTCGAGGTAGATCGCCGCGCGACAGCCGCTCGCGTGACGGGCGCCATCGGACGGGAAGTGGCGCTCGTGCGTTCCCCAGCCCAGTTCGGCCGGCTGCATGCCTTCGGAGACGAAGCCGCCGACGGACCAGGTGTTGACGAATTCGTCGGGCCGCTTGTGCTCCCGGCTCATCTGGGAGTCCTGCTCGGCGACATGGATCGTCCGCACGTCCAGCCGCTGCGCCAGCCGCGCCCACCCCTCGCGACTGCCCGGCGCCACGGCGCCGTCGCCGGCCAGGTCCAGCAGCGCCTGCTTGACGAAATAGGACACCAGGCCGGGATTGGCGCCCTGCGTGATCAGCGCCGTGCACTGCGAGCGGCCCGGCTCGCGCAGCGCGAGGGCCTGTTCGCGCAACGCGTAGTTGGTGCGCTGCGCAGCCGGCAACGACTTGTCCTGGTAGGTGCCCGGCCACGGCTCGGTGCAGGCGTCGACATAGAGGACGTCGTGCTCGAGGCACCATGTCATCAGCGCCACGCTGCTCACGTCCACCGACAGGTTGACCAGGAAGTCACCCGCCCGCAGCCGGCGCGCGAGGAGATCGTGATAGTTGTCGCGATCGACCCGCGTCGGCGCATGGGCCACGCCCAGCTCATCGGCCGCGGCGATGCCCTTCGTCGACGGGCTGATGATCTCGATCTGGCCCGGCCCGATGTCCAGGTGGCGCAGCAGCAGGGGCAGCACGGCGCGCCCGACGGCGCCGAAGCCCAGCATCACGATTCGGCCTTCGAAGGCGGCTTCCTTGTTCCATTGCGGCATGTCCAGGCAGGGCAAACATGATGCCGTCCGAGGGCGCCTTCAGCGGCTCACCCGGCCAGGGCCGCGCCGGCGCGCGATCGGAAGGTTGCCGCACGACGAACGGCACGTTCTCCTCGCGTGGCATGCTGTCGAGCCGCTTTCCTGAAGCCCCGACGCCATGACCTTTCGACGCACCGGCCACCGCTACCGCGACATCGCCACCGGCAAGACCCTGGACGTCTGGTTCCCGCGCGAGGCGGCCAACGCGCGCCGCGGCTGCCTGGCCGAGAAGCTGGGCCTCGTCGCGGGCGACGTCATCGAGGTGGAGATCGCCTCCCTGGACGCGGCGCCCGCGTCGACGGAAGACGTGTGGTTGCGGCTGCACCTGCTGTCGCAGCGCGAGGTCCGGCCCAACGAGTTGAACCTCGAAGGCATCTTCGCGCTGTTGAACAACGTGGCGTGGACGTCGGCCGGCCCGGTGCTGCCGGCGCGCGTGGAGGAACTGCGCGCGCTCGCGGCGGCGGAGTTCCACCACCTCGCGGTGCCGTCGATCGACAAGTTCCCGCGCATGAGCGACTACGTGGTGGCGGACGGCGTGCGCGTGGCCGACGCCGACCGCGTGCGCCTGGGCGCGCACCTCGCGTCGGGCACCACTGTCATGCACGAGGGCTTCGTCAACTTCAACGCCGGCACGCTGGGCGAATCGATGGTGGAAGGGCGCATCACGCCCGGCGTGGTCGTGGGCCGCAACTCCGACGTCGGCGCGGGGGCGTCCATCATGGGCACGCTGTCGGGCGGCGGCAAGACGAAGAACTCGATCGGCGAGCGCAGCCTGCTGGGGGCCAACGCGGGCATCGGCATCTCGCTGGGCGACGAGTGCATCGTCGAAGCCGGGCTGTACGTGACGGCCGGCACCAAGGTCAAGCTGCCCGACGGCCGCGTCGTGGCCGCGCGCACGCTCTCCGGCCGCCCGGGCCTGCTGTTCCGCCGCAACAGCCAGAGCGGCGCGGTGGAGGTGCTGGAGACGGACGCGAAGCGCTGGGGCGGGCTCAACACCACGCTGCATTCGAACGACTGACGGCGCCCGCGCGGGCTTGCTGGACATCCTGGTCGCCTCTGGGCAGGCGGCCGGTTTCCAGCATCGTCATCAGCACAGTCATGCGCGACGTGAGCAAGGAGGAAACGGGATCACAGACCGGCAACAACCTCGCGCGCTGGGGCGACTACAGCGCCATGACGGTCGATCCGGTCGACGACTGCACCTTCTGGTACACGAACGAATACATCAAGACCAACGGATCGTTCAACTGGTCGACGCGCATCGGGTCGTTCAAGTACCCGGGATGCGTGTAGTCGATCGCCCTGTCCCGCGCAAGGCGCCCGCTTCGCGGGCGCCTTTTTCCTGGTCCCCGCGGCTCAGAACGAGAAGCTTGCGCTCGCCGGCGCGCTGGCCGAGATGGCCACCGGCAAGGACTTCGACACACCGGCCGAGGTCGCCCTGATCGAATAGGTGTTGCCGGCCGCCGGATCGGCGGCGAAGGCCACGCCGGATGCCGCGGGCGCATAGGCCGCGACCACCGGCGCCGTCGCGGGCAGGCTCAGCGTGTAGGCGCCGGTGTCGCCATCCGCGTTCGTCGACCAGACGTCGACGACATCGCCATTCGTCAACGTCTGCAACGCATCGACCGTGGCGACGACCGGCGTGGTCGGGCTGGTGATCGTGCCCCCGACCGAACCGTCCGCGGTCGCGGTGAAGTTGAACGTGGTCGTCGACGAGTTCAGCAGGGTGATCGCCTGGTCGGCGACCGTGACTCCGGTCATGACGCCCGTGACATGGCCCGGCGCCGCGATGACGAGGTCGTAGGTGCCCGGGGCCACCGGCTCGAGCATGAACTTGCCCGTCGAATCCGGGACAGAGCTCTTCACGATCGCTCCGGCCTGCTGCACGGACACGAGCGTGCCGCTGTTGGCCAGGCTCGCGTCGAGGTAGCCGCTGACGCCGGAGATGTAGCTGGGGATCACCGAGATCACGGGCTTGAGCAGGTACTTGCCGGAGTTGCCGGCATGCACGACCGACTTGCACGCGTTGAAGTCCAGCAGGAAATCCGCCATCTGGTTGGCGTTGATCGTGATGTCCGCGTTCAGCTTCAGGCCGCTCTGCTGGGCACTCGGCGTGGTCAGGGCCGTTTCGGCGGCGCCCGTGGGCGTCACGGCGTTGGCGAGCGGGTTGCTGCTGTCGTTGGCGGCCAGCACCAGTTCGATCTGCGAGTAGTGGCCGGCGCCGAGCGGCGTCTGGCCGAGCGTCGTGAAGGCGCCGTTGGTCAACGTCAGCAGGTCGACCTGCATCGAGGGGCTGAGCGTGATGTCGGTCCAGCCGGCATCGGTATCGGCCGCGGTGGCGCTCTGGTGGATGCGCACTTTCTGGATCGTCACCTTGACGTGGTCGAAGCCGCAGGCCGGGGCATCGGTGAGCCCGACGCGCAGCGTGCCCATGGGCGTGGCGGTCGACCCGCCATCTCCGCCTCCGCCACAAGCGACCAGCGCGGCGGTGATGCCCGCCGCGAGAGGGGCGACGAGGAATCGGGTGGGGGTGTTCATAGCGGTCTCCTACCGGCGAAGCGTTGTGTTTATCGAATGTGCGTTGTGCACATTGCAGTCACTTTGCTACGCGGGGCTGAAGCCCGCAAGTCGCTTTGGTCAGATTTCGTAACGCGGCGTCACGGCCTCATCCCGGTTGAGGATGCAGCGTGCGCGCCGCACGTCCTATCATCGGCCTCGCCGTGAGCGGGACGCGCCAGATCCACGCCGGCCCAGGGGGACGCATCGCATGCCGCCGTATTTCATCGGTTTCCTGTTCACGCTCGGCATGTCCGCGCTGCTCTTCGTCGGGGCCTTGGTCACGGCCGGCGTCACGCGCCGGCCGCCGCCGGCGCTCCTGAAGGGCGGCGTGGCCGACGGGCTCCAGCTGTTGCTGCTCGCCCTCGTCTGGTGGAACGTCGGCGTCACCTGGCTGCTGTACTTCAACGTGTACCCGATCCACGCGGACATGGCCGCCATCGGCGATGCCGCGTTCAAGGCGTTCGCGCGCGGCTACGTCACGCGGCTGCCGGTGGTCGTGCTGCCGTTCGGCGCCGGCGCCCTGTGTGCGACGCTGGGCCTTTGGGCCACGCCGGGACGCTTCTCGCGCGTGGCGCTGTGGGGCATCGCGACGCTGTGGATGCTGGCCATCGTCTCGACGCGCTGGGCGGCCGGCGCGCAGGACGACTTCCACGATCTCGGCTTCAGCGACGCCGGGCTCCGGCAACTCCAGCTCGCCCACCTGGCGCGCTCGGTGTGCGTCAGCGGCGCCGCCGCGTGGGCGCTGCTGCAGTTGGCGCGGCCGCGCGAGTGAAGGTCGGGCCTGCTGCGCACAGCGTCCATCGCCTCGAAGCGATGCATGAGCCGGATCGCGATCCCGGCCGATGATCGAGGTCAGGCCTGTCCTTCGTCCGCGATCACCAGGTCGTCGGTCTCCGAGGCAGTGGCGCGAACTCAGGAAAGGCCAGACCCCTCCGGCCTGCACTGGCCGAGGGCAGTCGTCGCCACGGCGTGACGCGCGCCGCAGCCGGAGGGGTCTGGCCTTTCCGCGGATCGCGCCATTCACCCCGACCAAGGCGATGGGGTCGCCGCGATCGAGGACAGGCCTGACCCCGATCCCGAGCCGATGATCGAGGTCAGGCCTGTCCCTCGTCCGCGATCCTCGACCTGATGCCGTCGCGTGCGCTCAGCGCTTGCGCAGGTTGTCCTTGCCATATTCGACGCCTTGCGCCTCGGCGGCATCGACGTTCGACTGGCCAGTGGGCGACGCGGACGTGTTGATGCCCACGCCGGGTTGGCCGCCCGGCAGCGAGCCGGTCTGCACCGGCGGTGCACGGCGCTCGCTCGACGAGGGCGTGTCGGGTTGCCGCGGCGGTGGCGGGTTGGCGTTCATGGGGACCTCCGATGGCGGGGATGCGGTCTGCGAGGCGGCAACCGCCATTCCCGGCGGTCGCGCGCCGGCCTCGACGCGTCAGACGAAGCCCAGGTTGCGCTGCGATGCGTCCCAGTTCGCGAGGTTCGGCAACACGGTGAGCAGGTCGGTGTCGCTGATGCCCAGCCACTTGCCCATCGTCGCGGCGTACTGGTCGACGGAAGTGGTGGGCAGCAGCCGGCCCTGGCCGACGTCGTCGGGCCCGTCGTTGGCCACCACCGGCGGCGTGCCGTAGTAGCGGCCGCCGTTGACGGCGCCGCCCAGCATGAAGTGCATGCTGCCCCAACCGTGGTCGGAGCCGTCGTTGGCGGTGAGCGTGCGGCCGAAGTCCGACGCCGTGAACGTCGTGACCTGCCTGTCGACCTGGAGCTCCTGCGTCGCGGCGTGGAAGGCGGCGAGCGCGTCTGCCACGCTGGTGAGCAGGCCGGGGTGGAGGGTGGCCAGGCCGTCGTGGTTGTCGAAGCCGCCCATGGACACGAAGAAGACCTGGCGCTTCGCGCCCACCGCGTCGGCCGTGCTGATCATGCGCGCCACGAGCTTCAACTGGTCGGCCAGCGGGTTCGTGCCCGGCGCGGGGAAGGGCGTGGTGATGGCCGGGCCGCCCGCCAGCGCCGCCGACAGCGCGCCGCCCGCGCTCAGCGACCGCGCGCTGATGCGGCTGTACTCGTTCTCGAACACGTTGGCGCTGGAGGCCGTGACCAGGTCCTGCAGCGCCGTGGAACACGCACTCGAGCCGAACAGCGGCCGCGCCACGCCGTTCAGCGCGACGGGGCCCGTGGTGGACACCTGGTACTGCGTGGCCGCCTTGCCCGAGAGGTACACCGCGTTGCCCGACACGTTCACGCACGTGAAGACGGCGTTGCCGTTGCCCGACTCGAACAGGTCGCCCATGCGGCCGCCCCAGCCCGAGGTGGCGCCTTCGGGCGAGGACGCCTGCCACACCGACTGCTGGTCGTTGTGCGAGAACAGGCGCGGCGGCAACGGCACGCTGCCCGCGGTGTACTGCGCCTTCGTGGTGGGCTGCACCAGCGTGCCGACGTTGAGCATCACGCCCAGCTTGCCGCTGTCGAAGAGGGACTTCAGCGGCGACAGCTCCGGGGCGAGCGCGTACTGCATGCCGCCCGCCAGCGCGACGCGGGGGGCCAGCACCGTGCCGGCCAGTTGCGCCTGCGTGTAGGCGACGGTGGGGCGCATGCCCTGGTAGGCGGTGTAGCGGTCGGTGTCGCAGGGCACCAGCGTGTTGCCGTAGTCGTTGCCGCCGTACAGGAACACGCACACCAGCGCCTTGTAGTCGGTGGCGGTGGCAGCGGCGGCCTCGCTCATCGCGGCCAGGTTCAGCGCCCAGGGCGCGGCGGCGCCGGCCAGGCCGAGCATCGAGGAGCGCTTGAGGAATGCGCGGCGGGAAGCGTCGTGGGTCATGCGGGCCTCACTTCTGGACGATGTATTCGGGCGCGGCCAGCACCAGCACGAGGGCCGCGTTGACGCGCGCGCGGCGCGTGGTGTCGGTGCCGCTGGCCATGGTGGAGACGGCCGTCGCGAGCGTGGCCAGCGTCGTCGCGCCCACCTGGTTGGCGGCCAGCACGAGATTGATCTCCGCCAGCAGCGCGGACGCGTCGTCGGCGAGCGCCAGCAGCGCACCGTAGTCGGGCGTGAGGTCGGCGATCGCGCCCTGCACGGCGCGCTGCAGGTAGTTCACGCAGCCCAGCACCGACGACTCGTTGGCGATCTGGAACTCGGGCGCCTCCAGCGCGCCGGCGTCGAGCGCCGTGTTGGGCGGCACGTAGCCGGGGCGGAAGAAGTTGAAGACCGATGGCGAGCGCCCCGGGCTCTGCGCCAGGCCCTTGGCGGCGTCCGAGGTGTCGCCGACGTCCCACAGGCCGCTCGGCGAGGTGACGCCGTACGCGCGCGCCCAGCCGGTGAAGCGCAGGATGGGCTCGCGCAGCTTGCCGTAGGCGGCGGCGTCGCCCGGCGTGCGCGCCTCGGCGTCCAGCAGCAGCGCGCGCACGACGGCCTTCAGGTTGCCGCGCGTGCCGGTGCCGTCGTCGACGAACACCGCCGCCACGCGCGCCACGTAGGCCGGGCTCGGGTTGCTGGTGACCAGCCGCTGGATCAGCTGGCGGCTGAGGAAGGGCGCGACGTTCTGGTGCCCGGCGATCGCATCCAGGGCGATGCCCAGGCCCGTGTAGGCATCGGTGCCGTCGGGGATGGTGGTGTGCAGGAAGGCCTTGGGGCCGGTCTCGTAGCGCCTGGCCACCTGGATCATCGGGCGGCGGTGGAAGTCGGGCGTGGCGGTGCCGGCGGCCACGCCCTGGCCCTGCAGGTCGAAGTCCCAGCCGGTGAACACGCGCGCCAGGCCGGTGATGTCGGTCAGGCCGTAGGTGGGCGTCGCCTGGCCGTTGGTGAGCTGCGGCGTGCCGTCCGCAGCGAGCATCACGAGGCCGATCGTGAACAACTGCATCAGTTCGCGGGCGTAGTTCTCGTCGGGGAGCGCGCCGCTGTTGGCGTCCTCCCTGGCGGACCCCCGGAAGGTGAGGAAGTCGCCCATCGCGCCGGACAGCGACATGTGCGTGAGCCAGTCGCGGTGGCTGCCGAAGGCGTTGGCCTCGAGCAGGTCCATCCAGGCCGCGGCATTGAACTGCTTCCAGCCGCCGCCGACGAGGCCGTCGATCGCGACGACCCAGATCTCGGACAGCGCGAAGGTGATGCGCTGGCGCAGCGTGTCGGGCGCGCTGAGCAGCTTGCGCCACACCGTGGCGTCGAAGCCGGCCTGGTCGTTCTTGTGGGTGGCCGCGGTGAAGCCGTGCGCGACGAGCCAGTCCCAGCGCGTGTCCGTCACCGGCAACGCGAACTGCGCGTCGAGCCAGCCGGCATAGCCCAGGCTCATGACCTTGGCGATCTCCGCGCGGCTGGCGCCCATCGACGCCTGCGCAAGGAAGCGCGACGCTTCGGCCTCCGTCGGCGCGGGCGGAGGCGGAGGCGGTGGCGGCGGCGGTTCGGGCGAAGGCGACGGCGCGGAGCCACCGCCGCCGCAGGCCGCAAGCGACGCGGCGACGAACGTGGCGGCGCTCAGCGTCGACAGCGTGGACAGCGCCGAAGCGGGCGCGGGCGAGTCGCTGCGAGGCGCGGGCGCACGCAGGTCTTCCTGGAGATCGACAGTCATGGCTGCCCTCGTTTTCGGGACGTGGTGTGTGTGTCGCGGTCGATGCTGCGTTGGAACGAAGTCACCGCCGAGTGGCCAATGTCGTCTTGAATGGCGGGGTTGCCAACAAGCTTTGCACGGAGAAACACCGGACGCACGATCAGCAAACTCGGGCCCCGCGGTCGCCGGTGGGCGCGCGGCGACCGGCGCTCGGCCCCTTCATTCCGTCGTTCATCGCATGCCCGCCGCGCGTCGGCCGGCCGGCCGCCAGCGCTTGGCTAGACTGGCGCGGCCCCGCGCCAGAAGCGCGCCGGCGCCTTTCAACGGCGCGACCCGCGCCCCGCACCCGACCGCTCATGCATCCTCTGCCCAAGACCCTGCGCCACGTGCTCGTGGCCTCCGCCGTGCCTGCCCTGATGGGCGTCGCCCATGCCGCGGTGACGCCGCGCGCGAACCCGCTGCTCGTGCAGAGCGCGCTGCCGCTGCACTACCCGCGCTTCGACCAGATCCGCGACGACGACTTCGCGCCCGCGTTCGAGCAGGCGATGGCCGAACACCGCAAGGAGATCGCGGCGATCGCGTCCAACCCGGACAAGCCCACGTTCGACAACACCATCGTCGCGATGGAGCGCGCCGGCCGCACGCTGGATCGCGTGCACAACATCTTCGACAACCTGACCAGCTCGAACACCAACGCCCGCCTGCAGGACGTGCAGCGAGCGATGGCGCCGAAGCTGGCCGCGCACGCGGACGAGATCAATCTCGACGCCCGCCTGTTCGCCCGCATCGACGCGCTGTACAGGCGGCGCGACTCGCTGGGCCTGGACGCCGAATCCGCGCGCCTGCTGTGGCGCTATCACCAGGACTTCGTGCGCGCCGGCGCGATGCTGCCCGAGACGAGCAAGGCCACGCTGCGCGCGCTCAACGCGGAGCTCGCGAGCCTGCAGATCACCTTCGAGCAGAACACCCTCCAGGAGCGCAGCGCGTCCGCCGTCATGTTCGACACGCGCGCGGAACTCGCTGGCCTGGACGACGCCGAGATCCGGTCGGCCGCCGACGCCGCGGCCAAGGCCGGCAAGCCGGGCAAGTTCGTCATCGAGCTGGTCAACACCACGGGCCAGCCGGTGCTCGCCGAGCTCACGAGCCATGCGTCGCGCATGAAGGTGATGGCCGCGTCGCTCGCGCGCGGCAGCCGCGGCGGCCCGTTCGACAACCGCAGCGTCGTCGCCGCGCTCGCGCGCAAGCGCGCGGAACGCGCGGCGCTGCTGGGCTATCCCGACCACGCCGCGTTCCAGCTGGCCGAGCAGACGGTGGGCTCGGTGGACACGATGAACAAGCTGCTCGCGCAGCTGTCCGCGCCCGCCGTCGTCAACGCGCACAAGGAAGCGGCGCAGCTGCAGCAGCTGATCGACGCGGAGCACGGCGGCTTCCAGCTGCAGGCCGCCGACTGGGACTTCTACGCCCAGAAGCTGCGCCAGTCCAGGTACGCGTTCGACGACGCGCAGCTCAAGCCCTACTACGAGCTCGACCACGTCCTGTTCGACGGCGTGTTCTACGCCGCGGGCAAGCTGTACGGCCTCACGTTCAAGGAGCGCCACGACCTGCCGGTCTACGAGCCCGGCGTGCGCGTGTTCGACGTGTTCGACAAGGACGGCAGCCCGCTGGCGATCTTCATCGGCGACTGGTACGCGCGCTCGAACAAGCTGGGCGGCGCGTGGATGAACGAGTACGTGTCGCAGGACGGCCTGACAGGCGACAAGCCCGTCGTGGTCAACAACCTCAACATCCCCAAGCCGCCGGCCGGCGAGCCCACGCTGCTCACGCAGGACGAGGTCACGACCGCATTCCACGAGTTCGGCCACGCGCTGCACGGCATGCTGTCGCGGGTGAAGTACCCGCGCTTCTCGAGCCCCGGCGTGCCGCGCGATTTCGTCGAGTACCCGTCGCAGTTCAACGAGATGTGGGCCACCTACCCCGAGGTCCTGTCGCACTTCGCGCGCCACTGGAAGACGGGCGAGCCCCTCCCCCGGGCGCTGCTGGAGAAGGTGCAGGCCGCCCAGCGCTTCAACCAGGGCTATGCGACGACGGAGTACCTGTCCGCGACCCTGCTGGACCAGGCCTGGCACCAGGTGGGCGCCGCGCAGGTGCCGGCGGCGGCGGACGTCACGTCGTTCGAGGCCACGGCACTGCATCGGGCCGGGCTGGATTTCCCGCCGGTGCCGCCGCGTTATCGCAGCACCTACTTCTCGCACGCGTTCGCGGGCGACTATTCGGCCGGCTACTACGCCTACATCTGGAGCGAGGTGCTCGCGGCCGATTCGACCGACTGGGTGCTCGCGCACGGCGGCCTCACGCGCGAGAACGGCGACCATATCCGAGCGACGCTGCTGTCGCGCGGTGGCGCCGCGGACGCGATGTCGCTGTTCCACGACCTGACCGGCGGCGCGCCGGACGTCGGCCCGTTGCTGAACAAGCGCGGGCTGGCCGCCACCGAGTGACGGCCCGCGGCCCCGGACGCATCCGGGGCCGGCGTCCCGTCAACGATGGGCCTTGTGGTGGTGGTGATGATGGTGGTGGTGATGATGACGGTGGTGGCCGTGGCGCGTACGCGCCTGCGCCGCCACGGCGAACATCGACAGCACGCAGGCGACCGCGACGAGCTTGGCGAAGGACATGGGAGCTTCTTTCTTCTGAGGTGATGACCGGACTCGCGCCCGGGGCCGGCATCATGCCTCAAGTGCAGGCGGACGGCCCCGGACGAGAACATCGTGGCGGCGCCGGCCCTGTCGCGATCGATCGAAGCAACCCGGATTCGCCGCCTACTTCGTCTCGGCCTTGATGTCGGCCTTGTCCTGCTTGTAGTCCAGCTTGGCGTCGGCCTTGTCCTCGCGGGCCTGGGCCTTGGCGTCGTGCTTGCAGGCGCGCTCCACCGCACCCTCGGTGTGGCGCTCGCAGTCGGCCTTGTTCGCGTGGTAGTCGGCCTTGGCCCGGGCCCGGTCGGCCTTGTAGTCGGCCTTGGCCTGCGCCTTGGCGACGCCGGGGTCGCTCTGGGTCATCGGGTCGTCGGCCCGGGCGCCCAGCGACAGCGTGGCGGCGGCGGCGGCGAGGAGGGCGATGAGTGTCTTGTTCATGATGCGTTTCCGTAGGGCGCCCGGCAAGGCGGGCTGAGGCCTTGCTGCGGCAAGCGTGGTGCCGGCATGCCCGACGGTGGGCGCTTGCGCGGCCTTGTCCGACAACGCGGTCGAGCGCTTCGCGCCGGGCCGGCATGCGGCCCGCGCTTGTAGGGCGGGTTAGCCGCAGGCGTAACCCGCCGTTCGTTCGCGCGCAGAGGCCTTGCATGGTGCCATGCAGGTCCGCAGCACGCCGGCGAATGGCGGGTTACGCCTGCGGCCAACCCGCCCTACAACAGCGCCTTCAAGCCGGGGCGCGCAACGACCGCCCGAACCGCACCGGCCACAGCCACCACGTCGCCAGCACCGACAACCCGAACAGCGAATACGCCGCCGTGAACACCCATGCGGGCGCCTGCCAGAACAGCAGCGCCTGCAGCCAGTGCTCGACGAAGCTGCCTTCGTAGGTCGCCGCGTGGGCGTGCGCGCGCAGCCACATCTCCAGCGTCGTCAGCGGGCACACGACGCCCGCCCACGCCTCGCCGGCCACGATGAGGATCGTGGCCAGGTGGGCGAAGCGCAGCCACGGCGAGTTGACCCAGCGCCAGCGCCGCAGGTTGCCCACGACGACCAGCGGCAGGCCCAGCACGACGAATGCCATGAGGGCGATGTGCGAGCAGAGCACCGCGTCGGCGAGGAATTGCCAGGTCGATGGAGCGTTCATGTGGCGCGGTTCACGGAGGGGTCGACCGCATTGTGCAGGCAGCGGGCGCGCCGCCGGACTGCCGCTGCCGCTGGACGCCGGCGAGCCCGGCGGTGCCCGTCGAGCCGGCCTGTGGCCGGGCGACTCCCGGGTGGCATCCGGCTCCACTCCTGAAAGGCGCAAGTCGAGCGCGCGCGCTTCGCGCGACGGCCGGGCAGCCCGATTGCCGCGCAGGGTTCGTTCCGTCCATTCGAGGCCGCCCATCATGCTCGCCCGCTCATCCGTGCGCCCTGTCCCGTTCCGCCTGCGTGCGCTCGCGCTGGTCGCGCTGTCCGTGCTCGCCGCCTGCTCGAAGGAGTCGGCGGCGCCGCCGGGAGCGACGGCGGCGGCCTCCTCCGACGCCGCGGCCTCCGACGCGCTGCCGCCGCTGCAGGCGCCGACGTCCGTCGCGACGCCCGCGCAGCCGCTGCCGCAAGCGCCCGTGCAGGCCCCCGCGCTAGCGCAGGCGCCTGCACGAGTGGCCACGAACAACGACGTCGACCCCGAGGCGCCGATCGAGTACGCGCCGCCGGCCGCGGGCTACGCCAATGAATCCACCTACGCCTACGCGCCCGCCTACGCCGACGATCCCGCGTACGCCGACGACGACCAGCAGCAGGTGGTGAGCGTTTACGTCGATCCGCCGCTGGAACAGCCTGTGCCGGTGGCCGTGGATTGGGCGCCGCCGCCGATGCTGGTGGAGGAGGTGCCGCCGCAGCCATACCCGGACGCGGTCTGGACGGGCGGCTACTGGGGCTGGCAGGGCCGCTGGGTATGGTGCGCGGGCCGCTGGGCGCGGCCGCCCCGGCCCGACTACCGCTGGCACGAGCCGTACTACGAGCATCGCCACGACAAGGTGGTGTACGTGCCGGCGTACTGGCAGGCGCCCGATCGCCGCTTCCTCGCGCCGGCCGCGGGCATCGCGATCGCGGCGGCGGTCATCGCGGCCGGCGTGCACGCCGGCCACCATGCGGAGGGGCCGCAGGGGGTGTTCGTGCCGCCGCCTCCGGGCTCGCGCCCCGGCATCGTCGTGCCGGCGCCGGTGAACACGCCGCCGCGCGTGGTCGTCGGCGCGCCACCGGTGGTCAACGTGGGCATGCGCGTGAACGGCAACGTGGAGAACAACAGCCACAACGTCACGAACAACGTCACCAACATCACGAACATCCGCAACGTGACGATCGTCGCGCCGGCCACGGCCACCGCGAACCGCCAGGACTTCCACCAGGCGGTCGTGGCCGATCCCCAACGCCCGACGCCCGCGGTGGCGGGCACGCGGCCGATGGCGCCGACGCCCCGATCGACGAACGCGGTGGCCGTCTGGCAACCGGGCCACCAGGCGCCGGCGCTGCCCCCGGCCCAGCCGGTGCGCCTGCCCGTGGCGCATCCGGGGGCGACGCCGACTCCCTCGACCCAGGCGGCCCAGGCCGCGCAGCAGCGCGCGCAGTTGCAGGCCCAGCAGGCGCAGCAGGCCCGGCAGGCGCAGATGATCCAGCAGGCGCAGCAGCAGCGTGCCCAGCAGGGCCAGCCGCCGCTCACGGCGCCGCAGGAGCAGGCGCTGAGACAGCGGCAGGCGCAGATGCAGGCGATGCAACAGCAAGGCCAGCAGCAGGCGCAGCAACGTGCGCAGCAGGAGCAGGTTGCGAAGGCGCAGCAGGAACAGGCCGCGAAAGCGCAGCAGGAGCAGGCACTGAAGCAACAACAGGCACAGCAGCAACAGCAGGCGCAGCTGCAGGAGCAGGCGCGCAAGGCGCAGGCCGAGCAGGCGCAGGAGACGCAGCGGGAGCAGGCCGCGAAGGCGCAGCAGGAGCAGGCGCAGAAGCTGCAACAGCAGCAGGCGCAGCAACGCGCTCAGGCCGAGCAGGCGCAGGCGGAGCAAGCGCAGAAGGCCCGACAACAGGCGCAGCAGGCGCAACAGGAACAGGCTGCAAAGGCGCAGCAGGCGCAGGCGCAGAAGCTGCAACAGCAGCAACGCGCGCAGGCCGAGCAGGCGCAGAAGGCCCAGGCGGCGCAAGCGCAGGAGGCGCAACAGGCGCAGGCCGCGAGGGCCCGCCAGGAGCAAGCGCAGCAACGGGCGCAGCAGGAGCAGGCGCGACGCGCACAGGAGGAGCAGGCCCGGCATGCGCAGCAGGAGCAGCAGCAGCGCGCCCAGGCCGAAGCCGTGCGGGCGCAGGCGCAGCAGCGCGAGCAACTGCAGCAGGCGCAGCAAGCGCAGCAGGCGCAGGCCGCGAGGGCCAAGGCCGACAACGAGGCGCGCGCCAAGGCCGCGGCCGACGCGAAGAAGGACAAGCCACGCAAGCCCGAGGGCGACGAACGGCGCTGAGGCCGCTCGAGGTCAGCGGGTCAGGCATGCCCCGCTGGATCGCGCCGCCAGCGCGAGGCCGCGCAGCAGCGTGTCGATGTCCGCCGACGTGTGCGCGGCCGACAGCGCGATGCGCAGGCGCGCGGTGCCTTCGGGCACGGTCGGCGGGCGGATCGCCGGCACCCACAGCCCGGCGTCGGCGAGCGACTGCATCACGCGCAGCGCTTCGTCGTTGGCGCCGATGACGAGCGCCTGCACGGCGGTCCCGGACGGCAGCAGCGTCCAGCGCGTGCCTTCGATCGCGGCCGGCAGCCCGGCGCGCAGGCGGGCGATGTTGCCGTGCAGCTGCGCGAGCCGTGCCGGCTCGTCGCGGAACACGCGCAGCGCGGCGCGCACGCCCTCGGCCAGCATCGCGGGCGCGGCGGTGGCGAAGGTGTAGCTGCGCGTCTTCTGCAGCAGCCATTCGACGAGCACGTGGCTGCCGGCCACGAACGCGCCGGCCACGCCCGCGGCCTTGCCGAGCGTGGCCATGTAGACGACGCGGCGGCTCGCCTGCGCGCCCGTGCGCGCGACCGCCGCGAGCGCGCCGCGGCCCTGCGGCCCGCACACGCCGAAGCCGTGCGCGTCGTCCAGCAGCAGCAGCGCGTCGTGGCGTTCGCACAGCGCGATCAGCCCGCGAATGTCGGCGATGTCGCCGTCCATGCTGAACACCGCGTCGCTGATCACCAGCTTGCGACGCGCGGGGCTGGCCTGCAGGAGCGCGTCGAGCTGCGCCAGGTCGGCATGGTCGAAGCGGTGGATGGCGGCCTTGGACAGCCGCGCACCGTCGATCAGGCAGGCGTGGTTCAGCGCATCCGAGAACAGCGCGTCGCCCGGGCCCACGAGCGCGGGGACGATGCTCGCGTTGGTGGCGTAGCCGGCGTAGAAGTACAGCGCGCGTTCCAGCCCGACGAACTCGGCGAGTTCGCGCTCGAGCGCGGCGTTGGCCTCGCTGTGGCCGCTGACCATCGGCGATGCGCCGCTGCCGACGCCATAGCGGTGCGCGCCGGCGATGGCGGCCTCGCGCAACGCGGGGTGCTGCGACAGGCCCAGGTAGTCGTTGCTGCAGAACGCCAGCATGCGGCGGCCGTCCACCCACAGGCTGGCGCCGTCGTCGGGCCGCACCTCGCGGCGGCGGCGGGTGAGGTGGGCGGCGTCCAGCGCGGCGAGGCGCTGCGGGATCTCGTCGAGCCAGGACGGCCCGGCATCAGTGGGAGGGGTCATGCGGGAAGCGTGAAGCGGTCGGCGTCGGCGCGCGGGTCGGGCGTGGCGGAGAAAGGCAGGTCGGCCCACAGCGGCGCACCCAGGTGCGTGCGCAGGTAGGCCAGGTTCTCGTCGGGACAGAGGAAGTCGGGATCGACGCGGTTGGCGACCCAGCCGGCCAGCACGAGGCCGCGCGCGCGGATCGCCTCGGCGGTCAGCAGCGCGTGGTTGAGGCAGCCCAGGCGCATGCCCACCACCAGCACGATGGGCAGGCCCATCGCGACGGCGAGGTCGGCGCCCGTCTGCGTTTCACCGAGCGGCACCAGGAAGCCGCCGGCGCCTTCGACGACCAGCGCGTCGGCGCGCGCGCGCAGTTCGGCCACGGCCTTCAACACGACGTCCAAGTCGATGGAGGTGCCGGCACGCGCCGCCGACAGGTGCGGCGACAGCGGCTCCGGCAGCAGGATCGGGTTGTCCAGCGACGGCGGCACGCGTACCGTGGACGCGGCGCGATGCGCGATCGAGTCCTCGTTGGCAAGGCCGTCCTCGGCCTGCACGCCCCCCGAGGCGATCGGCTTCATGCCGCATACGCGTGCATGGCGTCGCGCGAGCGCGTGCAGCAGGGCGCAGGTGACGTGGGTCTTGCCGATACCCGTATCGGTACCGACGACGAAGAGGTTCATGAGGTCATTCCAGGCGAGGGGGCGGAGATGCCAGGCTCCTCCGGGGGCTGGCGGGCGAGCGCCCGGCGATCACGGCAGGGCCCGTTCGTCGCCGGACGGCGCGGGCTGCGCCTCGGCAAGCGTGGCCTCCAGCGCGGCCAGGGCGCCGTCGGCGAGGTGGCGCGCGGTGTCCT
>JBJMWE010000443.1:0-35416 GCA_045810285.1 Vitreoscilla sp. | reverse complement strand
GATGAAATACCCGACGAAGAAGATGCCCGCGCCCCAGCCGTACACCACCTCGCTGAGCTGCAGCGCCTGCAGCATCTGCAGCTTCGCGAAGCCGACGTTGACGCGATCGAGGTAGGCCGCGATGTAGCAAAGGAACAGCAGCGGGATCAGCCGCAACGCCACCTTGCGGTAGACCGCGTCGGCCGTGGCATCGCCCTGGCCCTGCGAGGCCGCGGTGATCGTGTTCATCGAGCGTCTCCTGGAACATGTGGCCGCGATCCTGCGGCTGCCCGTGCGCCGTGGGCAGCGGGGAAACCCGATCCCGCGGTGTCAGGTCTTGAATCCACTCGAGTGGTTTCAAGACCTGACACCGATGCGGGAACGAACAGGCCCGCCGGCATCGCTGCGGGCGGGCCTGCGCGTCTGGGTGACGCGACGTCAGGTCATTGCTGCACCTGCTTGACGAACGTCACCGGCTCGATCTCGACGCGGCGGTTCGGCTCCAGGCACTTGATCAGCGCGGCGCGCTTCTTCTCATCCTTGCACTCGACGACCGGATCGGCCTCGCCCTTGCCGACGGCGGTCAGGCGGTTGCCCGCGACGCCCTTGCCCACGAGGTAGGCCTTGACCGCGTTCGCGCGCTGCTCCGACAGCTTCTGGTTGTACAGCTTGCTGCCCAGGCGGTCGGTGTAGCCGACGATGGTGACGCTGGCGATGTCGGCGTTGGCCTGCATCGTGGACGCCACTTCGTCGAGCTTGGGCTGGTTCGGGCCCAGCTTGGCGCTGTCGAAGCCGAACAGCTCGCTGGCCGACAGCGTGTACTTCTTCATCACCGGCGGCGGCGGGGGCAGCGGCGCGGGCGGCGGCGGAGGCGGGGGCGGCGTGGTGACGGTGGTGGTCTCGACGGTGCGCGTGGTGGTCGCGACCGGCACCGGCGGCGGTGCCGGCGGGCCGCCGAAGGCCCAGGTCAGGCCCACGTTGGCATACGTGTTGGCCGTGTGCTTCATGTCGTAGGGCTGCACGCGGCCGGAATAGAACGTGCCGACCTCGCGGATGTCGGCCTGCATGCCCAGCGTCGGGGTGAACTTGTACTGGAAGCCCAGGCCCGCGTTGATGTACGGCGCCGTCTTCTTGAAGGTGCCGTTCACGCCGTCGCCGAAGTGGTCGCGCGCAGCGCCCGCGCCCACCAGCACGAACGGACGGAAGCCTGCCGGCGTGAACAGGTACAGCGCGTCGACGCCGGCGAGCGTCTGGTGGAAGTTGGCGCCGTGGTCGGTGGACGCGGCGTAGTTGCCGCCGACCTGCAGGTCCCAGCTGGGGCTCAGCGGGATGCCGACCTTCAGGCCGCCGCCCCAGCCGGTCTTGTCCTCCGGGTACTTGGAATCGGGCTTGACCGCGCTGCCATTGAGCAGGATGTAGGCGTTCGGGTTGTAGGTGTCGTTGCCTTGCGCGAAGGCGTTGCCGAGGCAGGCCAGCGCCGCGGCCGCGGCCAGCGTGTGGATGGCGCGCACGTTCATTCGAATCATGGACTCACTCCTGTCGAAGTTGTTGGAGACATCACGGGGTGGCTTCGGAGAGCCCTTGTTTCCAGGGCGTTTTCTCGTTCGCTGACAAACCTTACGTCCGCCGCGCTGCGCATGGCTGCCATGCTGCCGATCGCGCGGAGGGAATTCTCCGAACGGGGCTGCACGACAATGTCGCACCGGGCATGGGGACGCTTTTGGCAATCGCCGTACCCATGGCCTGTCGCCGCGCTGTGCGACGACCGGCTTCGGCTCGCGGGCTTGTCGCGGCGCCTGCGCAGGATCGTCAAGAACACAACGAACGGCGCGCCGCGCTTCTTCCCGCGCATGATGTAACGGTTAGTTTTTCCAGCGCGAAGAGTGCGCGCGAAGCCCCGTTCTGCAATGCAGGCGCCCTGTGTTGCGCCGGGGTAAAGATGCCGCCGTCGTGGTCAGCTCGCCACGCTTGCGAGTCTCAGCGCCGCGCGTCGGCCCGCGTCCTCGCCGCGCGCGAACGCCTCTTCGAACACCGAGTAGGCCGACAGGTCGGCATGCGCGAAGCTCAGCCGCGTGGCGCAGCCGGGGATCGCCGCCAGCGCCGCGCTCGAGCGCTGGCCCGGCGTGGGGATGGCCATGGCGTGGCCGTGGCGCACGATGTCGACCTGTTGCAGGCGCTCGGACAGGTCCGGATGCACGCCGCGCAGGTCGTCGAGGATCAGCTGCGTCGCGTCCTGCCACGACATCTGCAGCAGCCGCTTGCGCTCGTTGTCGGGGAAGGCCCAGTACGCCGACAGCAGGCGCGGGCCGACGACGCTCGCCAGGCTCTGGTGCTGCGAATCGACATAGCCCAGCGACGGGCTGCCGTGGATGGCGTTGTCCCACGACAGCGGCGCACCGACGCGATCGAGCGGCAGCGTGTCGAGCCGCAGGTTGGCCACCATCCAGGGCGCGCGGCGCTGCGCCTTCGCGGCCTCGACGAGCGCGGCCGGGGGCGCGCGCAGCACATGCGCCGCGATGAACAGCGGCGTGGCGACGATCGCGTGGCGGGCCGTCCAGTGCTCGACCTCGTCGCCCGCGAACGCCCAGGCCTCGACGCCGTTCACGCCCTCGTCGATGCGTAGCACCGCGCGGCCCGTGTGCACGCGGTCGGCGTACGGCTGGCGCAGGGCCTGCGCGAGCGGCGCGTTGCCGTCGGGCCAGGTGAGCACCGGGTCGCGGTCGTTCGTGTCGTCGCCCGGCGCGCTGAAGCCGTGCCGGCTGGCGAAGTAGTGCACCAGCGCCCACGCCGAGACGGTGGCGGTGCCGGCGCCGTAGTCGTCGCGGCAGCAGTAGTCGAGGTAGGTGAGCAGCAGGGGGTCGTCCAGCCCCTGCGCGCGCAGCCATTGCGCAGCCGGCACGGCGTCGAGCGCGGCGTGCGCGGGCGTCCAGGGGCCGCGTGCGGTGGGCAGCGCGAAGCCCAGCCGCCCGGCGTCGGCGATGGCCCTTGCGAGCTTGCGGTACTGCGCCTGCGTGGCCGAATCGCGCGGCACCAGCGGCAGCATGCCGTCCTGCCAGCGGCCGTTGATGAACAGGCGCTCCTGCGGGGTGTGGCACAGGTGGCGCTCGTCCCACTTCAGGCCGGCGGCGGTGGACCGGGCCAGGCCGATCTCGACCAGCCAGGCCTGGATGTCGCCGGCCTCCGGCCCCGGCAGCGGCAGGTAGTGCGCGCCGATCGGACAGCGAAGTCCCTGCATCGCATGGCCGCGGCTGTTGCCCCCGGCCGCGTCCTCGAGCTCCAGCACGGCGAAATCGGCGATGCCCGCGCGCTGCAGCGTGCGCGCCGCCGCCAGGCCCGCGATGCCGCTGCCCACGACGAGCACGTCGCAGCGCCGCTCGCGCGCGCCTGCGGGCGGGTGCTCGCGGGCGTCGCGCGCGCGATCGCGCACCCGATGGCCCAGCGCGCTGTTGTCGCCGATCCAGCGCCCCTCGACCCGCGTGCGCCAGTCGTCCGGCTTCGCGCACCCCGTGAGGATCGCCGGCGCTGCCAGCGCGGCGCCCAGGAAATCCCGGCGCGTTGGCGATGCCGGCCGGAACGGTGATCTAGCCATGAAACGCCGCCGGCGCTGGCATCGCTGCCAGCGCAGCGCCCAGGAAATCCCGGCGCGTCGGCGATGCCGGCCGGAACGGTGATCTAGGCATGAAACCGTGCCGCCGCCGGCGCTGGCCGAGCCGCCATGAAGTCCGAGGGAGCGCCGGAACCGGCTCCGCCGGTCCGGTCGCGGCCGGCCCCCTCGGGGGGCAGCGAGCGCGAGCGAGCGTGGGGGCTAATCATGCACTTTGCCCCATTCCTCCTCGAACGTGCGCACCAGCGTCTGGTTCGAGAGGCGGTTCGGCTCGGCGGGCACGCGCGCCATGTCGGGCGGGAAATCGAGCAGCGCCTGCATGCCGGGCAGCGTGAGGAAGCGCATGCCGGCGGGCAGCGTGCGCGGCAGCCCCCACGGCCGATGGCTGGCGATGAGGAAGCCCCACTCGCCGAAGCTGGGCACGTGGACGTGGTAGGGCACGACGTGCAGGCCCACCGCCTCCAGCGTCGTGGCCACCGTCCAGAAGCTGCGCCGCGCGATCAGCGGCGAGGTCGTCTGCACCACCGCGTAGCCGGCCGCGGCCAGGTGCTGGTCGACGAGCTCGTAGAAGCTGGTGGAGTACAGCTTGCCGAGCGCGTAGTTGCTCGGGTCGGGGAAGTCGACCACGATGACGTCGTACTGGTCGTCGTGCTGCTCGAGCCAGGCGAAGGCATCGGCGTTGACGATGCGCACCTTGGGCGACGTCAGCGCGTGCCGGTTCAGCGCCGACAGCGTCTTGTCGGTGGTGAACAGGCGCGTCATCGCGGGATCGAGCTCGATCTGCGTGACCTGTTCCACCGACGGGTACTTCAGGATCTCGCGGATCGCCAGCCCGTCGCCGCCGCCCAGCACCAGCACGCGCCGCGGCGCGCCGTAGCCGGCCATCGCCGGGTGCACCAGCGCCTCGTGGTACCGGTACTCGTCCTTCGAGTTGAACTGCAGGTTGCCGTTGAGGAACAGCCGCAGCGTGCCCGATTGCGAGGTGACGACGATGCGCTGGTAGGGCGTCGACTCGTGCACGACCACGCCGGGCCCGTAGAACTGGTCCTCCGACCACGTGGTGAGCAGGTCGCCGGCGGCCATCGCCGCCACCAGCAGCGCGAAGAGGGCGCCGCACTGCACGCCCACCCAGCGCCAGCGCGGGATCTCGGCGCGGAACAGCCACATCGACCAGATCGCCACCAGCGTGTTGAGCAGGCCGAAGAACACGCCCGAGCGCACGATGCCCAGGTGCGGCACCAGCAGCAGCGGGAAGGCCACCGACACCACCAGCGAGCCGAGATAGTCGAAGGTGAGCACCTGCGAGACCAGCGTCGACAGGCTGTCGCGGCCCTTCAGGTGGCGATCGAGCAGCCGCATGACGATGGGGATCTCGAGGCCGACGCCGATGCCCACGATGGTCACCAGCCCGTACAGCAGCACCTTGAACGAGATCATGCTGGCCGCCGGCAGCGTGGCGTGCGCGGCGAACAGCACGGCCGGCATCAGGCCGCCCACCACGCCCACGATCAGCTCCACCCGCACGAACATGCCCGCGAGGTTCTCGCGCACGTGGCGCGACGCCCACGAGCCCAGGCCCATCGCGAACAGGTAGGTGCCGATCACGGTGGAGAACTGCAGCACCGAGTCGCCGAGCAGGTAGCTGGCGAGCGCGCCGGCGCACAGCTCGTACACCAGGCCGCAGGCGGCCACCACGAAGACGGACGCGAGCAGCGCGAGCTCGCCGGAGCCGACGCGCGGCAGCGCGCCGCCGTCGGCCTTGGTTTGACCCAGGGGCATCAACCGTGGATCGCGGCGGCGATGATCATGCCCAGTGCGATGAACATCGAGCCGACCACGACGGCCAGCGCCATGTTCTTCTCCTCGACGATCTGCTCCCACAGCTTGTAGGGCGTGATCCAGTCGATGATGACGAAGGCCAGCCACAGCACGACGACGCCGATGACGGCGTACAGGACGGTGCCGCCGATCACCGCGGGGTGAAGCCACTCGATTGCGTTCATGGGGTTCTCCTTCACAAATCAGAGGGTGTCGCGACGGGCTACTTGTGGCCGCCGCCGCCGGACGAAAAACCGCCCCAGGCGCCGCCGGTGCCGTTGTACGAGCGCGTTCCCGCGGCCGAGCGCGACTTGCATTGCTGGTATTCCGCGCTGTAGGCCCCGTACGCGCGCTTGACGTCGCGGCAGGAGTCCTGGCTGCACCAGGCGAGCAGGAGCATCACGACGATCAGCAGCACGATCAGCGTCGGCCACGAGATCAGGCCGCCCGCGCCCACGAGCCCGGCGAGCGACGACCCGCCGCCTGCCATCGGTCCCCCGCGCTGCAGCTGCGCACCGGCGTCCGCGTCGAGGCCGAACACCTTGGCCACCATGGGCGCGGGAATCGATTCGCCGGCCGACCAGGTCGTCTCGCTGGCCGTGCTCTCCTTGCTCAGGAACGCGCGGTGGCCACTGGCCGAGCCTTCGTAGTCCTCGTGCTGCGTGCGCTGGCTGGCCTGCACCTTCCAGTAGAACTCGCCAAGAACGTAGGTCGTTTCGGAGGTGTACGTCCAGCGCTTCGCGTACTGGGTGCCGTACCACCTGGCCGACTGGGCGCGCACTTCCGGCACGCCCGTGAGCACGCGGGCGACGCTCCAGCCCTCGTTGGTGTCCACGAGGAAGGCGAAGCCTTCCTGGCGGTTGTACAGCAGGTACTCGCGCCACGCTTCGGCCTCGTCGGAGCCGGCGGACATCAGCTCCATGCGTTCCATGTAGCCGACGACCTGCCACGGCAGCGGGGCCGCGCCGCTGGGGATCGGCAGCGTGCCGGTGCGCCCCAGCGGGATGCCCGGCTCCATGCGGTTCAGCTGCGCGTAGTGCGCCATGTCCGGGCCGATGCCCTTGGACAGGTCGACCACCGACTTGCAGCTGTCGCACACCACCGACTGCGTCGTCGCCAGCGTGATCTTCAGCGGCGCGCCGCAGTTGGGGCAGGGGGGCGACTGCGCCTTGATCGTCTTCTCGCCCGCGCCGGCGATGCCGGTCTCGCGCAGCCCCGACATCTTCAGGTCGGCCAGGCGCACCGAGCGCCCGACGGACCAGCTCGTGAGCTTGCCGTCGACCGACTCCAGCGTGCCCACCTCGTCGGCGGTGTTGCGCAAGTCGGAGACGACGATCGCGCGGTCCGCCGGCGGCGGCTGCACCAGCTCGCCCTGCGCGGCCAGCAGCTTCGCGCGCACCACGGAGGCCACGCGCCACGGGCGGCCGTCGACCGTGACCGGGGCGCTGGCCTGCAGTTGCTCGGGCAGCGGCGTGCCTGCTGACACCGGCAGGTCGAAGGCGAACACGTAGCGGCCGTTGTCCTCCGACAGCCAGCCGCTGCGCCCGTTGTCGAACAGCGCGTGCCATTCGTTCCACGGGCCTTCGTCGGTGCCGAACTGCAGCCGGCCCACCAGCATGAAGGCGCTGCCCTGGTACGAGCCGCTGGCGCCGATGGTGAGCGGCGTGAAGTCGTCGAAGACCTCGGCGCTGGTGCCGATCTTGCGCAGCGCCTCGCCGTCGCGCACCAGCGTGCTGCGGCAGAAGCTGCAGACCGCGCTGGCCGATGCCGGCGAGAGGAAGTCGACGGGCGCGCCGCAGTTCGGGCACGCCGCGCGCCAGGCGCGTTGCGGGGCGGTGGCCATCAGGCGGCCGCCTTCGCGGGCGCGGGCATGAGCGTGAACGCGTCACGCGCGTGCGCGCGTGCGCACGACGCCCCCCCGATGCGCCGCGATGGCTGGCGCGGCCTCACAGCTTCTTCAGCAGCTCGGTCTTCTTGGCCGCGAACTCTTCCTCGGTGAGGATGCCCTTGGCCTTCAGGTCGCCCAGCTTCTCGATGAGCGCCATCACGTCCTGCACCGGCGGATGCTCGCCGCTGGCGGCCGCCGCGGTGGCGATGCCCGTGCCGAGGCCGCTCGCGATGTTGCCGGCCAGCACCTGGCCCAGCGCCACGCCGGCGCCCAGGCCCATCGCGCCGCCGGCGATGCCGCCGCCGCCATCACCGGCGGCCTTGGCCATGTCGGGGATGGACTGCGCCGTCTGGTACTGCATGAACGCGCCCATGTTCTGGCCGACCATGCCCATGCCGATCTTCTGGTCGAGGATCTTCTGCAGCTCGTCGGGCAGCGACACGTTCTGCACCGTGACCGCGTCGAGCGCGAGGCCCAGGTTGGCGAACGCCGGCGCGCACGCCGACTTGATCTGCGTGGCGAACTCGACCTGGTTGGCGGCGAGGTCCAGGAACGGGATGCCGCTCTGGGCCACCGCGTCGGACAGGTGCTGCAGCATCAGACCGCGCAGCTGGCCGTCGATCTCGTCGACCGTGTAGGTGCCGCGCGTGCCCGAGACCTGCTGCTGGAACAGCTTCGGGTCGGCGACGCGCCACGAATAGTTGCCGAACGCGCGGATGCGGATGGCGCCGAAGTCCTTGTCGCGCAGCGTGACGGGCTGCGGCGTGCCCCAGCGCTGGTCGACCTGCAGGCGGGTGCTGAAGAAATAGACGTCGCTCTTGAACGGGGACGCGAACAGCTTGTCCCAGTTCATCAGGTTGGTGAGCAGCGGCAGCGTGTGCGTGTTCAGCGTGTACAAGCCGGGCCCGAACGCGTCCGCCGCGCGGCCTTCGTTGACGAACAGCGCGGCCTGCGACTCGCGCACCGTCAGCCGCGCGCCGTTCTGGATCTCGTTGTCCTGCATCGGATAACGCCACGCCAGGATGCCGTCGCCCGGCTCCTGCCATTCGATGACATCGATGAACTGCTTCTTGATGAATCCCATCAAAGACATGGCGGCCTCCACTTGGCTTGCGAGTTGCATTCAGGGCGGATGATAGACGCACGGCGGGCCGGGCCGTCCCCGGGTCGACCGCCGGTGCCGCCCGGCCGTCGAATGCACGTTTTCCGCCGCCGAACGGCCGCGGGCCGCGCCAATGCGAAGGGGCCGGCCCGCGCGGTGCGGAGCGGCCCCTCGTGCGCGTGCCGCGGGGTTCAGTAGCCGGCTTGCGCCAGGGTGTCCATGCCGGCCGGGGCGCGGTCGACCTCCGTGTAGATCGTGGCGCCGTCGGCGGCGGCCGCGGTCATCCAGCGGCCGGAGCCGTGCGACAACGCCTGCAGCCCGGTCACCTCCAGGACGACGGCGGCGGCGAGCAGCAGGGTGGCGGCGCCCATGGCGCGAGTGGGAGCGGCGGACTTCTTCGTGTTCGACATGACGATTTCCCTCCAGTGCCGGCGCGGGTGCGGCGGATGCCGTCGCGACCGGTGCGCCGTGCCTCCGACGGAAGCTTGTTGTGATCAGCGCGGCCTGATGCTAGGACCGCCATTCCGGTTGGGGCGCACTCCGCTTTCGCGCAGCGGGACGCGCCGCGTCGAATCCATCACGGTTACAAGATGTTTCGACGCGCCTTCCCGACTTGATCGGATGCGCGGCAGGCCGAAGAGGGTCCTCTGAAACCTCGGTCTCCAGCCCTGGGAACGACACCAAAGTCGAAAAGCCGCGGACACACGTCGGAATGTGTCCAGGCTTCGGTAGTCGACCGAATCGCCCAAGAGGCGCTGTTCGCGAAGGACTGCTTCTGGCCGAACAGCGATCTCGCCAGCTAACGAGATTGCATGGCCAACTGCACCGAGTGGCTGTCGACGTACTGCTCCATGGTGACGATCTTGCCGTCCTTCAGGCGGTACAGGTGCGCGAAGGTGGCCGACATTGCCTTACCCGTCGCGCGGTAGGTGCCCGAGTAGACGCCGAACGCCGCGACCCGGTCGCCATCGGACAGATAGGTGTGGACCTTGGCCTGATAGTCGATCCATTCGGTCGCGAGCCGCTGGAAGACGCTGGCGAAGATCTGCTCGGCACCGATGTAGGTCCCGGCATAGGGGAAGCCGGCCGCCTCCGTCCAGCTGGCATCCGGCGCCAGCGCGGACTCGAGGTTCTTGCCGTTCTGCTCCGACGGACCTTCGTAGGTGGCGCGGATGATGTCGAGGTTGGTGGCCATCCCGATCAGCCCCACTTCATCTCGCCCTTGGCCACCTTGGCGCCGATCTGCAGCGCCGCGGGCAGGCCGGCGTTCGGATAGCGCCGGGTCATCGCGGCGATCAGCGCCGTGCTGTCCGTCGCCTTGGCGAGTTCCTCGTCGAACGCGACGAGGTAGTCGCGCGTGTAGGCGACGGCAGAGGTGTCGATGGAGCCGTTGACGGCCATGTGGCCAGGAACCACCACGTTGGGCTTGCGTGCCGCGATGGCGTCGAGCGTCCGGATCCAGGCTGCCCGCGCCTGGGAGGTCGACGTGTCGGCGGTCCACACATGCAATCCGGAAAATACCAACACGCCACCGAATACGGCGTCGAGGGAAGGCACCCACAGGTACCGGCGGTTCTCGAGCCCCTCGGCGGGCACGATGTCGATGCGATGGCCTTCAAGGCTCAGCGCGGCGCCGTCGAAAGCTTCGGGGATGACGAGATCGGCGAGCTGTTGGGGTCCGTTCTCCTTGAGCTGGGGCCCCCAGACTGCCAGCTTCTTCTCGGCACTGGCCTTGATCGCCGCGATCGTCGCGGACGCTGCGATCACCCTGGCCGACGGAAACGCCGCCTTGATCGGTCCGAGGCTGAAGTAGTAGTCAGGATCGCTCTGGCTGATGTAGATCGTGGTCAGCGTCTTGCCGGAGGCCTTGATGGCTTCGGCGACGGCGCGACCGTCCGGCAGCGAAAATCCGCCGTCGACGAGGATCGCCTCCTTCGTGCCGGAGAGCAGCACCGGCGCACGGAAGAACCCGTTCTCGCCTGCGGGGAAGTGCTTCCACTGGAGGGGGCTCGAGGCAGCCAGTGCGCCCTGCCCGACGCCTGCCAGTGCGGTTGCGCTAGCGGCGGCGGCGGTGGTCTGAACGAAGTCTCTGCGAGTCATCATGATCTTCCTTGTCTGCGGCGAAACTGCCAATGAACCAAATACGGCGCGAGCGCTTCACGCCGTGGTGAACTGCTCCAGGAGGGCGTGCGGATTCGCGTAGAGGGAGCTCCCATCCAGCAACTTCGGGCGCCCGCCTTCCTCCAGGATGAACGCCGGCACGCCACGCGCACCGCAGGCCTGCAGCAGCGCCTGCGCCTGGTCGACGCGGGCCAGATGGGCGTCGAGCAACTTTGAAGCCGGCTCCACCAGAAGCGCCGCGGCATGGTCCAGGTCGTGCGCATGGAGGAGCGCAGCGAGCGTTTCCAGCCGTGTCACGTCCAGGCCGTCCACGAAGCGAGCTCGTTGAATTGCCTTGAGTGCATCCAGCTCGCGCCGGGGCGCGGTCAGGGCCACGGCGGTCAGCGCGACCGACGCGGGACCGCTGTCGAACATCTGATCGTGATCAGCCAGTACCTGGCCGCGGTAGCGTTCGCTGAAATGCTGGCCCGTCAGCCGTTCGATGCGTTGGTCATTGCTCCAGGCGTAGGCAGCGAATGCGTCGTCCATCGGGCGAGCCCCCGGACCGGAGAACAGGCCGCTGGGCATCAGGTGCAGCTGGACCGCCGGACTCCCGGAAAGCACGGAGACCGCCTGGATGGCGCCGTAGCACCAGCCGCACAGGGGGTCGAACACATAGCGCAAGGTCTTGGTCATTCAGGGGCCCTTGATTTGTCGGTGCCTCATCGCAGGCGAGAACGAGTGGCAGAAAGGGATCGACGGAAGCGAACCGTATGCCAAGGGCGGGCGATGTCGACGAACCACCCGTCAATCCTTCAACGGCGAGATGCCCTGAACGGGCCCGATCAGGCGCTCGAACAGGCTCTTGAGCCGTTCCACGCGCGCGCGATCGCGCATGAAGGCGAGGAAGTCCTCGGGGCTCGTGTTGTATTGGCTGACGGGGCCGAAGCCGGGTGGTGGCGCCACGTCCTTGCGCAGGGGGAACTGCCTGGGATTGGACGCCCTGGGAAGCGACAGCATCCAGCTGACATACAGCTTCGCGGCGGCCGGATGGGGGGCATCCTTGAAGATCGCGCCGGTCTGCGCCCAGGTCAGGAACGGGTCGTTGGCGGGCAGCACGAAGCGCGTGTTGGCCGACTCGACCGGCACGAAGCTGCCCGAGGTACCGGTCGACACGGCATATTTGCCGGCCTCGACGGCGTCGCGCGGCGTCTGCGTGCCGCGCACCCACTGCACGCCGTTGGCCTGCAGCTTGTCGATGAACCCGATGCCGTAGCGCTGGATGATCTTGTCGAACACGTACAGGACGGCGTCGTCGTCGTTCGGGTAGGCGATGACGATGCGGTTCCTGAACTCGGGCTTGAGGAAGTCGACGTAGTCGCGCGGCGCCTGGTCGGCGGCGACGAGGGTCTTGTTGTAGCTGTTGGCGAACGTGAGCATGAACAAGCCGGTGAACCTGCCCTCGGGGTCCTTGTAGGCCGCCGGAACCTGATCCCAGCCGATGGGCTTGTACGGCAACAGCAGACCGCGACGGGCCCAGTCGTCGAAGTCATGCAGGGTCTGCAGGTGCGCGACGTCCACCTTCAAGGCCTTGCGCAGCAATTCCTCCTCGATGCGTGCGTCGTGGTACTTGCTCAGGTCGACGACGATGTCGAGCCGGATGCCGGGGAACTGCTTCTCGAACGCGGCCTTGGTGCCGAAACCCTGTGTGACCTCGTCGCCCCCGGCGTACACGGTCAGTGCATTGCCCTCCCGCAGCGCCGCGGCGTAGAGCTCGGTCAACGACCGGCCGGTGCCATCGCGTTCGACGAGCGGCGGTCCCGCCTCCGTCGTGCCCTGCGCATGGATCGGCCCTGCGGCACAGGCAACGAACGCGAACGCAAGCGCGGCGATGCGATGCAGGTGGAGGCGACGGCGATCCGACGTCACGACAGGCGGCGGCGCTTGGGACATGTCTGTTTCCTCTGTGAAATGGAGTGCAACGGGCGCTGCCACGATAGGCTGTCCTGCCTGGTCGATAAACTACGCTTCACTCTCTTGTTCTTTGCATGGATCGGTGAAATGGATCGTCTGACCGCCGCACGTGTCTTCGTCGAGGTGGCTGATCGCGGGAGCCTCACGCAGGCTGCCGAGCATCTGGACATGTCGGCGGCGATGGTCAGCCGCTATCTCGCGGCGATCGAGACCTGGCTTGGCGCGCGCCTGCTGCATCGGACCACGAGGCGGATCAGCGTCACGGACGCGGGCGTCGGAGCGTTGTCGTCGTGCCGGCAGATGCTCGAGATCGCGTCGGACGCCGAGTACAGCGCATCCGAGCGCCGGCGCGAGCCCTCGGGCTTGCTGCGCGTGACGACGTCGGGCTCCTTTGCCGATGCCCAGCTGACGTCGGCCCTGGTTGATTTCCAGCATCGACACCAGCAGGTCGAATTCGTCCTCTCGGTCGGTGACGAGGCGCTCGACCTCATTTCCGAGCGCGTCGACCTCGCCGTCCGCATCACCAATCAGCTCGACCCGGCCATGATCACGCGACGGCTCGCGACCTGTCGGTCGATGCTGTGCGCCTCGCCGGCCTACCTCGAGCGGCACGGGTGGCCTCGGGCGCCCGAGGATCTGCATCGCCACCGCTGCATCGCGCACGCCTTCGGGCAGGGCAAGCAATACCGCCTGACGCGCGCGGGGACGACCTTCGACGTACCCGTGAACTGGAGCTT
Organism: Vitreoscilla sp.; assembly: GCA_045810285.1. Taxonomy (GTDB): domain Bacteria; phylum Pseudomonadota; class Gammaproteobacteria; order Burkholderiales; family Burkholderiaceae_C; genus Scleromatobacter. The sequence goes on along the minus strand of JBJMWE010000443.1, from coordinate 22,214 downwards.
CTCCACGAACGAGACGGCCGTGCTCCGCCGGGCCGTTCTATCCGGCGCCGGGATCGGCATGCTGCCGACCTACTATGTGGGCGACGACCTGCGCTCCGGGCGCCTGGTGTCGTTGCTGCCGGACGATGCACCGATCGCGTTGGGCATCCACGCCATCTATCTCTCGCGCCAGCACCAGCCGCTGGCGCTGCGCTTGCTGGTGGACTTCCTGGCGGATCGATTCAAGGGCGACGTCGCCCCATGGGACCTGGAGCATCCCCGCCCGGGCGGCCTGTGAGTGCCGTCCTGCCGGCGCACATCGGCACGTTTCTTTCAGGCGCTTCGCATTTTTTCCGGACACCGGGTCGAGAAAGGGCCGGGGCGTTGCCCGGACGACGGAAGGCGCCGCTCGCGCGCGCGCCGCGTCTCAAGGCGCGGGCGCCCGCCTCCCGCCGAGCAGCTTGACCGTCAGGCGCTCGAAGCGGGGCACGTCCACGTCCTGGACGACCTCGACCTCACGCTCGCCCAAGCCCGGACCGCGACCGATCGGCCAGCTGAGCGTGCTGCCGTAGTCGGCGCCATCGCCGGCCGCGACGTCCTCCAGCATCTTCTGGCTGCGCCTGACAAGCGTCGGATCCAGCCACACGGCTGCCGCGAGTTCGTCCCACATCGGAAAGTCTTCCGCGTGACTGGCGACATAGTCGGCCATCGGCGTGCCGGCACGGCCGATCTCGGCGTACAGCGCCTTGCGGAAGAACGTCTTCGTCGTCGGGTCGACCGGGATCTGCACGATGCGCGGCCAAGCCTCGTGCAGAACGGCCGATGCCGCCTCGGCATCCCACAGCATGTTGAATTCGCGCCGCGGCGAATGGGCGTACTCGTCGGCGAATGCGTTGTCCGCCGCCACGGGGTTGAAGCTCCCGCCCATGAAGACGAGCTCCCGCGTGGCCGCGGCGAAGCCGGGATCCTGGCGCGCCGCCAACGCAAGATCGGTCGACGGCCCGCCCATCCACAGCGTCACGCGGCCCGGACGCTGGTGCACGGTGCGGATCATGAAGCTGACGCCGCTCTCGGCCTGCACCTTCAGCGACGGCGCGCCCGCGGCCAGCGGCGGCACCAGGAACGGGTCGGCATGGTACTGCGCACGGGGCTGTCCGCCGAACGACTCCGTCCACGCCCCCTTCCACACCAGGGGCCCGTAGCGGCGCTCCCAAGCCTTCATGCGCGCAGCGTTGTTGAGCAACGGGAACGCTGCGCCCGCGTAGACCGGCACCTCGGGGCGCCCGACCAGCTCCAGCATGCGCAAGGTCTGCGCGATCTCCTCGTCGCGCCAGCCGTCGCCGCTGCTGACGACGATGCCCAGCACGTCGACGTCGGGTGCCTGGAGCAACATCAGCACCGAGTTCATGTTGCTGCCGCCCGGCCCGAACATGTCCTGATCGATGATGACTTCGCGCCGGCCATCGGCCGCCTGTGCCAGGGCGGTGGAAACCGTCAGCACCAACGCAGCCAGGAGGGATCGCCCTGAAAGACAACGAGAACGGGACATCGGCGGTGGCCTTTACGATGAATGGATGAGTGCCTGCGCTGCAAGCAAGGCCCGTACCGCCGGGTGTCGGGCATATCATGGGCCGGGGCGATGGTGAACGCGGAATTCGACTTCTGGCCGAAGGGCGACCTGTGCATTGGCGAGCGAACGCGGGTGGCCGCACGCCGGGTGGCGTGCCGGCCGCGGCCGTCGGCGACGTGGCTCGCGCCCGGCGTTCCGAGGAAAACCCGAGGACGGAAGCCGGCGCAAGCTCAGAACGGAGACGCCGGCTCGTAGTACTTCGCCGCGTTGTCCTTCGTGATCAGGATCGACGGAATGATGGTGGTCGCCGGCATGGCCGTCCCCTTCGCCCGTGCCTCGGCGGTGAGCTTCATGGCTTCGGCGATCATGCTGGGGGAGTACGTCACGTCGGCGGTGACGAGCTTGTCGCCGTCCATCACCTTCTTGATGTATTCCTTGGAGCCTGCGCCGCCCAGCACCAGCTTGACGTCGCTGCGCCTGGCCTGCTCGATCGCCTTCTGCACCCCGACGGCCATGTCGTCGTCGGATGCCCACACGGCGTCGATATGCTTGAAGCGGGTGAGGTAGTCCTGCATCACCTTGAAGGCGTCGTCGCGGTTCCAGTTGCCGTGCTTGGCATCCAGCACCTTGATATCGGGGAACGATGTCTTGAGCACGGCGTTGAAGGCATCGACGCGCTGGTTGTCGATGACGGTCGGGATGCCTCGCAAGATCACCACGTCGCCCTTGCCACCCAGCGCCTTGCCGACGTACTCGGCGGATACCTTGCCGAAGCCGGGGTTGTCGCCGGCGACATACGCGTCCTGCGCGGTGGTGTCGGTCAGGCCCCGATCGACCACCGTGACGAACACGCCCTTGCCCTTGACCTGGGCGACCGGCTTGGTCAGCGGCGCCGACTCGAAGGGCAGGGTCACGAGCGTGTCGATCCTGTTCGCCGTCTGCAGGTCCTGGACCTGGTTGGCCTGCTCCGTGGCCGATGAGGCGGTCTTCACGATCACGGTCATGCCGGGGTACTGCTTCTCGAGCTCGCCCTTGGTGCGGTTTGCCCAATACACGACGCCTCCAGTCCAGCCATGCGTCGCCGCCGGGATGGAGACGCCCATGGTGACCTTGTTCTGGGCCACGGCGGTACCGCCCGCCAGCATGACGGCTGCAGCGACGGCGGCACGGAACAGGACTCTGCGGTTGTTCATGGATGTCTCCTCTGTGAATGGTGAGGTCTGGAAGGCCGCTTCCCGGCAGGCGGTCGCGGAACACGAAAAACCCGGCGAAGAACCCGTGGCCCGGGCGAAGAAGGACGTCAGCGTCGCTTGCGCTGCATGAATGCGACGACGATGATCACGCAGCCCTGGACGGCAGCGTTCAGGTACACGCTGATGATGCTGGTCAGGTTCAGGATGTTGCTGATGACCGAGAGCAGCACCGCCCCGATGACGGTGCCGGTGATGCTGCCGGCGCCGCCCTTGAGCGCGGTGCCGCCCACGATGACGGCGGCGATCGCTTCCAGCTCCCACAGCAAGCCCGTGGTGGGCGACGCGGAGCCCAGGCGCGGCACGTAGAGCAGCGTGGCGATGCCCACGCACGCCCCCAGCAGGACGTACGTGATGACCTTGATCCTGTCCGTGTCGACAGCGGCATAGCGCGCCACCTGCTCGTTGGAGCCGATCGCCTGCACGTAGCGCCCGTAGGCGGTGCGATTCAGGGCCAGGCCCCCCAGGAGCGCGACCAGCGTGAACACCCAGACGGGCACCGGCACGCCCAGCAGGCTCGCGTAGTACACGGGCGCATAGGCGTCCGACAAGGCGTTGTCCAGCGTGATCGCCCCGCCGTTGGCCAGGTAGGTCAGGGTCGCGCGGAAGATGCCCAGCGTACCGAGCGTGACGATGAACGGCTCGATGCGGCCCTTGGTGATCAGCAGCCCGTGGGCCAGGCCGAACAGCGCCCCCAGCAGCACGGCCAGGCCCATCCCGAGGGCGACCACCATCACCGGCGGCGCGATCGACGCGACCACGGCATTCATGGCCAGGATCACGGCGCCGGCGATCAGCGCGGCCATCGATCCCACGGAAAGATCGATGCCACCCGAGATGATGACGAAGGACATGCCCACCGCGATGATGCCGATGAAGGACGTGCGCGTGAGCAGGTTCATCGCGTTGTCCAGGCTGGCGAAGTCCCGGTTCAGGAGGGTGCCGGCGACGCACAGCAGCGCCAGGCCCAGCAGCGGCCCGGCACCTTGCGGCCGGCCGCGGCGCCGCAGCCAGGCGCCCAGCCGGCCCTCGTCCGCCGGCGCGAGGGGATCGATCGCCAGGCCCGGATCAATGGGTGCCGGTGGCATGCGCAATGAGCTCCTCTTCGGTCAGGCGATCGGCGGCCAGGGTGGCCTGCAGCGTGCCGGCCCGCATCACCGCGACGCGATGGCACAGGCCGATCAGTTCCATCAGTTCCGACGAGATCACGATCACGGCGCGACCTTCGTCCGCCAGCCGCTGGATCAGGAAGTAGATCTCGCGCTTCGCGCCGACGTCGACGCCGCGGGTGGGTTCGTCGAGGACCACCACGCGGGGATCGGGCTGCAACACCTTGGCGATGGCGAGCTTCTGCTGGTTGCCGCCCGACAGCGACGAGGCGCGGGCGTGCGGGTCGCCGCGGATTCCGAACTCGGACACGGCCTTTCCCAGCGCGGCCTGTTCCGACGCGGCCTGCAGCAGCGGCCGCGCGTGGCGGGGCAGGTCCATCAAGGTGAGGTTCTGGTAGAGCGGCAGCGCCATGTGCAAGCCCTTGCCCTTGCGGTCTTCGCTCAGGTAGGTCAGGCCCGCGCGCGCGGCCTCGCCGGGGTTGCGAAACCGCACCGGCAGGCCGTGCAGCGTCACCTCGCCGGCAGTGGCCCGGCGCAGGCCCAGCAGGCCTTCGAAGAGCTCGGTGCGGCCGGCGCCCACCAGGCCGGCGAAGCCCAGGATCTCGCCCGGACGAACGTCGAAGCTCACCTCGCGCGCCCAGCCCGGAACGGTGAAGGCCCGCACGCGCAGCAGCGCTTCGCCGGGCGGCACGGGGTGGCGCACCGGGAACATGTCGGACAGCTCGCGGCCCACCATCAGGTTGGCCATGCGCTGGCGCGACAGGCCCGGCGTCGGGTGGCGCGCCACCAGGCGGCCATCGCGCAGGATGACGACTTCGTCGGTGATGCGCTCCACCTCGTCGAGCTTGTGGGAGATGTAGAGGATGGTCACGCCCGACGCCTTCAACTGCTCGATCAGGGAGAACAGGCGCTGCGTCTCGGCGGGCGTCAGCGTCGCGGTGGGCTCGTCCATCACCAGCAGGCGAGCCTGGCGCGCCAGCGCCTTGGCGATCTCCACGAGCTGCTTCTCGGCCACGATCAGCTCACCCACGCGGCGCCCGGGGTCGACCGCGAGGCCGACCTGCGCCAGTACCCTGCGCGCCTCCTCCAGCATGCGCGCGTCGTCGAGCCACCAGCCCCGGCGACGTTCGCGGCCCAGGAAGATGTTCTGCGCGATCGTCAGGTCGTCGGCGAGGTTGAACTCCTGGTGGATCAGGACGACGCCGGCGGTCTCCGCATCGCGGGAGCCTGCGAAGCGGCAAGGCTCGCCGTCGATGAAGAGCTCGCCGCCGGTGGCCGATTCGTAGCCGGACAGGATCTTCATCAGCGTGGACTTGCCCGCGCCGTTCTCTCCCAGCAGCCCGTACACCCGACCGGGCGCCAGGTCGAGACTGACGCCATGCAGCACCCGCACCGTCCCGAAGTCCTTCGTGATGTCGGCGAATCGAACGTGGAGGCTCATGGCGAGGTTCGAAATGGAATCTGGTCAGACCAGGTGGAAAATCTAGCAGTCGTTCGATGCTTCCGACGCAGGGTTTTCAGCATGTCGGCGTCAGGGCGGCAGCCGTGCGTCGACCCAGCGCCCGTTGCCAAGACTGGACTCGACCACGGCCTCGATGAACTTCATGCCCAGCGCACCGTCCTCCACGCCCGGCACCCAGCAGGCGCGCGGGTCGGGCGCGCGCCCTTGCCAGCGCGCGTGGATCTGTTCGGCCACGTCGCGGTACAGCTGGGCGAAGCCTTCGATGTAGCCCTCCGGGTGGCCCGACGGCGTGCGGCTGGCGTACCGGGCCGCTTCGCCGCTGCCATTGCCGGCCCGCGTGATCAGGCGCGGCGGCTGCCCCAGCGGCGTGAACAACAGGTGATTGGGCTGCTCCTGGCAGAAGTCGAGTCCGGCCTTGCTGCCATAGACGCGCACGCGCAGGGCGTTCTCGTTGCCCGGCGCCACCTGGCTGCTCCAGAGCATGCCGCGGGCGCCGCTGGTATATCGCAACAGGACGTGGGCGTTGTCGTCGAGCCGGCGGCCTTGCACGAAGGTGTGCAGGTCCGCGCTCACCTCCTTCAAGGCGAGGCCGGAGATGAAGCGCCCCAGGTGTTCGGCGTGGGTGCCGATGTCGCCCAGCGATCCGCCCGCACCTGCCTGGCCGGGGTCCACTCGCCACGCGGCCTGCTTCTGCCCGGTGAACTCGAGCCCGGTGCTCAGCCAGTCCTGCGGGTACTCGGCCTGCACCAGGCGAATGTCGCCCAGCTCGCCGGCCTGGACCATCTCGCGCGCCTGCCGCACCATGGGGTAGCCGCTGTAGTTGTGCGTCAGCGCGAAGAGACGGCCGCCGAGACGCACGCGCTGCACCAGGTCCAGCGCTTCGGCCAGCGTGGTGGTCACCGGCTTGTCGCAGATGACGTCGATGCCCGCGTCGAGAAACGCGCGGGCGATCGGGGCATGCAGGTGGTTGGGCGTCACGATGGCGACCACGTCGATCCCGTCGTCGCGGTTCGATTCCCGGGCGGCCATCTCGCGGTAGTCGGCGTAGCTCCGCTCGGGCGCGAGGTGAAGGTCGGCCGCACTGGCCAGCGCGCGCGCCGCCTGCGACGACAGCGCGCCTGCCACGAGCTCGTAGGCGTCGTCGAGCCGGGCGGCCATGCGGTGCACGCCGCCGATGAAGGCCCCCTGGCCGCCACCCACCATGCCCAGGCGGATGCGCCGCGGCGTCGCGCCGGCTGCGCCGGAAGCCTCGATCGTCATGGCATCGTCCTTTAGTCCAGGCCCAGGATCTTCCTGTTCCTGGCCAGGTCGACGCCGCCGGCCGCGAAGTCGTCGAAGGCACGGTCGGCCACCCGGATGATGTGGTCGGCGATGAAGGCCGCGCCTTCCCGCGCGCCGTCCTCGGGGTGCTTGATGCAGCACTCCCATTCGAGCACGGCCCAACCCGGGAAGTCGTAGGCCGCCATCTTCGAGAAGATGGCCGGGAAGTCGACCTGGCCGTCGCCGAGCGAACGGAACCGCCCCGCTCGATTCACCCACGACTGGAAGCCGCCGTACACCCCTTGGCGCCCCGTCGGATTGAACTCGGCGTCCTTCACGTGGAAGATCTTGATGCGGTCGTGGTAGATGTCGATGTAGTCCAGGTAGTCCAGTTGCTGCAGCACGAAATGGCTGGGGTCGTACAGCAGGCACGCACGGCGGTGCTGGCCCACGCGGTCGAGGAACATCTCGTAGGTGACGCCATCGTGCAGGTCCTCGCCGGGGTGGATCTCGTAGCAGACATCGACGCCGCACCCATCGAAGGCGTCGAGGATGGGCCGCCAGCGCTTGGCCAGTTCGTCGAAGGCGCTCTCGACCAGGCCGGGCGGCCGCGGCGGCCATGAGTAGAGGTACGGCCAGGCCAAGGCACCGGAGAAGGTGGCGTGCGCCGTCAGTCCGAGGTTTCGCGAGGCCGTGGCGGCATGCAGCATCTGCTGCACGGCCCACTGCTGGCGCCTGGCCGGGTTGCCGCGCACCTCGGGTGCGGCAAAGGCGTCGAAGCCGTCGTCATAGGCCGGGTGCACCGCGACGAGCTGGCCTTGCAGGTGGGTGGACAACTCGGTGATCTCGAGGCCGTGGCGGGCCAGCGTGCCCTTCACCTCGTCGCAATACGTGCGACTTTCCGCGGCCCGCTTCAAGTCGAAGAGTCGGCTGTCCCAGCTCGGGATCTGCACGCCCTTGTAGCCGAGGCCCGAAGCCCAGGCCGCGATGGCGTCGAGCGAATTGAAAGGCGCTTGATCGCCCGCGAACTGGGCCAGGAAGATGGCCGGACCTTTGATGGTCTTCATCCTTGTCTCCTCGGTTGCCGCCGTGCCGTCGATCGGCCCGAGGTCGCATGATCGTGCTGCGGATTGCGGCTGTCAATATCTGGTCAGACCAGTTCTCGGCGGCGGCGTTCATCGGGATCCGCCCCGCCAGGCGGGGTGCGAACGCAGCGCGGTACAGTCGTGCCCAGCACGGGTCGGGGCGCAGCGCTCCGCCCGCGACCACGGAGGACCCATGCACATCGCTGCCCACAACTGGATGCGTGCCGAACCGATCCGGCGGACCCTCGAGCGGATGCGGGCGCAAGGGATCGAATCCATCGAGATCGCCGGCGAGCCGGACCAGTACGACACGCGCGAGCTGCGGGGCTTGCTCAAGGAGCATGGGCAGCGATGCTGGGGCGCGGTGACGCTGACCCTCGGAAAGCGCAACCTCGCCGCCCGGGATCGGGCGCAGCGCGAAGCGACCGTCGACTACATGAAGCGCGTCGTCACGATGGTCCAGGAGCTGGACGGCGAGATCGTCTCCCTGGTGCCGGTCACGGTGGGCAAGGTGGTTGCCGACGGCACGCCCGAGGAAGAATGGCGGTGGCTGGTCGACGGCGTGAAGGAGGTCTACCACCATGCCGAACGCGCCGGCGTGCGCCTCGCGATCGAGCCGCTCAACCGCTTCGAGACCTACCTCATCAACCGCTGCGACCAGGCCCTTGCACTGGCCGACGCGGTGGGTCCCCACTGCGGCGTGTGCCTCGACGTGTTCCACATGAACATCGAGGAGGCCGACCTGCACGCGGCGTTTCGCCATGCGAAGGGTCGCATCCACGACGTCCACCTGGCAGACAGCAACCGCTTTGCGCTGGGCATGGGTCAACTGGACTTCGGCGCCATCGTGCAGACGCTGCGCGACGTCGGCTACGACGGCGCGCTGTCCCTCGAATTCGTGGCCACGGTCGACCGCACGCCGGCCAACCCCTACGGACCGCAAGTCGAGACGCAGCCGGTCGACATTTCGCCGCAACAGAAGCAATTCATCATCGACCATGGCTCGAACCTGCTGTCGGACGAGTTCTACAGTTCGCTGTTCGAGCGTTCGATGAAGGTGCTGCGACCGCTGGTCGCGGCCACTGGAACCTGAGGCAGGCAGGAGCCGTCCCATGCTCTTCGGAAAGCTCTTTCACGTCGGCCTGCGCACCGCCGACCTCGACGCCAGCGTGCGCTTCTATACGGAGGTGATGGGAATGATCGCCGTGGTGCGTCCTCCCCTGCGCTTCCCGGGCGCGTGGCTCGCGCCGGCCCAGCCGGGCGCCGAGGCCACCATCCACCTCTACGCCGGCGATGCGGCGCAGGAGGTCGACGGCTCGGTGCAGGTCGGTTCGGGGGCGATCGACCATCTCTCCGTCGTGTGCAGCGGCTACGACGCGTTCCGCACGCAGTTCGAGCGCTTCGCGCTGCCGTACCGCGAGAACCTCGTGCCCGGCACGCCCTTCTGGCAGCTGTTCGTGCACGACCCCAGCGGCGTGCAACTGGAGCTGACCTTCCACGCGGCGGCAGAGCGCGCACCGGCGCCCGTCATCCCGGCCGGGCGCCAGTACCAGCCGCGCGAGCGCTGGTTCCAGCCCGCGGCGTACCAGCAGTTCGCCATCGCTCCCGGGAAGGATCATGGAAGGCCTTGAACAGACCGCCAGGCTGCTGCACATGATTCGTGAGCGCGGCTTCAAACCGGGCGACAAGCTGCCGTCCGAGCGTGACCTCGCAGTGGAATTCAGCATGAGCCGCAGTGCGGTGAGAGAGGGGCTGATCCGGCTCGACACGCTGCGCATCATCGAGTCCCGACCCAAGTCGGGCATCTACCTCCAGCCCTACGGCGCCGAGCGCAGCATCGAGGCGATGGTGCTGTTCGCCGAGACCAACACCCCGCTCTCGGCCGCGGAGGTGGCGCAGTCGGTCGAGTTGCGCAGCGTCCTCGAGACCGAAGCCCTGCGCCTGGCGTGCGCGCGCCGCACGCAGGAAGACCTCCAGCGGCTGCAGGCGCTGCTGGCGCAGAGCGAGGCCGTCGTCAAGCGGGGCGACAGCCTGGCCGACCTGGACGCCGAGTTCCACAAGGCGATCGTCGCGGCGACGAAGAACGACGTGCTGCTGCGCTTCATCAACGTGTTCTACCGGATGTCGCGCCAGCGCCGCGGGATCTACTTCGACACGCCGATGCAGGGCAAGCGGTCGCACGCGCAGCATCTGCAGCTGTACCGCGCCATCGAGCAGCAGGACGTGGAGGCGGGGTTGCGGATCCTGCGCCGCCACCTGAAGGGCGTGGACACGTATTTCCGCATGTTCTTCTCCGAAGGGCCGGGTGCCGGGGCCGGCGTCCCGTCGGCGGCAACCCCTTCGGACCGCGTGGCGCCCGGCAAGGGCGGGGCGGCGTCCACCCGGCCGAAACGCGCGGCCGCGCGAGGCGGCACGCCGCGTTGAGTGCGGCCCGGCAGCGACCGCGCGCGGGCCCGCGCGCTCGTCAGTCGGCCCGGCAGGCTCCCGCCGCAGCCGATGAAGGCTTGCGCTGCCGATGATGTGGCCGCTCAACCCCCGATACGCACATCGCGAACCCGCCGCTTGCACTCCGAGAGAAAGGCCTCGGCCGCCGGCGGCAGCGAGCGCTGGCGCTTCTTCACGATGGAGACGCGGCGAATGAAGGCGTCATCCGCGATCGGCCGTGCCACCAGGCCGGGCTCGGTGCGGATCTCGCGTGCGGATTCCGGCAGGATCGTCACGCCCAGGCCGGCGCGCACCATCGCCACGGCCGTGGTCATGTAGGTGGCCTCGCAGCTGACCTGGGGCGTCCGTCCCAGGCCCAGGAACGCGGCGTCCACGGCCGCCCTGACGCTGGTCAGCGGGTCGGTCAACACCAGCGGCAGGTCGACCAGGTGCTCGATGCGCACGCGCCGGCGTCGAGCCAGGGGATGCCCCGCGGGCACGACGACGCAGAGCCGGTCGTCGACTGCGTGCAGCACCTCCAGCGAGGTCTCCGTCAACGCACCGCCGGTGATGCCCAGGTCGACCTCCTCGTCCTTGACCAGCTGCATCACGCGTCCGGCGACGGCATCCCGGATCAGGAAGGTGATGCCCGGCGTCCGCGTGCGGCACGCGAGGATGGCGTCCGGCAGCAGGCTTGCCGCAAAGGATGGCAGGCACGCGATGCGCAGCGTGCCGACGCGCCCCGCGCCCTGCTCGTGCGACCGCGCCACGACGGCATCGAGTTCCTGCAGCGTGCGCCGCAGCGTGGGCAGCAGGTCGTGGCCGATGCGCGTCAGGTCGACGGTGCGACTGGTGCGGTCGAGCAGGCGGCAGTGCAGCGATTCCTCCAGCTTGCGGATCTGCACCGTCAGCGCCGGCTGCGACAGGTGCAGCAGCGCGGCGGCGCGCGTGAAGCTCTTGAGCTCGGCGACGGCGGCGAACGCCCGCAACTGGCGCAGGTTGAGATCCATAACGCACCATTATTTCTGTAATCAGATCAATTCAATTGTGCATCGATCCCTCGCACTCTAGAGTTTCGTCGAACCCTGACCCCCGGCCCACGCAGGCCGGGGGCATCCGAATCCGGAACTGGAGACAAGCGAATGATTCCCCTGCCCCTGCTGGGCCTGTCGACGATCGTGCTGCTGCTCGCGGCCATCATGAGCAAGCGCATGTCGCCGCTGGTCGCCCTCATCGTCATTCCCATCGTGGCCGCACTGGTCGGCGGCTTCGGCCTGGGTACCGGAAAGATGGTGGTCGACGGCCTGAAGAGCCTGGCGCCCGTCATCGGCATGTTCGTGTTCGCCATCCTGTATTTCGGCGTGATGACCGACGCCGGCATGCTCGACCCCATCATCGAGGGGATCCTGCGCACGGTCGGCACGCGCCCGACGCGCATCGTGATGGGCACCGCGCTGCTGGCGCTGCTCATCCACCTGGACGGCTCCGGCGCCGTCACCTTCCTGGTGACCATTCCGGCGATGCTGCCGCTCTACCAGCGACTGGGCATGGACCGACGCGTGCTGGCCGCGGCCGCGTCACTGGCGGCGGGTGTCAACTTCCTGCCCTGGACCGGTCCGATGATCCGCGCCTCCGCGGCGCTGAAACTGCCGATCGGCGACATCTTCACGCCGCTGGTGCCGGTGCAGGCCGTCGGCCTCGTCTTCGTGTTTTCCACGTGCTGGTGGCTCGGACGCCGCGAGGAACGGAGGCTGGGGCTCACGGGCAAGCCGGGCGAGGCGGCCACCGCCGGTGCGCTGGCGACGCCGCGCGTCCTCACCGATGCCGAGCGCGCGCTGCGCCGGCCCGGCAGGTTCTGGTTCAACCTGCTGCTGACCGTGGTGGTGCTCGGCACGATGGTGGTGCTGGGCGAGAAGGTGCCGCCGGCCGTCATGTTCATGGTCGGCCTGTGCGTGGCGCTGCTCGTGAACTATCCGGACGTGGAGATGCAGCGCCAGCGCGTCGACGCCCACGCCAAGGCCGCGCTGATGATGGCCGGCATCCTGCTGGCAGCGGGCGTCTTCACGGGCGTGATGCAGGGTACCGGCATGCTCAAGGCGATGGCGCAGACGGCGGTCGCCTTCGTGCCGGCCGGCATGGCGTCGCACATCCCCTTCGGGCTGGGCCTCGTGTCGATGCCGCTTAGCCTGCTGTTCGATCCCGACTCGTTCTACTTCGGTGTCCTGCCCGTGGTCGGGGAGGTGGGGCACCAGCTCGGCGTTCCGGCGCTGCAGGTGGCGCAGGGCGCGTTGATGGGCCAGATGACCACCGGCTTTCCGGTGAGCCCGCTGACACCGGCGACCTTCCTGGTCGTCGGCCTGGCGGGCATCGACCTGGCCGACCACCAGAAGTTCACCATCCCGCTGCTGTTCGGCGCCTCGGTCGTGATGACACTCGCCTGCGTCGCCTTCGGCGTCTTCCCCTTCTGAAGCAGGAGCCTCTCATGCGCACCATCCGCCTGGGTGCCGGCGCCGGGTATTCCGGCGACCGCATCGAACCGGCGCTGGAGCTCGCCGAACACGGCGAGCTCGACTACCTGATCTTCGAGTGCCTGGCCGAGCGCACCATCGCGCTGGCCCAGCAGGTACGCCGTCGCGACCCCGATGCCGGCTTCGATCCGCTGCTCGAGGCGCGCATGCGCGCGGTGCTGCCGGCGTGTGCGCGCAACCACGTGCGAATCGTCACGAACATGGGCGCGGCCAATTCCGTGGCGGCTGCCCGCCGCGTGGCCGCCATCGCCGCGGCGTCGGGCCTGGGCCACCTGCGCGTCGCCGCGGTGGGCGGCGACGACGTGCTGCACACCGTGCTCGCGGGCGACCATCGCTTCGAGGAAAGCGGCGAAGCCGTCGCGGCGCACCGCGACACGCTGATCTCGGCCAACGCCTACCTGGGCGTCGCCGGCATCCGCGACGCGCTGGCGCAAGGGGCGGACATCGTCATCACCGGCCGCGTCGCCGATCCGGCGCTCTTTGCAGCACCCCTGGTGCACGAATTCGGCTGGTCGATCGACGACCCGCTGCGAATGGGCCAGGCCACGGTGGTGGGACACCTGCTGGAATGCGCCGGGCAGGTCACCGGCGGCTACTTCGCCGACCCCGGCTTCAAGGACGTGCCCGGCCTCGGCCGCCTGGGCTTTCCCATCGGCGAGGTCGACGAGGACGGTGCGGTCGTCATCACCAAGCTCCCGACCGCCGGCGGCTGCGTCACCGCGGCCACGTGCAAGGAACAGTTGCTCTACGAGATCCACGATCCGGCGCGCTACCTGCAGCCCGACGTCGTGGCGGATTTCAGCCAGGTGGAAGTGACGCAGGTCGCGCCGGATCGCGTTCGCGTCACGGGCGGCAACGGCAGCGCCGCCACCGGACTCCTGAAGGTGTCGGTGGGGTACATCGACGGCTATGCCGGCGAGGGCCAGATCTCGTACGCGGGGCCGGGCGCCGTCGCGCGCGCCCGGCTGGCGTCGGACATCGTGCGCGAGCGCCTGGGCATCATCGGCATCCAGGCCAGCGAGCTGCGCTTCGACCTGATCGGCATCGACGCCCTGCACGGCGCACGCTTGAGCGATGGGCACGCCGATCCTCACGAGGTGCGCCTGCGCGTGGCCGGGCGCACGTCTTCGCTGGCCGAGGCGACGCGGCTCGCCAACGAGGTCGAGACCCTGTACACCAACGGGCCGTCCGGCGGCGGTGGCGCGACGAAGTCCGCGCGCGAGATCGTCGCCATCCAATCCGTGCTGATCCCGCGCGAGCTGGCGCGGGCCACCGTCCATTTCGTGGAGCCCTGAGATGCCGAAGCTGCGAGACCTGGCCCACGCCCGCACCGGCGACAAGGGCGACACGTCCAACATCGCCGTCATCGCCTACGATCCGGCCGACTACGACCTGCTGCGCGCAGCCCTGACGCCCGAACGCGTGCAGGCGTTCTTCCGCGGCGTCGTCCGCGGCGAGGTGCGACGCTACGAACTGCCCCGGCTCGCCGCCCTGAACTTCGTCATGCAGGGCGCACTGGGCGGCGGCGTCACGCGCTCGCTCGCGCTGGATGCGCACGGCAAGTCGCTGGGCTCGGCGCTGCTGGAGATCGACCTGGGGTGAATCCACGTTGACGCCGCCTTCTCATTGACAGGTCCCCGACCCGTCCGCAGAGAAGAAGTCCCCGAGCGCGCGCGCGGTGGCGTCGGGGCGGGTCTCCGGAAAGAAGTGGCCGCCCTCGATCGAGTGCCCTTGCAGGGCGTCGCACCACGGCTTCCACAGCGCCAGCGGGCCGCCGCCGTCGACGTACCACGTGTCCAGCGGACCGCCAGCGCTCCAGAGCGCCAGCATGGGGCAGGCGATGCGCCGTGCGGCGCGGCGATCGCTGGCGTCGTGGTCGCGGTCGCAGGTCGCGGCCGCCCGGTACTCCTCGCAGATCGCATGCGCGTGCGCGGGGTCGCGCAAGGGCCGCGCATAGGCCGCCCGGATGGCGGGCTCGAAGGCGTCGCCCTGCGGCCCCCAGCCGTCGAGCGCGCTGTCCACCACGGCATCGGATGCCGACCGCAGCAGGCGTTCGGGCAGGGGCTCGGCCTGTGCCAGCATCGACCACGGCCAGTACCCGAGCGCGAAGCGTGCATCGGCGTGATCCCAGACCGTGTCCGTCGGCAGCACGTCGAGCACGGCCAGTCGTGTCACGCACCCGGGATGGTCCAGCGCCAATCGGTACGCGACCCGGCCGCCGCGGTCATGCCCCGCGACGGCGAAGCGGGCGAAGCCGAGGTGCGACATGAGCTGCACGAGATCGCGCGCCATGGCCCGCTTCGAGTAGGGCGCGTGCGCCGCGTCGCTGGGCGGGCAGCCGCTCGCGCCGTACCCGCGCAGGTCGGCGCAGACCACGGTGAAGCGCCTGGCCAGGCGCGGCGCGACATGACGCCACATCAGATGGGTCTGCGGGAACCCGTGCAGGAGCAACAGGGGCGGCCCGTCGCCGGCGCGCCGGAGGTGGACATGGGTCTCCTGGACGTCGACCGACAGGCTTTCGAACTCGTCCATGGACGGGGGCGCGATCGCTGTCACGTTGGGCTCCTTTCGAGTCGGGGCCCGACGACCGGACCGTCTCGATCGGGGCAACCCGGGTGCCGCGCTGCGGCCGCCCGCTGTCCCGGCGAGAGCCGGCCCGGTCGCGGTACAGGTGCCGGCGCTTGATGATCGGTGTCGCGGCCTTCGCCTCATGCGTCTCCCCGCACCAGGGCTCGTTCAGGCGGCGTAGCGCGCCGCCGTGAGTCCGTCGAAGTCGATCTCCGGCTTGCGGCCGCCCAGCAGGTCGGCGATGGCCCGGCCCGTGCCGGCTGCCATCGTCCAGCCCAGCGTGCCGTGGCCGGTGGCCAGCGTGAGGTTCTCGAGCCGGGTGCCGCCCATCACCGGCGTGCCGTCCGGCGTCATCGGACGCAGGCCGGTCCAGAACGTGGACCGGGACAGGTCGCCGGCCTCGGGGAACAGGTCGGTCAGCACGAATTCCAGCGTGCGGCGGCGGCGCTCGTCGAGGGCCAGGTCGTAGCCCGAGAGCTGCGCCATGCCGCCCACCCGGATGCGGTCGCCCAGGCGCGTGACCGCCACCTTGTGCG
Source organism: Vitreoscilla sp. (assembly GCA_045810285.1). GTDB lineage: Bacteria > Pseudomonadota > Gammaproteobacteria > Burkholderiales > Burkholderiaceae_C > Scleromatobacter. The sequence continues at coordinate 6,443 of JBJMWE010000443.1, read as the reverse complement.
TCTCGTCCATGATCGTGGATTCGGGCGCGCGGGACGCATCCCGGATGGGCACCGTGATCGAGAAGCCCTTGACCGGATAGACGGGGATGTCGATCCCGAGCGGCTTGAGCCATCTCGGCGAGAAGCTGCCCAGCGCCAGCACCACGTGGTCGGCCGCGAGGCGGCCGGCGTCGGTGTCGACGCCCGTCACCCGCCGGCCGTCGCTCGCGATGCCGGTGATGTTCACGCCGAAGCGGAACTTCGCGCCGAGCGCCTCGGCCATCTTCGCGAGCCGCTGGGTGAACAGGAAGCAGTCGCCCGTCTCGTCGCCGGGCAGGCGCAGCGCGCCCACGAACTTGTGCTTGACGGCGGCCAGCGCCGGCTCGTGCTGCAGGTAGCCGGCGGGGTCGAGCACCTGGTAGGGCACGCCGTACTGGTCCAGGATCTCGGTGTCCTTGTGCACGCCGTCGAGCTGCTTTTGCGTGCGGAACAGCTGCAGCGTGCCCTGCGTGCGCTCGTCGTAGGCGATGCCGGTGTCGGCGCGCAGCTGCTTGAGGCAGTCGCGGCTGTATTCGGCCACCCGCACCATGCGCGCCTTGTTGACGCGGTAGCGCGCCTCGGTGCAATTGCGCAGCATCGCGAAGCCCCAGCGCCACATCGAGGCTTCCAGCATCGGCTTGATGATCAGCGGGCTGTGGTTCATCAGCAGCCACTTGACGGCCTTGACGGGAACCCCCGGCCCGGCCCACGGCGACGCATAGCCCGGCGATACCTCGCCCGCGTTGGCGAAGCTGGTCTCCAGCGCCGGTCCGCCCTGGCGGTCGACGACCGTGACGTCGTGGCCGGCCCTGGCCAGGTAGTACGCGATCGTGGTGCCGATGACGCCGCTGCCGAGGACGAGGATGGTCATGGTGGGACGCCTGCTGGACTCGTGGTGGAGCCGACTATCGCACGGGGTGGGCGTCCCGCGGAACCTTCCGGGCGCACGCAGGCTCTGAAGCCGTTCCATCGTCCAGACGTGCCAAGATGCGCCCCATGCAAAAGACCCGCCCCCATCGCCTGCTCGCGCTGAGCGCCGCCATCGCCGCCGCCGCGGCCGCCTTCTCCGCCGAAGCCGCCGGCCTGCCCGCGCAGGTGCGCGAGGTCGAGGGCGTGCACGAGTACCGGTTGCCCAACGGGTTGCAGGTGCTGCTGATCCCGGACGCCGCCAAGCCCACGGTCACCGTCAACGTGACCTACCGCGTCGGCAGCCGCATGGAGGGCTATGGCGAGACGGGCATGGCCCACCTGCTCGAACACCTGATGTTCAAGAGCACGAGGAACATCGCGCAGGTCAGCACGGAGCTGTCGCGGCGCGGCATGCAGTTCAACGGCACCACCAACGACGACCGCACCAACTACTACGAGACCTTCCCGTCCGATCCGGCGCAGCTGGCCTGGGCGCTGAAGACCGAGGCGGAGCGCATGGTGCACGCCAACGTCATCAAGAAGGATCTCGATTCCGAGATGACCGTCGTGCGCAACGAGATGGAGGCCGGCGAGAACAGCCCGTTCCGCATCCTGATGGAGAAGACCAACGCCGCCGCGTTCGAATGGCACGCCTACGGCAAGGACACCATCGGCGCGCGCTCGGACGTCGAGAACGTCGACATCGCGCACCTGCAGGCTTTCTACCGGAAGTACTACCAGCCGGACAACGCCACGCTGATCGTGGCTGGCAAGTTCGACCTGCAGAAGACCTTGGCGCAGGTCGCGCAGGACTTCGGCGCCATCCCCCGGCCCACGCGGGTGATCGAGCCCACGTACACCATCGAGCCCGTGCAGGACGGCGAGCGCGAGGTGACGCTGCGCCGCGTCGGCGGCGAGAAGGACCTGTTCGCCACGTACCACACGCCGTCGATGGCCAGTCCCGACTTGGCGGCCTTCAGCGTGCTCGCCATCGCGCTGGGCGACACGCCCAACGGCCGCCTGCACAAGCGCCTCGTGGAGACGGGCAAGGCCACGCAGTCCTTCGCCTGGACGATCCGCCACGCCGACCCGGGCGTGTTCGACGCCGGCGCGGTGCTGAAGAAGGACGACGACCTGGACGCGGCGCAGAAGATCTTCATCGACACGCTCGAGGGCGTGAAGAACGAGCCGATCACGGCCGACGAGCTCAATCGCGCGAAGCTGCAAGTCGAGAAGAGCTTCGACCAGATCCTGGCCGAGCCGCAGAACCTGTGCCTGACGCTGTCGGAGTTCATCGCCGGGGGCGACTGGCGGCTGCTGTTCCTGCAGCGCGACCGCGTCGCCGCCGTCACGCTCGACCAGGTCAACGCGGTGGCCGCCACATGGCTCAAGCCGTCCAACCGCACGCTGGGCCGCTTCGTGGCCACCGACGCGCCCGACCGCGCGCCCTACGCCACGCGCACCGACCCGCAGCAACAGCTGAAGGACTTCAAGCCGCGCGCCACGGAGGCCGCCGGCGAGAACTTCGATTCCACGCCGGCCGGCCTGGACAAGCGCAGCCAGGTGCTCACGCTGCCCAACGGCATGAAGCTGGCGCTGCTGTCCAAGAAGAACAAGGGCGGCACCGTCGAGATGCGCTTCGACCTGCACATGGGCACCCTCGACTCGCTGCGCGGCCAACGCGCCGCCGGCGCCGCGGCCGGTCTCATCCTGGGCACCGGCACCGAGACGAAGACGCGTGCCCAGCTGCACGACGCCTTCGTGGCGCTGAAGACGGACTGGGAGCTGACCGGCAGTGCCACCGGCGGCCACGCGTCGCTGACAACGCGGCGCGATGCGCTCATCCCCGCGCTGGAGCTGCTGGCCGAGGCGATGCGCAAGCCCTCGTTCACCGCGTCCGAGTACGAGCAGGGCGTGCGACAGCAGGTGCAGGGGCTGGAGCAGGCCGCCGAGGAGCCGGGCAGCGTCGCCGGCAACCAGCTGCTGCGCGCGCAGCAGCACTTCGCGTCCGACGACCCGCGCTACGCGCCCACCTTCGCCGAATCCATCGCCGAGACCCAGTCGGCCCGGCTCGACGACGCGATCGCGTTCTACCGGAAGTTCTGGGGCGCCGGGCATGGCGACATGGCCATCGTCGGCGACTTCGACGTCGACCAGGTCAAGGCCGCGGTGACGCGCCTGTTCGGGGACTGGAAGTCGGCCCAGCCGTTCGTGCGCATCTCCATCCCCGTGACCGACGTCGCCGGCGCGCACCTGACGCTGCCGCTCAAGGACAAGGCCAACGCGGTGCTGGTCGCCAGCCTGCCGTTGAAGCTGATCGACACCGACTCCGACTATCCGGCCCTGATGCTGGCCACCCACGTGCTGGGCGGCGGCGAGTTCGGCTCGCGCCTGAACGCGCGCATCCGCCAGAAGGACGGGCTGTCGTATGGCGTCGGTGCGGGCCTGGACGCCTCGCCGTTCGAGCCGGTCGGCTCGATCGGCTTCGAAGCCATCTTCGCGCCGCAGAACGGGGCCCGCGTGCAGGCCGGCTTCGACGAGGAGCTCGCGCGCTTCGTCAAGGACGGCATCACGCCGGCCGAACTGGCCGAGGCCAGGCAGGCGATCCTCGCGGAACGCGCGACCGCGCGCACGAGCGACGCGGTCGTGGCCGGCAACTGGGCGGCCAAGCTCGACCAGGGCCGCACCTGGGCCTGGAGCGGCCAGGTGGACGCGAAGATCGCGGCGCTGACGGTGGACGAGGTCAACGCGGCGATCCGCAAGTGGATCGTGCCCGGCACGATCAACTGGGCCGTGGCCGGCACGTTCGACGACCGCAAATGAGGATCGTGAGCCCCCGGTCCGCGGATGACCGCGTCCAGCCCCCCAAGGGGGCGCATGGGCGTGCTCCGGAGCGGCCGCGCGCGGCGGCCGCGCGCTTTCGCCCGCCATTCGGCGTTCGACGTCATGTCTGACGACCTGCCGCCCCTGCCGCCCGCCGAGCCCGGCCGCTATCGCCACTACAAGGGCGGCGAGTACGAGCTCGTGGGCGTGGCGCGGCACAGCGAGACGCTGGAGCCGCTCGTGATCTACCGCCCGCTGTACAACGCGAGCGGCCTGTGGGCGCGGCCGTACGCCATGTTCTTCGGCGAGCTCGAGGTGGACGGCGCGGTGGTGCGCCGCTTCTCGAAGGCTTGAGGACCTGACCGCCGAGGCGGGTCCCGGGCCGCATCCCCCGATCGCGGCATGGTCCGTCGGCGTCCAGCGACGCGCGGTCGTCGATTCACGGCCGAAAATCGACGGTCGGTCGCGCCGAAGGGGTGGCCACCCGCCGGTGCCGATATGCTTGCGCCTTTCGAGCCTTCCACGAGAGGGTTCGCCGGTCTGCACAAAATGATCTGAGGAGCCTGCCTGATGACGCTGTCCCGCCGCTTCGCCGCGTCCCGTTCGACCCCGATCGCCGCCGCGCTCGCGCTGGCCGTGGCCGCCGGCCTGCTGGCCGGTTGCCAGAAGCCCGGCGGCGGCGGCCCGGCCGATGCCGCGTCGGCGCCCGCCGCGACGCTGCTGATCGCACCCGAGGACGTGCGCGCCGTGGGCCTGCAGGCGCACGCGTCGGGCCCGGTGGTCACCGGTTCCGTGGAGCCCGAACGCCGCGCCGACCTGCGCGCCGAGATCTCGGCCGTCGTGCTGCAGGTGCTCAAGGAGAACGGCGAGCCCGTGCACAAGGGCGACCTGCTGGTGCGCCTGGACGACACGTCGATCCGCGACAGCCTGCGCTCGGCCGAGGAGTCCAGCCGCGCGGCTGCGCAGGCGTTCGACCAGGCCCAGCGCCAGCTGACCCGCGTCAAGACGCTGCAGGCCGAGGGCATGAGCTCGCAGCAGGCGCTCGACGACGCCGAGGTGCGCCGCAACAGCGCCCAGAGCGACCGCGTGGCCGCCGATTCGCGCACCGTGGCGGCGCGCCAGCAGCTCGCCCGCACCGAGGTGCGTGCGCCGTTCGACGGCGTCGTCAGCGACCGCAAGGTCTCGGCCGGCGACACCGCGGCCATCGGCAAGGAACTCCTGAAGGTCATCGACCCGGCGAGCATGCGCTTCGAGGGCCTGGTGTCGGCCGACCGCATGGGCGACATCCACGCCGGCCAGCTGGTGCAGTTCCGCATCAACGGCTTCGACAAGGGCGACTTCACGGGCAAGGTGCGGCACGTCGATGCGTCGGCCGACCCGGTCACGCGCCAGGTGGCGGTGATCGTCGACTTCGCGCCCGGCACGGCCCCGCGCGTGGCGGGCCTGTACGCCGAAGGGCGCATCTCGGCGGGCGAGTCGCAGGCGCTGCTGCTGCCCGAGGCGACCATCGTCAAGGAAGGCGACAAGGCCTATGTCTGGAAGCTGGGCAACGGCGCCATCGCCAAGGTGCCGGTCACGCTCGGCGAGCGCGATGCGCGCCTGGGCAACGTCGTCATCCAGTCGGGCGTCGCGGTGGGCGACCGCCTGCTGCGCACGCCCGGCTCCACGCTGGTGAACGGCCAGAAGTTCGAGCTCGCCAAGCCCGCCGCGCCGGCGGCGTCCGTGGCGCCGGCCGCCTGAACCGGGGAGGCGGCATGTTCCTTTCCAATTTCAGCATCAAGCGGCCGGTGGCCGCCATCGTCATCATCATCACGCTGATGGGGCTGGGCCTCATCGCGATGAACAAGCTGCGCGTCAACCAGATCCCCGACGTCGACCAGCCGGTGATGGTGGTGAACATCCAGTACCCGGGCGCCTCGCCCGACACGGTGGAGCGCGAGATCGTCAACCGTGTCGAGCGCGCCATGCAGGGCATCGAAGGGGTCGACCAGACCCGCTCGCTGTCCACCGCCAGCGAGGGCAACGCGCAGTTCGTCCTCGTGTTCGAGTTCCACAAGGACATGACGCAGGCGGCCGACGAGGTGCGCAACGCGATCGGCACCGTGCGCTACAAGCTGCCCGTGGAGATGCGCGAGCCGGTGCTCACGCGCATCGACCCGAACGCGCAGCCCATCATGCAGGCGGCGCTGTCGTCGGGCACGCTGTCGCACGCCGAGGTCTCGCGCCTGGCCGAAGACCAGCTCGCCGACCGCTTCCGCGCGCTGCCCGGCGTGGCCACCGTCAACGTCAACGGCTCGCTCACGCGCGAGCTCAGCGTGCTGCTGCATGCGCAGAAGCTGCGCGAGTTCGGCGTGTCGGTCACCGACGTTGTCAACGCGCTGCGGGCGCAGAACGCCAATGCGCCGGTGGGCAAGGTGCGCGGGGCGCTGGAAGACCAGAGCATCCGGCTGGTGGGCCGCTTCGAGTCGCCGTCCGAGTTCAACCAGATGCTGATCAAGCGCAACGGCGACAACCTGATCCGCCTGGGCCAGGTCGCCACCGTGCGTGACGGCTTCGCGGAGATGGCGGGCTACAGCGAGCGCAACGGGCGTCCGAACGTGGGCATCTCGATCACGCGCACGCGCGACTCGAGCACGGTCAGCGTGGCCAAGGAAGTGCGCAAGCTGGTCGAGACGATCAACAAGGAACAGCAG
>JBJMWE010000442.1:0-16914 GCA_045810285.1 Vitreoscilla sp. | reverse complement strand
GCGGCCTACCTCGGGCAGCGGCTCGAGCTGTTCGAGCGCTTCTGCCTGCCCACGGTGCGCAGCCAGACGGAGCAGGACTTCAAGTGGCTGGTGCTGTTCGCCGACGAGACGCCGGAGGCGGTGAAGGCACGCGTCGCGGCGCATTCGACCGATTGGCCCAACCTGGTGCCGGTGTACCTGCCGCGCGGCAGCAACACGGTGGGCCCGCTGGTGGTCACGCCCTACCTCGACGATTCGCCGCAGATCCTGCTGACCACGCGCCTGGACAACGATGACGGCCTGGCGCGCGACTACGTCGCCAAGGTTCGCCGGCACGCCCGCGCCAACGAGCGCCTGGTGCTGCAGTTCCCCATGGGCTACGTGTGGCATCGCGACCGCATCTACCTCGACCGCCAGGAGCACAACGCCTTCACGACGCTCGTCGAGCCGCTGCCGCAAGGCAAGGAAGGCGGCTTCAACACGATCTACAAGGGCTCGCATTCGGACATCGCGCGCCTGGGGCGCATCGTCGACGTCGACGACGAACCGAGCTGGCTGCAGGTCATCCACGACTCGAACGTCGAGAACTACGTGCGCGGCAGCCGCCAGCGCATCGAATGCCTGCAGCGCCACTTCGCCGTGGACACGGCCGCCTCGGCGCGCCATGAAAGCGGCCTGGAGATCGGGCTCGACCGCATCCGCACCTTCGCCACGTCGACCATGACGCGCGCAGCCCGCTCGATCAAGTATCGGCTCGGGCTCTACGACAACGTCAATTGACCGCGTTGCCCGTGGCCGGCTCGGCGCAGCGCCCCTGCGCGATCTGCCGGGCGAGCAGCCGATCGGCGATGACGCCCACGTGCATGTCGTCGGGCAGGTAGAAGTCGGGCATGGAGGTCGCCAGCCTGCGGAAGCAGGCCCGGGTGTCGACCGGCGACAGCCCCGCCTGCTGCAGGTCCTGCGTCAGCGTGACCGGGCGCATGCGCGGCTCGACCAGGTCTTCGCGGTAGACCGAAGACTTGTCGGGGATCACCAGCACCTGGAATTGCTGGCCGGCGGCCTTGAACGCCGCCTGTTCCTGCGCCAGGCGCGCCAGCGCGCCGGCCACCTGCGGCGCCCGCCACCCGTCCTTCGTCTCGTCGTCGGCGTGATAGAGGAGCCGGTCGGCGCGGCGCGCGGTGAAGCGATCGCTGCGCTTGAGCGCGGCGTTGACCGTCTCGCCGGCGCGGTAGCTCGTGCGACTGCCCAGGCGCAGGGTGTTCACGAGGACGCGCGACTGGTACACGATGTCCAGGCTCAGGCCGGAGTCCATCCAGGACCGGGTGTCGACGGCGAGGTGGCGGCGCATCGGCAGCGGGGTCACCTGCGGACAGGTCGTGAGCTGCGAGAAGCGCGCCACGAAACTGCGTTCCACGGTCTCGACCACGATCAACGCGCCGGGCTTGAGCCGCTGCGAATGCATCCACTGCAGCCAGTTCGAGATGCAGCCCGCCTCGCCATACTGGAAGGTCAACGTGCGCCGGCCGGTCAGGGCCTCCAGTTCGCCCTGCCAGACCAGGTGGTTGCTGAACGAATCCCCGAGCACGACGACGTCGGCATCCTCCAGCGCCACCGTGTTGGACGCGATCCGGGGTGCCGGCTGCGGCACTTCCGGCGCGTAGTCGCGTTCGGCGAAGCCGCCGAGCCGCGCGAGGTCGCCGCCGATGGGGCCGAAGCGCAGCGACAGGCCGAGGTTGATCGCGGCGAGCACGGCGAAGGTGCCGCCGATCCAGCGCAGGAAGGTGACGGCCGAACGCGCGGCAGGGCCGGTGTCTTCGAGCGCAACGGGTTCGGTCTCGGTCATGGCGTTCAGAACTGGAAGTAGAGGAACGGGCTGACCTTGCTGATGCTGAACACCGCCACGGTCAGCGCGACGCCGAAGGCAACGCCCATGCGGCGCGTGAACACCAGGCGCTGCCAGTCGAGCGCCAGGCCGCGGCCCAGCTCGTACATCTGCGCGACCGAGGGCATGAAGAACGCAATGACGGCGGCCACGCCCAGCGTCGACATCAACTTCACGAACGAGTAGTCCTCGGGCAGCGGCACGCCCTGGAACAGGTCGTTGAAGTACAGCGCGAACGGCGAGTGCACGCCCTCCAGGAGCGGGCGCATCGACAGCGGCAGCGAGATGCCGTTCAGGCCCAGCATGCCCTGGTAGATGTGGAGCGCGGAGGCGACGTCGGATGCGCGGAACAGCACCCAGGCAGCGACGACGGCCAGGAACGTCAGCAGCCAGAACGCCAGCCGCATGACCGGACCATAGACCCGATCCGCGCCCGCGAAGTGGCGCCACGCGTGGTTGATCATCAGGTAGCCGCCGTGCGCCGCACCCCACAGGACGAAAGTCCAGCTCGCACCGTGCCACAGCCCGCCCAGCACCATCGTGATCCACAGGTTGACGTAGCGCCGGAAACGCCCCCGGCGGCCGCCGCCCAGCGGGATGTAGAGGTAGTCGCGCAGGAACGTGGACAGCGAGATGTGCCAGCGGCGCCAGAAGTCGATGATGCTCAGCGACTTGTAGGGCGAGTCGAAGTTCAGGGGCAGGAAGATGTTGAACAGCAGCGAGATGCCGATCGCCATGTCCGAGTAGCCCGAGAAGTCGAAGTAGATCTGGAACGTGTAGGCGAGCACCCCGACCCAGGACAGGAAGAGCATGGGCATCGTGCCGCCCGAGACCGCGTGGAACAGCACGTCGGCCTGCTCGCCCAGCCCGTCGGCGATGAGCAGCTTCTTGGCGATGCCGATCGTGAAGATCGCGATGCCCGCGGCGATGCGGCCCAGGTGCAGGTGGTAGGTCGACTCGTTGCGGAACTGCGGCATCATCTGCCCGTGGTGCAGCACCGGGCCCGCGACCAGGTGCGGGAAGTAGCTCACGAACAGGAAGTAGTGGACGAGCCGGCGCTCGCGCACCTTGCCCTGCCAGGTGTCGACCAGGTAGGCGATCTGCGTGAACGTGAAGAAGGAGATGCCGATGGGCAGCAGCACGGCGGCCATCGAGATCGGCGTCGCGTGCATCGCGCCGAGGGCGACGTTGACGTTGGCGACGAAGAAGTTCGCGTACTTGAAGTAGGCCAGCACGCCGAGGTCGACGGCGATGGCGGCCGCCAGGAGCCCCTTGCGGGCACGCTCGCTGCGCCCCGCCTCCGGCGCCAGGTACTGGCCGAACACGTAGTTCACGAGGATGGACGCCAGCAGCAGCGGCAGCGCCCGGATCGTCCAGTAGCCGTAGAAGAACAACGAGGCGAGCACCAGCCAGCCCGCGGCGCCGGTGCGCGAGAAGCGGGCGATCGCGAAGAAGCCGATGAAGACGATCGGCAGGAACGCGAAGATGAACGGGTACGAATTGAACAGCATGGCCTGCACCCCTCCGGCGGGTCTCTCCTCAGTGCGTGCGTCCCGGGTCTCTTGCCCGGGGGATCGTCAGAACTTGAGCTTGTTGGTGGCGGGCAGCGCCGGTGCGGGCTGCGCCTGGGTTTCGTCCGCGGTCTCGGGCGGCGGGCTGCGCGACTTCAACATCGCCCCGCTGATCCCGGCGATCGTGCAGAGGATGTAGAAGCTCCAGTCCCATTCCTTGGCGTCGAACTGTGCCCGGAAGATCATCGTGAGGATGGCGATCAACGTCGCCTTGCGCATGTCCTGTTCCCAGGGCGACGCGATGCCCGCGGTCGGCCGCACGAGCTCGCGCAAGGCCCCGAGCAGCATCGCGATGAACGCGCCCACGCCCACCAGGCCCGACGTCGATGCGGCGTCGATGAACGTGTTGTGCGCATTCTTGCCGCGGTTGTCGTGGCTGATCTCGGCGTAGGCGGGGGCGTGCTCGCCGAAGGTCCGGCTGCCGACGCCGAACAGCGGGTTGTGCAGGATCATGTTGCCGCCCGCCTGCCACAGCTCGTAGCGCGACGTCTCGGCGTCCTCGGCCGTGTAGTCGTTGCCCTGGTTGGCGGCGCGCGCGGCGTACTGGTAGCCCACCGCCGCGACACCCACGGCGAGCACCAGCGGCAACAGCACGAACTGCGCGCGCCGGCCCATCGTGAACAGCACGATCAGGATGATCTCGAGCACCAGCGCGATCATGCCGCCGCGCGAGAGCGACATGAAGATGCCCACCACGCTGGCCAGGCATGCGGCCAGCAGCAGCAGGCGCTTGAAGAAGCCCGTCTCCGACCGCAGGTGGACATAGAAGAAGGGCAGCGTCTGGACGATGATGAACGAGTAGTCGTTGTGGTTCTCGTACATGCCGTAGGCGCCCGCCCGTCCGCCGTTGGCGCCTTCCAGGCCCGCGTGCACCGCGTAGATGCCCCAGGCGATGATCCACAGGCTGCCCAGCATCATCCCCCACACGTAGCGGCGCAGCATGTCCGGGTTGGCGACGATGCGGACGGAGACGAGCGCGAACAGGGCGTAGACCGACCACACGCCGAACTCGGCGACCATGCCGCTCACGCCGGTCGCGTGCACCGAGATCACCTGCGCCAGCAGGAACAGCAGCATCCACTTGATGGCCGGATGGCGCAACGCGTCCATGCGGTCGTGGCTGGCCGCGCCCTTCAGGCTCGCCAGCAGCGCCAGGATGGCGATGACCTGCATCGGCTTGTAGTCGGCCAGGTCCGGCCAGAACACGCCCGGCTGGAAGAAGTTCGCGAAGCTGAAGGCGAAGCTCGTGAGCACGGGTGTCCTCCTGCTAGGCGCGCGCCGGCGCCCCCGCGCGAGGGCGGGCGTGACGCGGGACGATGCAGGCGTCCATCACGCCTGCTTCTGCTGGCGCGCGCCGACGAAGCGGCCGAGCCAGCGCCGGGCGAGCGCGCGATCGGCGGGCGTGAACACGCCGGCGACCACGCACAGCCCGAGGAACACCACGGAGAACAGCGCCCCCGCGGCCACGAGGCCCACGAACTTGTGCAGCAGGCCGTCGAGCGCGAGCCGGGCGACGAGCACCGCGACACCCGCGCAACCCAGCACGCGCGCGAACGTGCCCAGCGGCAGCAGCGACGACACGCTGCCGCCGGTCAGCCTGCAGGCGAAGATGAAATAGAAGGTCGACAGCAGGTACGAGGTGGAGATCGCCGAGATTGCGGGCCCGTAGAAGCCGATCCAGTGCAGCAGCACGAAGCTGAGGATGACGTGGACCACCGTCACCGCCGCGACCACCTGGAAGTTGATCTTGGTGCGTCCGTAGGCCGGCGGCACCGGGCTCAGGATGAACATGTTCAGCGGCATCAGGAACAGGTAGATGCGGAAGACGGCGACGCTCTTGGCGTACTGCGGCGTGAACAGCACCGTGATGAACTCGTATGAGAAGCCCAGCAGGAAGACGAAGCACGGCAGCATGATCAGCGACAGCTTGCGCACACCTTCGCGCAGCAACCGGATGACCTCGTCGTGGCGGCCTTCGCGGATCAGCGCCGGCATCGACGCGCGCAGCACGGTGGCCACCGAGGCCTGGAAGATGGCGTCGAGCGGGATCTCGAGCGCACCCACCGAGTAGATGGCGTAGTCCGACGGCGAGAAGCGCGTGGCGACGATGCCCCGGTCGAGGTAGCCGCCGACGAGGCCCACCAGCGACATCAGGCCCAGCGGCACCGCGTACTCGAGCTGCTCGCGCACGAACCAGTGCTCGCCGGCCGGCTTGCGGACGCCGCCGAACGGCACGATGAGCCATGCCGTCCGCACCACGAAGCGGATGAAGGCATAGGCGAACAGCGCCGTGACCAGGCCCATCAGGCCATAGCCCGCCAGCAGCGGCAGCACCAGGATCAGCACGCGGATGACCGTCTCGGCGACCTCGGTCAGCACGGCGATCTTGTAGCGATCGCGCGCGATCATGAACTGCACGAAATGCTCGGTGGCGATGAGCAGGCCGAGCGCCATGACATACCACGGCATCGGCGCCGACAGCGCCTGGTTGCCCATCACGCGGACGATCAGCGGGCGCGCGACGAGCAGCACGATGGCGGTCAGCAGGCCGCTGGCCAGCAGGATGGCCGACGTCTGCAGCGTCAGGACCTTGTCGCGCGCCGGGTTCTTGCGATCGTGGAAGTAGTAGACCGAATTGGGCAGGCCCAGCACCAGGATGGCGATGCCGAGCGCGCCGATCAGCGCGAGCTGCTGGTAGGTGCCGTAGTCGGCGCGATCGAGCATGCGCACCAGCACCATCGGCGTGATGAAGCCGACCGCGTACTTGACCAGGTTGGCGCCGATGAGAAAACCGGCCTTGTCGGAAAGCGATGCCATCGCAGCTGTGGATCCCCTCGTGCGGCGCGTGTCCTTGCCGGCGCCGGGCGCCGTGGACCTTCTGCCGCGCGGACTCGTCGACGCACACAGCCCGGCCGGTGTTCTGAAGGCTTCAAGTTTATTCGAGCACCGCGTCGAAGTTGCGGCAAACGACTCACCATCTTGGGGGAGCTTGCACGTTTTCAGCGGCTTTTCGCAGTGGCGTATGCCAAACTAGCGGCAGGAGTGGGAAAGTCAGATGAGGGTTCTGTATCACCACCGGACCCAGGGCGAAGAGCCGGAGTCGATCCACATCGAATCCATCGTGGCCGCTCTCAGGGCGCTGGGGCACGAAGTGCGCATCGTCGGGCCGGTCGACATCGAGCACCGCGAGGCGGCGACGACCGCCGCGACGGCTGCAAAGCCGCGCAAGCCGAGCCGGCTCGCCCGCATCAAGGAAGCGGTCCCCCGCAGCGTGTTCGAGCTGCTGCAGATCGCGTACAACGCCGTCGCCTGGCGGCGGCTGGATCGCGCCGTGCGCGAGTACAAGCCCGACTTCATCTACGAACGCTACGCGCTGTATGCGTTCGCGGGCGGCATGGTGGCGCGCCGCCACGGCATCCCGCTGGTCCTCGAGTGCAACACGCCCTACGCGCAGGCCTGGGCCAAGTACTACGGCCTGCACCTGCCGCGCCTCGCGCGCTGGCTCGAAGCGCGCACGCTGCGCACGGCCGACCACGTCATCACGGTGACCCACGCACAGGGCAGGCTGCTGCAGCAGATCGGCGTGCGGCCGGAGCGCCTGACCGTCTCGCACAACGCCATCGATCCCGCCTGGTTCAGCCAGGAACGCCAGCACGACCCGGCGCTGCGCGAGCGGCTGGGCCTGCGGGGCCTGGTGATCGGCTTCGTCGGCACGATGAACCGCTGGCAGGGCATCCCGAAGTTCGCGCAGGTGATCCCCAGCGTGCTGGCGCGCCATCCCGACGCCAGCTTCCTGTTCGTGGGCGACGGCGAGTTCCGCCAGCCGCTGGAGGACCTGTGCCGCGCGGCAGGCACGCTCGACCGCGTGAAGTTCGTCGGCCGCCAGCCCCACGACAAGGTGCCGGCGTTCGTCGCGTCGATGGACATCGCGGTGCTGCTCGATTCCAATGCGTACGGCTCCCCGATGAAGATCTTCGAGTACTGGGGCATGGGCAAGCCCGTGGTGGCGCCCGGCGTGCTGCCGGTGCTCGAGGTGATGCGCGACCGCGAGACGGGCCTGCTGATCGAGCCCGGCAACGCGGCGCAGCTCGCCGACCGCATCGTCGAGCTGGCGGCCGACCCGGCCCTGCGCGCGCGCCTGGGCGCGGCCGGACGGGCGTGCGCGACGGCGCACCACACCTGGCGCAACAACGCCGAGCAGATCATGGCCGCTCAGGCCGCGCTGTCCGAAGTTCCTGGAGATTCGCCCGTGAAGGTGCGCCCCTGATGGCCCGACGACTCGACCTCTGGCTGCCGAGCTACGTGCTCGGCGCGGCGGCGCGCCGGCGTGCGAAGCGCGAGCGCGCGGACAAGCTGACGCACGTCTTCTTCCTGATCTGCGACCACTACGAGCCGCGCCACAAGGCCACGCGCGAGGGCCAGCCGCAGGAACGCGTGGCCACGTGGCGGCGCGACTACCCGGCCTTCCAGCAGCGCTGCCGCGAGGCCTTCGGCCACGCGCCGCTGCACAGCTGGTTCTACCCGCCGCACCATGGCGCCGAGCACCTGCCGCAGCTGTCGGCGATGGCCCACGCCGGCGGCGGCGAGATCGAGCTGCACTACCACCACAGCAACGACACCGCAGAGACGCTCACGCGCGACCTGAAGGCCACGCTCGCGCTGTACCACCGCCACGGCCTGCTGCTGGAGTCCGGCGAGCCGCCGCGCCCGGCGTTCGGCTTCGTGCACGGCGACTGGACGCTGGACAACGCCTGCAATGGCGCCTACTGCGGCGTCAACGGCGAACTGAGCCTGCTCGCCGGCCTGGGCTGCTGGGGCGATTTCACGATGCCCTCGGCCAACGAGGCGCAGACGCGCAAGATCAACGCGATCTACTACGCCGAGGACAGCCCCGGGCGCTGCAAGTCGCACGACCACGGCGTCGACGCCGCCGTCGGCCATGCCGACCGCCCCGGCTTCTGGTTGATGCAGGGCCCGCTGGCCGTCAACTGGCGTGCGCCGGGCCACCCGCGCATCGAGAACGCGAGCATCACCACGCCCAACTGGGGCCGCCCCGACCGCGTGCGCGCGTGGCTGGACTGCGGGGTGCACGTGCAGGGCCGCCCCGAGTGGCTGTTCATCAAGCTGCACACGCACGGCGCCGTGGAGCGCGACTTCGACGCGCTGTTCGGCGACAAGGCGTTCGAGATGCACCGCACGCTCAACGAGATGTGCAACGACGGGCGCCGCTACCAGCTGCACTACGTCACCGCGCGCCAGGCCTACAACCTCGCCAAGGCCGCCGAGCGCGGCCTGGGCGGCGACCCGAGCCAGTGGCTCGACCTGGTGGTCGACAAGCCCGCCACCGCGCACTACGCGCTGCCGCAGCAGCATGATCTGGGCGCCTGCACCGCGCGGCGCCTGCGCCTGTCCGGCATCGACGCCGCCGGCGGCGACGCGACGCTGTCGACCACCGTCGGCGCGCTGCGCGAGGCACGCGGGCCGTTCGCCGCGATCGACGTCGACGCGGGCGACGCCACCACCCCCGGCGCCATCGCCATCGAGCCGCGCGGCGGCGGCGACACGCAGCTGGCGTTCGTGCGTCCCGTCGATCTCGAGAGCGAGGCCGGCGGCGCCCGGCTCGATCCGATCGATGCCGCCGGCACCCGCTGGCGCGTCCAGCCGGCCGCCGAGGGCGTCCTCCGCCTGCGTTATCGTGAACGCGCCACCGTCACCGCCTGACAGGAAGTTCCCGCATGGCCATCCTCTTCTGGGCGTCGCTGCTGCTCATCATCCATCCGTACATCACGTACCCGCTGACGCTGCGCGCGTGGCGCGCGCTGCGGCCGCGTCCGGTCCAGCGCGCGCCGCACGAGCCGCCGGTCAGCGTGCTGGTGCCGGCCTTCAACGAGGCCGACGTCATCGCGGCCACGCTGGACGCGCTGCTGCTGCAGGACTACCCGAAGGACAAGCTGCAGATCCTGGTGGTGTCCGACTGCTCGGACGACGGCACCGACGACATCGTGCGCGGCTACGCCGACCGCGGCGTGGAACTGCTGCGGCAGGCCGAGCGCGGCGGCAAGGCGCTGGGCCTGAACGCCGCCGTGCGCCAGGCGCGCGGCGACATCGTCATCTTCTGCGACGCCAACGCCCGCTTCGCGCCAGGCGCCGTGCGCAGCTTCGCGCAGAACTTCGCGGACCCGTCCGTGGGCTATGTCACCGGCCAGCTCGAGCTCGAGGCCGCGGGCGACGTCATCGCCGGCGGGGGCGCCTACCTGCGCTTCGAGGAATGGCTGCGCGCCTCCGAGAGCGCCGTCGCATCGGTCATCGGCGTCAACGGCGGCTGCGACGCGATCCGGCGCACGCTCTACTCGGACATCCCGCGCGAGCTCATCACCGACTTCGTGCTCCCGCTGCGCGTGATCGCCGGCGGCCATCGCGTGGTGCTCGACGCCGAGGCGAAGTCGCGCGAGACGGCCAACACCGAGCTGCAGGCCGAGTTCTCGATGCGCGTGCGCGTCGCGCTGCGCGCGCTGCAGGGCCTGGTGCACATGCGCCGCCTGCTCAACCCGCTGCGCCATCCGGCCGCGGCCTACTGCCTCGTCTCTCACAAGGTGGTGCGCTACCTCGCGTACGTGTTCCTCGTGACGGCGCTGCTGTCGAACCTGGTGCTCGCCGCGAGCCAGCCGGTCTACCAGGTCCTGCTGCTGTTGCACCTGGCCTGCTACGCGTTGGCCGCCTGCGGCCTGCTGGGCATCGGCCGCAAGCAGCTGGGCATCGCCTGCGTGGCGCCGGCCTACCTGCTGGTGAGCTACTGGGCCTTCGCCGTCGCGAGCTGGCGCTTCCTGCGCGGCCAGACCATGGCCACCTGGCGCCCGCGCGCCGGCTGACGGCGCCGCTGCGCTCGGCGCTGCTCAGGCCGGCGTGACGTTCGCGCTGGCCGCGGCCGGGGCGCGTGGCGCCTGCGCGGCGAGCGCATCGATGGCCGCCAGCATCTCCACGAAGACGTCGCGCGTGGCCGCCGGCGACAGGTCGTAGGGATCGCGCATCTCCATCGCGCCGCCGGGCCGGAACAGCCCCAGCAGCGTCGTCTTGCCCATCGCCTGCGGGAACTCGCGCGCCATGCGCTCGAGGTGGCTCAAGTCCATGCAGACGATCAGGTCGGCCTGCGCGACCTGCGCGGGCGTGACGCGGTGCGCGCGCGCACGCGACAGGTCGACGCCCAGCGAGCGCGCCGTCTGCACCACGTGCGGCGGGCTCGGGCGGCCATCGTGCGACAGGAAGCCCGCGCTGCCGATGCGCATGCCGCCCAGGCGCTGCGCCGCCGCCACCTCCGCGAACGGGCTGCGGCACAGGTTGCCCAGGCACAGGAACAGCACCGAGCCGACGGGCCGGGCCAGCGCGCCGGCGTCGCGGCCCAGCAAGGCGTGGTGCTTGCGCGCGCGCGACTGCGCCGCGCGCCGGGCGACGCGCTCGGCGATGCCCGCGAAGCGCTTGTGCACCAGGTGCGACAGCTCCTCGCGCGCGATGGCCGAGTCGCGCCAGGACCAGCCGTCCCAGGTCTCGCGGCCGGTCAGCACGCGCAGCCAGCCGAGGGCCGCGCGCCATGGCGAGGACGTCAGCAGCATCGGGTCCCGGCGGTCGGCGCGCAGGTTGTCGATGAACCACTGGATGTCGTTGGACAGGTTGCGCGCCGTCACGCCCACGCGCCAGCCGCGCGCCGGCGCCAGGGCCTCGCCCGTGGCCAGCGACAGCAGGCCCAGCGGGATCGGCACGCCCGCGGCAATGGTCAGCGGCAGCGAGCCCCACAGGCGCGGGTTGATCTCCATCAGGTGGACGACGCCGCCGGCGTCGCGCCGCCATTCGACCATCGCCACGCCGTGCCACTGCAGGCGGTCGAGCAGGCGCCGCGTCATCTCCACCAGTTCGGGCTCCGGGCCCGCGGCGCGGCGCAGCGTGCTCGCGCCGCCGGTCAGCGGCCATTCGTGCAGGCGTTCATGCACGAAGTGCCAGGCCATGCGGCCATGCTCGTAGAGCACCTCGACGCCCACGCCGCGCCCGGGCACCCAGGCCTGCTCCTGAACCGGGGTGTCCGGCAGCCAGGCGCCCAGCGTCAACGCCCGCGCCTCCTCGTCATGCACCACGGCCACGGCCAGCGATGCCAGCTTGCCGCCGCGCACGACCTTGCTGCGCACGGGCTTGAGCACGACGGGCCAGCGCACCGGCGGCCGGCGCACGTCGTCGGGCAACGGCACGTCGCGGGCGCATTGCGCCATCTCGCGCGTGGCCGGCACCGGCAGGCCCAGCGCGCGCGCGATGGCGGCGGTGCGCGACTTGTCGAGGGCCGCATCGAGCGCGTCGTTCGACGGCAGCACCGCCTTGCGGCGCACGGGATGGTCCTCGGGCAGCGCGCGCAGCCAGCGCAGCGAGGCTTCGGTGGTGGGCACCACCAACGCGAAGCCGAAGCGGGCATCGAGTTCGACCAGCCAGTCCACGCCCGCATCCACCGGCTCGGCCGCGGGCTGGACATGGACGCGGTGGCACCAGCGCGAACGCTCGGCGGGCGCGCCCAGGCGGCGCACGGCGACGTGCACGCGATGGCCGGCGGGGCCGAGGGATTGCAGGCAGGCGGTGCCGACACGGCTGTCGGCGTCCAGCAGGAGGACGATGTGCAAGATCTGGGACCGGTGGGTGGGACGCGGGGCGCCGGGGCGGCGCGCCAGGATTATCGGTTCGCCGCCTGTCGACAGGCTCTCAAGCGTTCGGCCAGTGCATGCGCCACGCCATCAGCGGCAGGTGAGCCGCCGCGGGGATGCGCATCAGGCGATGCAGGTCGCTGGAGGGCCGCGCCAGGCCGTAGTGGGTGGTGATGGCGGCGCGGTAGCTGCGCGACACCTGCGCGTAGACCCGCTCGTCGTGCGACCCGTTCGGGTAGCAGAACAGCTCCACCGGGCGGCCCAGGCGCTCCTCGAGCACGCGGCGGCTCTCCTTGACCTCGTGCGCCAGCGCGTCGTCGCCGATGGTGGGCAGGATCGGGTGGCTCAGCGTGTGCGAGCCGATCGTGATCAGCGACGGATCGAGCGCGCGCACCTGCTCCCAGGTGATCGGGTCGTAGTGCTCGTGCTCCAGCGCCGTCGGCACGAAGTCCGGCGTGCGCGCGCGCAGCACCGCCTCCGCGTGTTCGCGGTCGGCGAGCTCGAGCTGCTTCATGCGCTGCACCATCGGCTCGATGGCGTCGGTGTGCATCCGCAGCGCGGCCTGCGCGAACTCGCCGCGCGCCTCGGGTGCCATGCGCTTCAGGCGTGCACGCGCCTCCTGGTTCCAGATCCAGCGCCGGGCGTCGATCAGCTCGGGGCAGATGAAGAACGAGGCCGGCAGGCCCAGGCGCCGGAGCACCGGCCAGGCGTGCACGAAGTGGTTGCCCAGGCCGTCGTCGAAGGTCAGGGCGACCTCGCCGCGCGCATCGGGCGTGCGACGCTGCTCGATGCCCTGCACGACGTCGGTCAGCGACACGACGCGGAAGCGCTCGGCCATCCAGCGCAGGTTGGCCTCGAAGGCCTCGACGGGCATGTGCGTGTCGCCGACGCCGTGGAACATGATGACGCGGTAGGCGCGCCGTCTGCGCGCGACCAGGGTCGACAGGCCGGTGTCGAACGCGAAGGACTGGATCTGGCGCGCAAAGATCATGCGAGGTCACCCGCCAGCGCGCTCGCGGCCGGCACGGCACCTTCGGCGCGCAGCACGGCCAGCACCTCGTCGAGCCTGTCGTCGAGATAGAAGTGGCCGCCGGCGAAGCGGTGCGTCCGCAGCGGCCGCGTCGTCCAGGCCTGCCATGGCGACAGCCGCTCGGGCGTCGCCCAGGGATCATCGTCGCCGCCGAGCGCCACGATGGGCAGCGCCAGCGGCGACGGCAGCGCCGGCCGATGGCTCTCCAGCAGCGCGAAATCGGCGCGCAGGACGGGCAGCATCATCTCCAGGAGCTCCGGCGTCGCGAGCACCTCGGCGGGCAGCCCTCCGAAGTGGCGCTGCACCGCATCGACGACGGCCGCGTCCGACAGGCCATCCATCGACAGCTCGGGAAACGGCCGGTGCGGCGGCTGTCGCCCCGAGACGAACAGGGCCAGCGGCTGCGGCGCGCCGAGCAGTTGCAGGCGATGCGCCAGCTCGCAGGCGATCATCGTGCCCATGCTGTGGCCGAACAGCACGCAAGGCCGATCGAGCAGCGGCTGGACGACGGGCACGAGCGCATCGACGACCTGGCGCAGGTCGGTCAGCGGCGCTTCGGCGAAGCGGTTGGCGCGCCCCGGCAATTGCACGGCGCAGACGTCGAACCCGGGCAGCCGCGCAGGCCACAGTCGGAAGGACGCGGCGCTGCCGCCGGCATGGTGGAAGCAGATCAATCGGCGCGGCGCGTCAGGTCGAGGGGCTAGGCGTTGAAGCCAGTTGCTCACGATGGGCTTCCGGAGGCGGCGAATGGATCTGCGTCACCGAGGCCTCGCGTTCCGCTCAACGCACTTCCCCCCGGCGTCGGGCGTCGCACGTGCGGCGCGCCCGGTATGCCTTTTTTCTCATCATAGACCTTAGCTCAACTTGAGCCGTGCCGTCATTCCCCATTAGTGGCCAACTTTCACGCGGGCGACGGCGCCGATCCAGCCTGGCGCCGGCTCGATCGCCTGCACGAGCACGACGCGCCGTCCCCAAATGGTCATCAAGCCCACTTCTTCCTGCGCCGCATCGGCACCGACGGCGAACGACGCGGGCTCGATCTGCAGGCCGGTGCCCAGCGCCTTCAGGCAGGCCTCCTTGCGAGTCCAGCGTGCCAGCAGGGCGAGCGGGCGGGCCTGCGCAGGCAGGGCCGCCAGCTCGAGACACTCGGCGCGCGTCAGGCAGTGGCGCGCGAGCGCGTCGAGATCGGGCAGCTCGCGCACACGCTCGAGATCCACACCGATCTCGCCGTCGTCGGCCAGCGCGACCAGCGCGAGCTCGTCGCAGTGGCTCAGGCTGAATGCGCAGCGCGGCTCGCCGACCAGCGCCGGCTTGCCGTACGGGCCCGACTGGAACACGAGCGATGCCGCGGGACGCCCCGTCCGATCGGCCAACAGCCGTCGCAGCACGCCGTGCGCCGACACATAGCGGCCGCGATGGTGTTCGAAATGGAAGCGGGCGGCACGCGCGCGCTCGTCCGCGTCGAGCAATGCGACGTCGTCGTCGCCTGGCGTGTCCGCGAGGTCGGCCCGCCACAGCTCGAACGGCGGCGCGACGGACAAGCGGATCGGGGCGGAGGGCATGGGCAAGGCGAGTGAAGCCTTTCATTGTCAGGCCTGGCGCGGCGGCGTGCGCGCCAGATTCCGCCGTCGACGAGCAGCCTGTCACGCCGCGCGCGCAGCGATACTGCGGAACCCGGCACATTGCGCCAAACGAGGAGCCTGACCTGTCTTCATCCCGGACATCGAGGCGCCGCAAGCTCGCGCGGGCCGCGGCCGCCATCGCCGGTGCGTGCGTCATCGCGCTGTCGGTGCCGGCGTCGCGTCGGGCGCTGATCGCCGCGATCCCGACGGATCGGCTCGTCCAGCTGAACGGCCTGCGCCTGGGCTACGGCGTCGAGCGCGACGTGCAGCTGCGCATGCCCGATGGCGTCGAGCTCGCTGCCAGCCTGTACCTGCCGCGCCGGCGCGAGGGCAAGCTCGCGACCATCCTCGTGCGCCTGCCCTATGGCCGCCTCGCGTACGGCGAGGCGCTCAACGCCGCCGAGCATTTCGCCGGCCTCGGCTACGCGGTGCTGGTGGAGGACTTGCGCGGCACCCATGGATCGGGGGGCGAGCTGCTGCCCTATCGCGGGGCCATGAGCGACGGCGCGGCGACGCTCGACTGGATCGCCGCCCAGCCGTGGTCGAACGGCCGCGTGGGCACCTACGGCTGCTCGGCGCTGGGCGAGACGCAGTACGTCCTCGCGCGCACGCACCACCCGGCCCTGCGCGCGATGGCGCCCCAGGGCGCGGGCGGCGCGATCGGCAGCGCGGCGCATCGCTATGCGTACTTCGGCCTGTGGGAAGGCGGGATCTTCCAGCTCGCCAGCGGCTTCGGCTGGTTCGACGAGGACGGGGCGTCGGATCCCCACACGCCGCCCGCAGCGCCATTCGACACCGCGTCGGCCGTGCGCGGCCTGCCGGTCGCCGGCCTCGTCCGACGCCAGCGGCCGTTCCGGAACGGCTACGACGAGTTCATGCGCCTGCCGCTCGGCGATCCGGCCTGGCACGACCTCGGCTACCTGGCCGACGACGACCGCATCGCCACGCCCACCTTCGAGGTCACGACCTGGGGCGACCAGACCGTCGGCGACACGCTGGCCCTCGACGCGCAGCTGCGCCGCCCGATCGACGGCAAGCCGGCCCCCGAGCGCCATCTCGTGGTCGCCCCCGGCACGCATTGCCACGAGCGGGAGACGGGCGAGACGGGCCGTTTCGGCGACATCTCCGTGCCGCACGCCGACGCGCCGTGGCAGGCATGGTACGACCGCTGGTTCGACCACTGGCTGCGCGATCGCGGCGACGGCCTGGCCGCCCTGCCCGCCATCCGCTACTACATGATCGGCGAAGGCCGCTGGCTCGACGCGCCCAGCTGGCCTCCGCCCGCGGCGCAGGTGCAACGCTGGTACCTCGATGGCGGCGGCCGCGCCAACGGCAGCGCGGGCGACGGCGTGCTCGCGCCGACGCCGCCCGTGCAGTTCGCGCACGACGACTACGTGCACGACCCGAACGCGCCGGTGCCCTCGCGCGGCGGCCCGTTCTGCTGCACGGGCAATCCCGCCGACCGTCCCGGCCCGATCGACCAGAAGGACGTCGAGGGCCGTCCCGACGTGCTGGTCTACACGTCGCGGCCGCTCGCTGCGCCGCTGCGCATCGCCGGACCGCTCAAGGCCACGCTGCGCTTCGCGTCATCGGCGCCCGACACCGACGTCGTCGCGCGGCTGACCGACGTCTGGCCGGACGGGCATGCCACGAACATCCAGGAAGGCGCCCTGCGCGCCCGCTATCGCACGGGCATCGCGACGCCGGCGCTGCTGCAACCCGGCGAACCGGTGACGCTGTCGGTGGACATGCGCAGCATCGGCTACACGCTGCCCGCCGGCCACCGGCTGCGGCTGGACATCGCCAGCAGCAGCTTCCCGCGGCTGGAACGCAACCTGGGCACGGGGCGCGACAACCTGCACGAGACCGAGGTGATCGTCGCCCGCAACCGCGTGCTGCACGGCCCCGGCGAGCCGTCCTACGTCGAGCTGCCGCTGCTGCCGGCGGCCACCGACTGAGCCCAGTCGAGCACGCTCGCCAGCACCTTGCGCTGCGCGTGCTGCGAGGTGACGGTGTGGTCGATGTCGGTCTCGTAGTCGTAGCGCACGCGCTTCATGAACGGCTCGCGGCCGAACAGGTCGTGCATCTGCCCGTGGTAGTTGAACTTCTCCAGGAAGCTGGCCGAGTAGTACAGGTAGACGGACGTGCCGCGTGC
>JBJMWE010000441.1:0-24898 GCA_045810285.1 Vitreoscilla sp. | reverse complement strand
TGCGCTGCGCTCCGCCAGCTTGTCGAGCGCGGTGCCGGCGCAGCCGATCGGCGTGCAGCCGGGCACCGTGGCGCTGGCCTTGGCGCCGTTCTTGAGCGTGTAGAGCACCAGGCCGGGATGGCCGTTGGCGAGCGCGACGGTGGCCACCTGGCCGGCGTCGATCGCCTTGACCAGCTGCGACACGTTGCGCTGGTTCTGGAGCCAGGCATCGGGCGACTGCTCGAATTGCAGCATCTCGGGGCTCTTGCGCGCATTCGTCTCGCGCGTGGCCTCCTGCGCGAGCAGCGCGAAGCCCACGACGACGAACAGCACCGACAGCACGGCGACGGGGACTCGGGAGTTCGCGCGCATGCGCTTGAGCAGTTTCTTCAGGGCGTTCATGTGTGGAAGCCTTGCGGCAAAAGCAGTCCGCGGCACCTTCCGATGCCGTGCCTCCATTGGAGCGCGCGACGACTCAAAGTTCCAGTGAAAAAGGCACGCTCCGACCCGGCAGATCGATGTGGAAGACCGCAGCTGGAAGTTTCTACTGGACAACGCCCGCGCGACGGATCACCGTCTGCTCGAGCAGGCTGCACGACAGCGACGAAAAGTCACGCGCCCGACACCTGCCGAGCGCTACAGTGGGCGGACCGCCCGCTTCCGGACGGGCTTCACAACGCACGAGGAGAACGACCATGGGTTTGCTTGATTCGATCGTCGGACAGGTCGCCGGCTCGCTGCAGGGCAGCGTCCCGCAAGGACAGGTGCATCCGGGGCTGCTGGACGTCGTGTCGTCGCTGATGACGCAAGGCGGCGGGTTGCAGGGGCTGGTCAACCAGTTCGAGTCGCAGGGGCTGGGCGGCCTCGTCGCGTCCTGGATCGGCACCGGACAGAACCTGGCGATCACGCCCGAGCAGGTGCAGTCGGTGCTGGGCAACTCGCACATCGCCGACGTCGCCGCCAAGCTGGGCCTGCAGCCACAGGACGTCGCCAACCAGCTCGCCGGCCTGCTGCCGCACGCGGTGGATTCTGTGACGCCGGCCGGCGCGGTGCCGCAGGGCAACCTGCTGACCGAGGCGCTCGACGCGTTCACCGCGCTGCGGCGCTGAGACTCACCCGAACGTCGCCGCCAGGTCGACGCTGTCGCGCCGGCCGACCGCGTCCAGGTGCCGGGCCAGCCAGCGCGCCGCGCTCTCGCGGCCCAGGTCGTGCAACGCCTCGAAGAAGCGCGCGCTGACGGCCACGCGCGTCTCGGCGGCGACGTGCTCCAGCGCCGGGCCCGCCTCGATCAGGTGGAAGCGCTGCTCGGGCGCCTCGCCCAGCAGCCAGTGCCGCCACGCGGCACGCGGGCGTGACGCGCGCTCCGCGCGGGCGTGCGCGAGGGCCTGCATCTCACGGCGGAAGGCCGCGGTGAACGCGATCTCGGCCACGCGCACGCGCAGCTCGTGCGCACTCGCGTTCGCCTGCATCGCGGGCCACTGCAGCGGCGACAGCAGCACCAGCAGCGTGTCGCGCGAGCGGCCGCCGCGCAGCAGCGGGAACACCGCCGGATTGCCGGCGTAGCCGCCGTCCCAGTAGGTTCGACCGTCGATGCGCGGCGCGTGGAAGACGGTGGGCAGGCAGCTGGACGCGAGCAGCGCGTCGACGCTCAGCTCGCGGCCGTGGAACACCCGCAGCCGGCCCGAATCCGCGTCGGTGGCCGCCACGAACAGCCTGAACGGCGGCCGTTGCCGCAGCCGGTCGAAGTCGACCTGCTCGGACAGCAGCGCGCGCAGCGGGTTCACGTCCAGCGGATTGAACTGCGCCGGCGTCACGTAGTGCGCCCAGGCCATCCACAGGCGCACCAGCGGCGCCAGATGGACGCCGCCGCCGATGTCCTGGCGCGTCACCTCCAGCGGCATCGTGTCGGCCAGCGCAGTCCAGAAACGCCGCAGCGCCGCGCGCGCACCCTCGCGCCCGCCGACCTGCCACCCGTGCGCGAGCACCACCGCGTTCATCGCGCCGGCGCTGGTGCCGCTGAGGCCGTCGACGGCGATGCGGCCGTCCTCCAGCAGCGCGTCCAGCACGCCCCAGGTGAACGCGCCGTGCGCGCCGCCGCCCTGGAGCGCGAGGTTCAACAGGCGCGGCGTCGACATCGGAGGACAAAGTTTTGCTGCATTGCAGCATCTTCCGCGAACGCGCGTGCCCGGGCTTTTGTTCGGGTATTTGCGTGACCTTTGTCAATGCAAGCGCGTTGCGCAACACTGCGCTCGTTAACCCGGGTTGGAAAACCCTTATAACTGAGCCCGATTCTTGCTCGGAAACGACATCTGCTACGCTGCGCCCCGCGTTGGTGCAAGAAAGTCCATGGGAACGTCGATCCTCGTCACCGTCTGCCGGCAAAGCTTGCCGGTGATCGTCGCCGGCCTGGCCGCCGCCAACGCGAACGCCCAACCCGGCTCCCCGGCCGGCCCCCAGGTGATGGGCTGGGTGCCCGCCTATGGCATCGACGCCTCGATGAAAGTGCTCGGCGCGTCGCCGGCCATCGGCCAGGCCATGACGCGCATCGGCCTGCAGTTCTGGAACCCCAGCAACGACGGCCGCGGCGTGGTGCTGGCGCCGGTGGACGCCACCGGCAAGCCCGTCACGGCCGCCAGCGTCAGGCAGGTCGCGCAGTGGGCGCGCGCGCACAACGTGCAGCCGCTGCTGACCGTCTACAACAACTCGCAGGTGATCAACCGCTGGGATTGGCAATGGGCCCGGCGCGCGTTCGCCGAGCATCCCGACGAGTTCGCCGCCGCGCTCGTCGCCGCGGTCGACAAGTGGGATCTCGATGGCGTCGACCTCGACCTCGAGGGCGAAGGCGATTTCACGGCGGACCGCGCGGCCTACGGCGCGTTCGTGCACCAGCTCTCGGCAGCGCTCAAGTCCAAGGGCAAGCTGCTGACGGTCGACAGCTTCCACAGCCCCTGCGACAACGCGCCCAACATGCGCTGGTGGAGCGACTGGCTGGGCGACGTGGCCACCATCCACAGCATGGGCTACGAGGATCTGTACGAAGGCAGCAACGCCACCTTCACCCCGGAAGGCCGGCCGGTGTGCGAGAACGGCGCCACGCTGTTCCGCTACAGCTGGCAGCTCGATTGGGCCATGAAGGCCGGCTACCGGCGCGACCAGATCGTGATGGGCATGCCCACATGGGTCGACACCTGGGGCTCCGGCGGCATCGGCCCGGGCGTGGTGGACCACCTGCGCGAGGTGCGCGCGCTCGGCGGCGGCGTCGGCCTGTGGGACATGCAGCTGGCCGCGGCCGGCTGGAACAAGCCCGCCACCTGGGAAGCGGTGCAGTCGCTGCGCCGGCCCGCGAACGCGCTGGCGCGCCGGCCCTCGCTGCTCGACCGGCTGTTCCACCGCGGGAGCGGCGGCGGCGGCGCGGGCGGCGAGGCCGTCAACGTCACCGAGCGCGGCAACAGCGCGTCGCGCTTCCGCGCCGCGCCGACGCCCACCCGCTGACCGGTCAGAACGGCGCCTGGCGCAGGCCCGGCGCCGCGACCACCGGCTCGGCCGGCGCGATCGAGGCCATCACCTGGCGCGTGACGTCGGTGCCGCCGCCGAGGTTCTTGAACACCGTCATCAGCGTCCAGATCGGGCCCCAGGGGATGCCCCACCAGCCGGCCAGCAGCGAGATCGCCGTGAACGACGCGCCCTTCATCGCGGCCGATTCGCCGGCCTGGACGAAGTGGATGTCGGAGCCGCGCTTGAACGACATCACGAGCACCGAGAAGCAGTACTGGTAGATGACGAACCGGCCGCCCTTGTCGACGGCGTCGCTCACCTGTTGCACGGTCATCCGTTCGATGCCGACGATCTTCATGACTTGATTCCCTTCTGCTGGGTCGTGGTTCGGAAATACGGTCGCTCGATGGAGAACAGCAACCGGTTGGCATGGGTGCGGTAGGCCGGCGGGGCCTTGTCGCCGAGCGCGACGGCCAGGGCCATCCAGACCTGCCCGCGCTCCGCGGGGTCGAAGCCCCGCAGTTCGGCCGCCGCCAGCGCATGCGCGCCGGGCTGCGCGGACGCTTGCACCACGGCCCACATGCGCCGCAGTTGCGCGGGGCTGGAGGAGCTGCTCACGCGCGCCGGATCGGTGAGGGCCTGCACGAGCGGCGCGGTGTCCGCGTGCGCGCGCAGCGCCAGGCCCAGCGCCGCCCACACCGTGTCGCCGTCGAGGCCGTCGGCCACCGGCAGCGCCAGCGCGGCCTGCACGAGCGCCGGCGACGCGCCGTCGGACGCGCCCGCCAGGCGCGCCAGGCGCGCGACGTCCACGCGCTCCACGCGGTCGCCGACGGCGGGAACGGCGAGGCGACCCTGCGCCAGGTCGGCGTAGGCTGCGGCGATCGGGCCGTCCTCGTCGCCCGGCCGGTAGTCGGGCGCCTCGATGGCGAGCCAGTGCGCCAGTTGCTCGGAGCGCCGCGCGAGCGCCTGCACGCGCGCGCCCGCAGCGCCGCCGGCGCGCAGGATGCGCGCCTGCATCACGACCGACTGGTCCGTCATGAACGGCAGCCCGCGTCCGGCCTGCTCGAAGGCCGCGGTCGCCTCCGGCCAGCGCTCGTCGGAGGCCAGCGCCCAGGCCGCGCCATAGGCCAGCCAGGCGTTGGCGGGCCAGCGCGCGTGCGCCGCGACGAAGGCGGCGTCGCGCCCGGCGCTTTCGTCCTCGCAGCGGAGCGCGACGTAGGCGCGATCGCCGTCGTCGGGCTTCTCGAGCGCGCGCGCCTGGTCGCGCGCGCAGACGGCCGCGTGCGCCGCGCCTTCGGGCGAGAGGTACTGCTCGATGCGCCGCAGCGCGACGTCGTCGGGCTCGCGGGCGAGGCGCTCGGCGACGATGGCCGGCGCCGCCGGGTCGCCCATGCCGGCGACGAACCAGTCCTCGATCGAGCCGGCGCGGTCGGGATCCCAACGCGCATGCGCCAGCGCGACATGCCGCATCGCCGCGGGATCCGAACGCAGCACCCCCAGCGCCTGGCCCGGCGCCATGCCGGCCGTCCCGCGCAGCACCGTGCGCACGGCGCCTTCGCCGTGCTTGGTCTGGACGCTGGACGGCGGATCCGAGAACAGGTGGTCGACGGCCACCGACACCAGCCGCGGCGCGCCCAGCACCTGCGGCGGCTGCGGCGTCGCCGGCCCATAGACGGCGGTCGTGCGCACCAGCGCGCTCGCGCCTGCCACGTTGTAGACCTGCGTGCCGAAGCCGCCTTCGATCTTCGCGTC
Organism: Vitreoscilla sp.; assembly: GCA_045810285.1. Classification (GTDB taxonomy): domain Bacteria; phylum Pseudomonadota; class Gammaproteobacteria; order Burkholderiales; family Burkholderiaceae_C; genus Scleromatobacter. The sequence goes on along the minus strand of JBJMWE010000441.1, from coordinate 19,672 downwards.
GAAGCGCTCGATCTCGCGGCCGTCGCGCGTCGTCGTCACGACCGGCAGGGTCGCGTCGGGCTCGACGTCCACCTTCACCGCGCCGCCGGGTTCGACGTCGTGGCGGCTCTCGCCCACCTGCACCCGCACGGGGATGCCCAGGCCGTCGTAGATCACCAGTTCGGCGCTGCCGATGTTCGCGCCCACGGCCAGCACCGTGCCCACGATGCCGCCCGCGATCGCCAGGCGCAGGATGGCCGGGCCGCGGCCGGAGGCGCGCAGGAAGCGCTGCCACCACGTGAGGGTGACCCGGCGCACCTGCTCGTGGCGCATCAACAGGCGCCGGTAGCGCACGGGCACGACGCAGGCCGCCTCGGCGACGGGCGCGGGCGTGCCGTCGCGCAGCTGCGCGGCCAGCGCCTGCTCCTGCAGCAGCAGCTCGTCGAGCGCCGCGTTGCGCAGCGCGCCGAGCGCGGCGATCGACGAGTCGACCCAGCCGTCGACGACCTCCAGCCACTTCTGGATGTTCTGCGCGCTCGCCAGCGGCAGGTCGAACTTGCCCAGGCCCTCGCTCCAGCTCGCCGAATCGAGCCGCGCGAGGACGGCCGGCGACAGCATGACCTTGTCGCGCTCCAGGTGCAGGGCGTCGACGGCCTGCTGCAGCTGGTTGCAGTCGTTGACCAGCGGCACCAGCTTGTCGTGCGTGATCTTGCCGCCGGCCGTGACCATGCGGTAGCGCACCCACATCGCGGCCTTCAGGTCGCGCGCGACGGCTTCGCCGTGCTCGGCGTAGTGCAAGGCCGCCAGCAGCCCGCGCAGCGCCGCCTCGTGCGTGGGCTGGCCCGGGGCCGCCATCGCGTCGACGACGCGCGCCGCGGCCAGGTGCGCCTGGTGCACGCGGGCCTCGTGCGCGTCGAGCTGCGTGCGCGCCTCGTCGCGCTCGGCCACGACGCGCTCGATCAGGCCCGGCAGCTCGCGCCGCGGGACGTCGCCGCCGCGATAGCGGATGGCACCGCCGCTGGCCTCGACCACGCCCGCGTCGAGCGCGCGCAGCTGCGCCAGTTCCTGGTCGAGCTCGCGCATGCGTTCGACGATCGTCGCCAGCGACTTCGGGTACAGGCCGTCGAGGTCGCCGACGCCGGCCGTCGCGCCACGCAGGAGGTCCTCGACGTCCTCCACCGAGCGCGTGACCGCGCGACCGAAATACACGCCCTGGTAGCGCCGCTGCAGGCTCGGGCGCTCGAAGCGCGCATCGACGCGCGCCAGCGTCTCGGCGCTGGCGGCGACGGGCTTGTCGCCGGGCGGCAGCAGCTCGCGCGTGATGCGCTCGCGCAGCGCGGGCGCGGCGTCGAACAACAGCCAGGCGGAGCGCTCGTCCAGCGGCGCGGGCACGTAGGTCTTCTTCGCGTTGGCCTCGCGCTCGTGGTTCTGCGGGTGCGACTGCCACATGCGCGGCGGCTGCGTCAGCTCCTGCCTGAACACGCGGTGCGCGCCGGGGTCGGCCAGCGGCACCAGGGGCACGCGGCCGTACAGCGGATCGTCCAGGATGGCGGCCATGCGCCCGATCAGGTGCGCATGCAGCTCGAACAGGTCGGCCACCGGCTGGCCGCGCGCCTGCTCGCCCTGCGCGAAGCCGACGGCGCGGTCGAAGCTGTCGTCGGCGGCGCGCAGCTTGGACAGCGCATGCACCAGGGCGTCGCTGCCGGTGAGGCTGACGGCCACCAGGTCGGCCTGCAGTTCCATCTCGCGCGAGAGCGCCGACTCCAGCAGCAGCACGCCGCGGAACGCGAGGTCGATCAGCGAGCGGATGGCCCACACGATCGTCTGCAGCACCCAGCCGACCCACGCGATGCGGAAGTCGCTGCGCGACAGGCCGTCGACAAAGGCGTCGAGCTTGTCGCGTCGCGCCACCAGCTGCGCGGTGACCTGGTGCGCGACGTAGACCCAGCGTCCCACGGCCATCGCACGCTGGCCGAAGTGGCCGAACTCGTGCGCCAGCACGGCGCGCAGCTCGCCCAGCGTCAGCGCGTTGACCAGGCTCAGGCCGATCTCGAGGTTCTTGCGCGAGGGCAGCAGCAGGTTGACGAGCGACAGGTCGTAGAAGACCGCCGCGTTGACGCGTGCGGACACGTAGACCTTGTGCGGCCGCGGTGCGCCCGCGTCGTCGGCCAACTGGTGTGCAGGAACTCGAACAGCCGCGGCTGCTCCTCGCGGCGCAGCGCCACCAGGCCCTCGGGCTTGCCGCGCCGGATGAAGAACAGGCCCTTGATCATGAAGGCCGCGATCAGCGCCGCGCACGCGGCGGCCACCAGGCCGAAGAACTGCGGGGCGCCGCTGCCGAAGCTCAGCTTCCAGGCCTTGCGCAGGAACCAGCCGGCGAGCGCGGCGTACAGCCCGATGAACACCAGCAGCGCGGCGACGGCCAGCCAAGCCTGGCGCCGGTAGCGCGGCGGCAGCGTCGATTCCAGCGCGCCCACGCGGCGCACGGCCGCCTTGCCGCGTCCCGCGGCTTCGTGTCGTTCCTGCACGTGATCCTCTCCCCTGGCCCGCTCGAACGGCGGACGCTTCTCCAGGCACCGATTGTGGCGCGCGGAGCCGGCGGGAGAGACAACGTTTCCCCTAGACGGCGGACCGCCCGCGAAGTGCGGGCGGTGGCGTGGGGCGCGGGGTGTCCAGCGATCCGGCCGCCGTGGCGCGACCGGGGATCCGCTGGCAGCGGCCAGCTATCGGCGATCAGCCATCAATGATGGCCGTGGCCATGGCCATGGCCGTGGTCGCCGTCATGATCATGATCGTCGTCGTCGCGGTCGTGGCCGTGATGGCCGCGGTCGTGCTCGCCTTCCCAGTGGTCGTAGCGATGGTCGTGCGGGTGGTGCTGGACGTAGCGGTCGCGCACCCAGGTCTCGCGCACGAAGTACACGCGCTGGCCGCACGCGCCGTAGGCGCCGCAATGGTGGCGCCAGTCGCGTTGCTGCCAGTCCGGCACGTACAGGTAGATCGGGCGCTGCTGCACGGTCACCGTGGTCGGGGCGATCACGACGGGCTCCGCGTAGACCACCGGCGGCGCCACGAAGGCCACGCCCGGGGCGGGCGCGCCGATGTCGACGCGGCCATAGACGCCCGGGACGTTGATGTTGACGCTGGCGCCCACGGTGACCTGCGCCTGGGCGACGCCGGCGGCGGACGCCACGAGGGCGGCGAGAACGAGATGGAGCTTCTTCATGATGCCTGTTCCTTCTGGTCTGCACGGGAGGCGGAATGCTGAACCCGAGCTTGCACCTAAAACGGCCTGCGCGGCCGTGTCGTTGACGCTGTCAACGTAATCGAACTTTACAAGCATCCGGGCTGGCTGCTCGTCAGTGGCGTCTGACCTGGACGCAGGAGAACCGCCCGTCCGGCACGATTTGGCGCCCACGCCGATGCGGGCAGGTGCCAAAGCGCCGAGTTTGTGGGAGAATCGCGGGTTCGACCCCTTATAGCTTTACAAGACCGGATCCAATCATGGGCAACAAGATCGTTACCGAAGCCGACCGCAAGGCCACCCCGCGTCCGGCGCTGCCGATCGGCGTCACCGCCACCACCGGCAAGGGCCAGAAGCGCAGCCTCGAGCGCGGCGCCCACACCCGCAGCAAGAAGAACCCGGGCAAGCGCGCTCGGCAAGGTTGATCGGGGCCAGCTCGCAGAGCTGAACCCGATTCAGCCGGCAGGTCGATCGGGCCAGCTCGCAGAGCTGAACCCGATTCAGCCGGCAAGGTCGATCGGGCCAGCTCGCAGAGCTGAACCCGCTTCAGCCGGCAAGGTTGATCGGGGCAGCTCACGGAGCTGAATCCGCTTCGGCCAGGCCGATGGCCCGTCCGGGCTGGACGCCTGCCGGCCGTCGATCTGCCCAGGACGGGATGCGCTTGCGGCGAATGCCGGGAGTGCAGCTTGCGACATCGCGCCACGTCTGCGTGACCAGGAGCCTTCGGGCTCCTTTGTTCGTTTGTGCCGCGCCCGTCGCGTGGGCCGGGACATCGCACCATGCTTCGAATCACCGAACTGCGCCTGCCGCTCGATCATGCCGAGGACGCCCTGCGTCCCGCGATCGTCGCGCGCCTGGGCGTGCGTGACGCGGAGCTGGCGTCGTTCAAGGTCTTCAAGCGCAGCTACGACGCGCGCAAGAAGACGGCCATCGTGCTGATCTACACCGTCGACTGCGAACTCGCCGTCGACGAACCGGCCGTGCTCGCGCGCTTCGCGGGCGACCCGCACGTGCGCGTCGCGCCGGACACCAACTACCGCTTCGTCGGCCGCGCGGCCGAAGGCTTCTTCGAGGGCGCGAGCCCGGCGCGCCAGCGGCCGGTGGTCGTGGGCTTCGGGCCCTGCGGCATCTTCGCGGCGCTCATCCTGGCGCAGATGGGCCTGCGGCCCCTCGTGCTGGAACGCGGCAAGCAGGTGCGCGAGCGGACGAAGGACACCTGGGGCCTGTGGCGCCAGGGCAGGCTGGACCCGGAGTCGAACGTGCAGTTCGGCGAGGGCGGCGCCGGCACGTTCTCGGACGGCAAGCTGTGGAGCCAGATCAGCGACCCGCGCCACCTCACGCGCAAGGTGCTCGCCGAGTTCGTCAAGGCCGGCGCGCCGGACGAGATCCTGTTCGTCGCCAAGCCGCACATCGGCACGTTCCGCCTGGTCGGCGTGGTGGAGAAGATGCGCGCCGACATCGTCGCGCTCGGCGGCGAGATCCGCTTCGAGCAGCGCGTGACCGACCTGCTGCTCGAGGACCAGGGCGAGCACAAGGCGGTGCGCGGCCTGCGCCTGGCTTCCGGCGAGGAACTGCGCACCGACCACGTGGTGCTCGCGCTCGGCCACAGCGCGCGCGACACCTTCGCGATGCTGCATGCGCGCGGCGTGCGCATGGAGGCCAAGCCGTTCTCGATCGGCTACCGCATCGAGCACCCGCAGGGCGTGATCGACCGCGCCCGCTTCGGCCCCAACGCGGGCAACGAGATCCTGGGTGCCGCCGACTACAAGCTGGTGCACCACGCCGGCAACGGCCGCGCCGTCTACAGCTTCTGCATGTGCCCCGGCGGCACCGTCGTGGCGGCGACGTCCGAGGAACAGCGCGTCGTCACCAACGGCATGAGCCAGTATTCGCGCAACGAGCGCAACGCCAACGCCGGCATCGTGGTGGGCATCGCTCCGCAGGATTACCGCCAGGACGGCCAGTCCTCGGGCCCGGTGAACCCGCTGGACGGCATCGCCTTCCAGCGCTTCTGGGAATCGCGCGCCTACGAGCTGGGCGGCGGCGGCTACCTCGCGCCCGGCGCGCTGGTGGGCGACTTCGTCAAGCGCCAGCGCTCCAGCGCGTTCGGCGAGGTGCAGCCGTCGTACAAGCCCGGCGTGCACCTGACCGACCTGCAGGAAAAGGGCCGCGGCAGCCTGCCCGAGTACGCGCTCGACGCGATCCGCGAGGCGCTGCCGGCGTTCGAGCGCCAGATCAAGGGCTTCTCGATGCCCGACGCGGTGCTCACTGGCGTGGAGACGCGCACGTCGTCGCCACTGCGCATCCCGCGCGGCAAGGACTACCAGAGCCTGAACGTGCGCGGCCTGTACCCGGCCGGGGAGGGCGCGGGCTACGCCGGCGGCATCATGTCGGCGGGCGTCGACGGCATCGAGGTGGCCGAGGCGCTGGGCGCCGCGCTGCTGGCCGGCTGAACCCTGCGCAAGCGGGCCGGCGGGCCGGCCCCGGTTCCTCAGTTCGACACGTTCAGCACGATCGTGGCCGGCGCGCTCGCCAGGCCCTGCGCGTCGCGCGCCACCACCCGCAGCGCCCAGCGCCCGCGCACCGTCGTCGGCCAGCCCAGCACGCCGGCGCTCGACAGCGACAGCCCGCGCGGCGCGCCGGTCATGGCGTAGGTCAGCGCATCGCCGTCGGCGTCCGCGCCCGCCAGCGCGAGGTGCAGCGGCACGCCCGGCGGCACGGCCACGATGCCCGAGGCCAGCGTCGGCGCATGGTTCACCTTCACCACGGCCAGCGTGTAGCGTGCGCTGGCCGACAGGCCGATGGCGGTCGTCGCCGTCGCCGTGAATGCGTAGCTGCCGACGACGGGCGACGCCCAGCGCAGGCGCCCCGACGCATCGACCGTGAGGCCCACGGGCGCGCCGGACAACACGCAGGTCGTCATGACGCCGGCGGGCGCGACGATGTTCAACGAAGCCGCGAACGCCTCATCCGTGCGCGCCGTGAAGGCGCCGCCCGGCACCCGCGGCGCGACGCCGTCTGCCGCGTCGCTGGCCAGCGCGGCCAGCAGCACCCCGGCGTTGGGCGTGCCCCAGCCGGTGACGGTGTCGTAGCCCGCGGCCGCGGCGCAGCCGGCGCAGGCGCCATCGCGGCCGTCGACGACGTCGCTGAACGACGCCGCGTGCGGCAGGGGCGACGTCGCGATGGCCTGGTACAGCGCGGCGTGGAAATCGCCCAGCGGCTTCTTTCCGAGCGCGGCGCGGCGCGCGTTGGCCACGGCCACCAGGCCGGCCCATTGCGGCGTGCCGATGCTGGTGCCGCCGAACGAATTCCAGCTGGTCATGGCCGCGCCCTTGGCAGTCAGCGCGACGTACTGCCCGGTGTGCGGGTTGGCGTTGAACGCGACGTCGGCGACGGCCCGACGCGGCGCGGGTCCCACGCCCGGCACCACGACACCCGACTGCCACGCGGGCAGCGGCTCGACCGCACTCACCCCGCCGCCGGACCTGGCCCAGGCCGCCTCGTAACGCGGGTCGACGCCGTTCCACTGCAGGCTCGTGCCACCCACGGCCAGCACCTTGGGCGACACCGCGGGCCACAGCACTTGCGCGCCCGCATCGCCGGCCGCAGCCACGTAGGTCATTCCGGGCGCGGCGAAGCTGGCGTCGGCGGCCCTGACCCAGGCCCCCTCCGGTGCGCCGAAGCTCATCGACACCACGCCCGGGCCCATCCGGTTGGCCAGCGCGACGCCGCCCAGCAGCTGCTGGCTGTTGTCGGTCGGCACCTCGATCAGCACGAGGCGCGCAAGCGGCGCGATCGCATGCGCCCATTCGACGTCGAGCGCGATCTCCGCGGCCCATTCGGCGTCGTAGGCCGGCGCGGACTTCAGCAGCAGGCCGCTGTGGTCGGTGTACGCGACGGCGAACGTGCAGCCCGCGGCTGCCGGCGCCAGCGGCAGCGCGGTCGACGCCGGCAACGGCACGCTCGCGCAGGCGGGCAGTCCGAACCTGGCCGAGAACTTCGCGAGGTCCGCGAACGCGTTCGGGTGGTCGTGGGCGTCGACGAGGTAGATCGTCTGGCCTGCGCCGAGGTCCGCCGCATCGGCGGCCGACAGCGCGACGCCCGCGCCGGGCAGCGGCGGCAGGTCGTAGGCGGCGCGGATCTGGGCCGGCGAGTAGACGGTGGCGCTGATCGCGGGCGCGGCCTGGGTACCGGCCGCCGCGGCCACGCGCGCGCGCCGCGCCTGCGCGAGGCGCGCGGGCGTCAGGCGCGCGGTCGCGAGATCGGCGAGCGCCGCATCGACCTGGAAGCGCCGTGGCGCGACGTCGGCGCCGGCGGGCTCGTCGAGCTGGGCGGCTGCCATGTGGAAGGCCGGATGCGCCGGCGCCCCCGCGAGTTCGGCCGGCGCGGCGTCGGGCGTGGCACCGGCGTCCGCGCCGCCGCCACAGGCCGTCAGCGCGACGGCGGCCAGGCCGGCCAACAGCGTGGCGCGCAAGGGAGGGACGAGGACGGGGCGGCGATGTGAAGACAAGGGCGATCCTGACGAGAGACCATGCCCCGGCTCTATCGGCAGTCGCGGCCCGCTTCCACAGGGCGCCCCGGGCCTGGTGCATCAATCCGTCACATCCCCGCCGCCAGCGCGGGCGGCGGCGTGAATTCCGTCATCCGCGGGCGGGCCATGCCAAGATCGCCGCTCGCGCAACCACGCCGCGCCCGCCAGCGCGACAGGAGACCGTCATGTACACGCTCTACGGATTCACGGGCTCGGGATCGGCCTCGGTGGAATGCGCGCTCGAGATGACGGGCGCGCCCTACCGCATCGTCGAGGCGGCGTCCTGGGAGAACAACGACGCGCTGGCCGAGCTCGAGCGCGTGAATCCGCTCCTGCAGATCCCGACGCTGGCGCTGCCCGATGGCGGCATCCTGACGGAGAGCGCCGCCATCCTCGCGCACCTGGCCTTCACGTTCCCCGACGCCGGCCTGCTGCCGACCGACGCGGCGGGCCGCGACCAGTCGCTGCGCGGCATGGTCTACATCGCCGCGAACTGCTACCCGTGCATCACGATCCTGGACTACCCCGAGCGCTTCACCACCGCCACGGGCGACGCGGCCAAGGCGGCGATCCGCGACGGCACCCGCGCACGGCTGCACCACCACTGGGATCTGTTTGCAGACCAGTTCAAGCCGGAGGGCGACGGATTCCTGGGCGGCGACCAGCCCGGGGCGCTGGACCTGTACGCGGCCGTCGTCTCGCACTGGGGCAAGGCGCGGCCGCACGCCAGGGAGAGCCGCCCGGCCTTCGCGGCGCTGCTGGAGCGCATCGACTCGCATCCTGCCGTGACGCTCGTGTTCGGCCGCCATTGGCCCACGGCGGCAGAGCTGCCGACCGGCGCCTGAGAACGGCGCCCGAAAAGCACAACGGCGACGCGGGAGGCGTCGCCGTCGCTGCGGGATGCCCCCCGCTCAGGCCAGCAGGCCCATCTCCACGCCGGGGATGAGATTCATGCGGCTGGCCAGGCCGGCGCGCAGTTCGAGCACGGTGCGGGCATCGGGGCAGCTGGACACGCGCCACGGCTTCAGGCCGGACACGACCTTGGTGACGACGCCGTCGGCGCTGAGGAAGACCACGTCGATCGCCTGCGCGAAGCCGAAGGTGTTGATGGAACGGCAGCGCTTGACCCACACGCCGCGCGTCTTCTTCAGTTCCGGCGCGCCCTTCAGGCCCAGGAAGCGGCTGCTCCATTGGCCGGCGGTGCGGACGGGCACGCGCGCGCGCGTTCCGGGAACCTTGAGATCGATCGTGTTCGACATGGCGGATATCCTGCTGTCCTCGACGCCTGCGAACCGATGCGGTCATGCCGCGCGGGCCGAGGGTCGATTCGTGTACGTTGACCAGAAGCATACCTGTCGAGCGTGCTGAAATTCACGGCGATTGGGGTAAACGAGGGCACTCGATTCACCCTGTTACGGGATAGCAGTGACAAGGTGCTTCAGCGCTTGACAAGACGTCAGGTGTGTTCGCATCCGATGCACGAACCGTGCGCGCCCGCGCCGGTGGCGCGGTCATCGCCCGGCGCGACAGCGGCATCGGCGACACTCGGCTCCCACGTGCCGGCCTTCCCGCGCTGCCGCTGCGCGCCCGAGGCCTCGGCCCCACCCCGCGCCGGACGAACGGAGAGACCGCCATGGCCCTGCAGCTGTTCTTCCACCCGTTCTCGTCGTATTCGCAGAAGGCGCTGATCGCGCTGTACGAGAACGCGACGCCGTTCACGCCGCGCACGCTGTCGGCCGACGACCCGGCCACCGGCGCGGAGTTCGCCGACCACTGGCCGATCCGGCGCTTCCCGATCCTGGTGGACGGCGAGCGCACGATCCTCGAGGCCACCACCGTCATCGAGTATCTGGACGTCGCGCATCCGGGACCCGTGCGGCTGATCCCGCAGGACGCGCTGGCCGCGATCGACGTGCGCATGATGGATCGCGTGTTCGACAACTACGTGTCGACGCCGCAGCAACGCGTGGTCTACGACGCGCTGCGGCCTGCGCAAGTGCGCGACGCGCACGGCGTGGCCGAGGCCCGGGCCATGCTGGAGAAGATGTACGAATGGCTCGAAGCGCGCATGGCCACGCGCGAATGGGCCGCCGCCGGCCAGTTCAGCCTGGCCGACTGCGCGGCGGCGCCGTCGCTGTTCTACGCCGACTGGACGCACCCGATCGCCGAACGCTTCGCGCACCTGCGCGCATACCGCGCCCGCCTGCTGGCGCGGCCGTCGTTCGCGCGGGCGGTGGACGAGGCGCGGCCGTTCAGGCCGTACTTCCCGCTGGGGGCGCCGGAGCGCGATTGAACACCCCGGCCTCGCGCGCGCTCGCGTCCGCGATCAGTCGCGGTCGCGCTCCCAGAACACGCCGTCCTCGGTGAGCATGGCGTCCAGCGGCACGTCGTGCGGCTCGGACTCCAGCCAGGGCACATACCCATGGCTGTATCCGATGCCGACGGTGTAGGGCCGCGGCGCCAGCGCCGCGAGCGTGCGGTCGTAGAAGCCGCCGCCGTAGCCCAGGCGCACCCCGTCGTCGCCGAAGCCCACGCAGGGCACCAGCAGCAGCTCGGGCTCGAACTTGTCGGTGCCCTTGGGCTTGGGAATGCCGTAGGCGTCGTCCTCCATCGGGCAGCCGGGGTACCAGACGTGGAAATCGAGCTGCTTGGTCTCGCGGTCGATCACGGGCAGGCCGATGAGGCGGTAGGGCTCGCCCTCCGTCCAGCGGAAAAGCGCGGGCATGGCATCGAATTCGCCCTTGATCGGCCAGTACGCGCCGATGGACGTTTCCGGCCGCGTGACCAGCCACACGCGCAGCACTTCCTGCATGTGCACCGAGCGCTGGTGGCGATCGGACATCGCCAGCCGCTCGGCCTTCAGCTGGCGGCGCAAGGTGGGCTTGTCGCGGGCGGGCTCGAGCGAGAACTTCCAGGGCGGCGTTGTCATGCTCCGGATTGTGGAGGGGGCTCCAGCTTCCTGCAAATCCGCCCCTTAAACTGCGGATGAGCGCACTGCTCGACGATGCGCGCCACGAAGGTCCTCGATGAACGACTCCGGATTCGTCAGCCACTGCCTCGAACTGCTCGGCCCGCTCGGGCGCACGTCGTCGCGCCGCATGTTCGGCGGCCACGCGCTCTACATCGACGGCCTGTGCATGGCCCTGATCATCCAGGACACGCTGTACCTCAAGGTCGACGACGGCAGCCGCCCGCTGCTCGAGCGGGAAGGCTGCCGGCCATTCACCTACGACACGAAGAAGGGCGAGCGCCACGCGCTCGGCTACTACACGGCGCCCGAGGCGGCGATGGAATCCCCCGCGGAGATGACGCCCTGGGCGCGGCGCGCGCTGGCCGCGGCCGTGGGCGCGCGCGCGAAGGCGCCGGCGAAGAAGAAAGCCGCCGCCAGGCCAGCGGCGAAGAAGCAGGCGGCTGCAAAGAAGGCGCCCGCCAAGGCCGCGGCCCCGAAGAAGCCTCCGGCGAAGGTCGCGGCAAAGAAGGCGGCGCCGCTGCCGGCCGTCGCGGCGAAGTCGTCGGCCGCGAAAGAGGCGGCCGTGAAGGCCGGCGCGAAGAAGGCGCCGGTCCGCAAGGCCGCCACGAAGAAGGCGACCCGCGCATGAACATCGGCCGCCAGCGCCCGCTGGTCCTGGACCACCTGCGCAGCTTCGAGGCCGTGGCGCGGCGTGCCGGCTTCGGCGCGGCGGCGCAGGAGCTGCATGTCACGCAATCGGCCGTCAGCCGCCAGATCAAGAGCCTGGAGGACGAGCTCGGCGCGCCGCTGTTCACGCGCGGCACGCGCCGCGTCGAGCTCACGCAGGCGGGCCAGCTGCTGCTGCGCGCGATCACGCCCGCGCTCGGCCGCATAGACAGCGCCGTGCGCCAGATCCGCCAGCTGCGCGGCCGCGCGCAGGTGAGCCTGTCGACGTTCCCGTCGTTCGCATCGCTGTGGCTGCTGCCGCGCCTGCCCACCTTCGAGAAAGGCCAGCCGGCCATCGACATCCGCATCTCGGCCGTCGACCGCCTCGTCGAACTCGACGACCCTGACCACGACCTCGTGCTGCGCCAGTGCCGCCCCGAGGACGCGCCGCCCGGCGCGATCCGCATGTTCGGCGAAGTCTGCACGCCGGTGATCGGCGCGAGCCACGCCGACGCGATCGCGCGCGGCGCCGCGCCCCCGCTGCGCGCGCCGGAGGATCTCGTCAACTGCACGCTCATCGAGATGGACGACGACCGTCCCAGCAGCGACATGCTGGGCTGGCCGTTCTGGCTGCAGCAGCGCGGCCTCGCGCAGCTGGAGCCGCGGCGCTGGATCAGCGTCAACTTCACGCACCAGCAGGTGCAGACGGCGCTCGCCGGCCAGGGCGTGGCGCTCGCGCGCCTGCCGCTGATCCACGACGCGCTGGAACGCGGCGACCTGATCGAACCCTTCGGCCGCGACGGCCGCCTGGCCTCGCCCTGGGCCTACTGGCAGATCGGGTTGACCGGCGCCCGCCCGCGGCCCGAGCTGGACAGCTTCAGCGCGTGGTTGCAGGCGGCCGCGCAGGCGACGCGCGCGGCGATCGGGGAAGACGCCTAGCGTCGGCCGCGGCCCGGGCGTCGGATGCGTTGACCGGTTCTCAGGTCAGCAAGCCCAGCGCCAGCTCGATCTGCTCCGTCGGGCTGCGCTTGAACCCCGAGCGGGTGAAGCGCTGCAGGCGGCCGACGGCCAGCGCCGTCAGCGCGGAGGCGCGGCCGTTGGCGTCGACGGTGGGCGTCTGCGAGCCGGCGTTCTCGGCGGCGGTGCGCAGCGCCTGGCGCAGCTGCGATTCGATCTTGTCGAAGAACTGGTTCATGCGGGCGGACAGTCGCTCGTTCTCGAACACGAGGGCGTCGCCCACCATCACGCGGGCCATGCCGGGGTTCTTCTCGCCGAACTGCAGCAGCATGAAGACGATTCGGCGCGCGCGCTGGGCCGGGTCGGCCTCGCGCTCGCTGACCTGGTTGATGACCGAGAAGACGCTCTGCTCGATGAACTCGATCAGGCCCTCGAACATCTGCGCCTTGCTGGCGAAATGGCGGTACAGCGCGGCCTCGCTGACCTGCAGCTTGGCGGCCAGCGCGGCGGTGGTGATGCGGTCGGCACCCGGCTCTTCCAGCATGGCGGCCAGCGTCTGCAGGATCTGCACGCGGCGCTCGCCCGGCTTGGGACGCTTGCGGGTCGGCGCGTCGGGCGCGCCGGAAGGCTCGGCGGCGTCGTCCTCGACCGTGACCTGACCTGCTGGGGATGATGTCATCGTCGTCTCGGGCGCCGGAGCGCCGGAATCGGCAACGGCAGGAAGGGCGGTGGGAAGGTCTGGCATTGCTGTCAGCTGCCGAAGGAAGCAGGTCGTCCGGCAATTCTTGCACACCACTGCCGCGCTGCCGCGTGCGCGTAAACACCAAGCAAAGTTTTCGTGAAGCCCCGCACGGACGGCCGCGCCATGGCGGTCAGGGGCCGGACGGACGTTCGTGCGCCAGCGACCGCAGCGACTGGACGATGCGCACCCCGCTCGGGTGCACGCTCCAGCGCCCCACGCGCGGGCCGGCGTGCGCGCCGCGGCGGGCGAAACGCTGCATCCAGACCGGCTGCATGCCCACGCGGCGCGCGGCCAGCACGTTGTCCAGCGAATCCTCCACCAGCACGCAGCGCGACGGGTGCACGCCCAGGCGCACCGCCACGCGGCGCAGCATGCGGCGGTCGGGCTTGGGCCGCCAGTCGCCGAACATGCGCATGTCCTCGATGGACAGCACCTGCTCGAACAGGTGCACGATGCCGAGGGCGCCCAGCACGCGCATCGCGTACGCGCGCGGCGCGTTGGTCAGCACGATGCGCCGCCCGCGCAGGCGCGCGATCGCCGCCAGGTCGTGGCGATGGCCGGTGACGCGCTGCTCGAGGCCCGGGAAGCGGTGCGTCTCGTGCAGGAAGTGCGCCGGGCTGACGTCGTGGTGGCGCACCAGGCCCAGCATCGTCGAGCCATACCGGCGCCAGTACTTCTCGCGCAGCGCATCGGCCTCGGCGGCGGTGACGCCGAGGGTGTCGACGACGTAGCTGCGCATCGTGTCGTTCATCTGCGCGAACACCCAGGCGCCGGCGTCGTGCAGGGTGTTGTCGAGATCGAACAGCCAGACGCGGTCGGTCATCAGGCAACCTCCGCCCTGCGGGCTGCGGTGTGACCGATGCAGCAGGGAACGCCTTCGGGCGGCCGGGCGACGCTCATGCGGCGCCTCCATGCGACATGTCGCGACCCAGCCCCCAGATACCACCCATCAGCAGCAAGGCGCCCAGCCACTGCGCCGCATGCAGGTGTTCGCCGAGGAAGATCGCCGCCAGCAGCACCGCCGTCAACGGCTCGACCAGCGTCGCCACCGTCAGCGCCGTGGGACTCAGGCGCGCCGCGCCCCAGCTGAAAGCCAGCAGCGCCAGCGCCGCCGTGACCATGCCCAGGTACAGCAGCCAGGCTTCAGGCGTCGCCTCGTGCGGCAGCTGCAGCGGCCAGACCAGGCCGGACAGGCCCATCACCGCGGTGGCGGCGAGCGTCAGCGCGGTCGTCGCGGTGCCGGCGCCCCACTTGCGCGAGATGCCGGGACTCACCAGGGTGAAGCCGGCGTACAGCAGGGCGGAGCCGACCGAGGCCGCCACGCCCGCGATCCAGTCGTCGACCGTCGCGCCGGGCCGAGCCCCGCCCTCGGCGCCGCCGCCCACGATCAGCAGCACCGTGCCCGCCAGCGACGCCGCCAGGATGGCCAGCAGCGCGAGGCTCGCACGCTGGCGCCCGCGCGCGAGCGCCCAGGCCGTGACGAACACCGGCGGCAGGCACAGCGCGATCAGCGTCGGGATGGCCGCGCCGATGTGCGCGATGCCGATGAACCACAGCAGCACGTACGACGCCATCACCGCGCCGGCGCCCAGCAGCGGCGCACCCTCGCGCAGCAGCCGCGCCCAGGGCATGCCGCGCCCGAACACGAGCAGCAGCGATGCGGCGCCCAGCACGAAGCGCCAGAACGAGATGCTCTGCGGATGGTAGCCGTGGCGGGCCACGAGCAGGTTCACGACGAGCGAGCCCGTGCCCCACAGGAAGGCGGCGCCACAGGCGGCGCCCAGCCGAAGGCCCGTGCCGCTCAACGGGCGCGGATCATGGTGCCGTAGGCCTGATCCGTGAGGATTTCCAGCAGCATCGCGTGCGGCACGCGGCCGTCGATGATGTGCACGGCGTTGACGCCCGAACGCGCGGCGTCGAGTGCCGACGAGATCTTGGGCAGCATGCCGCCCGAGATGGTGCCGTCGGCGAACAGGTGGTCGATCTCGCGCGCGCTGAGATCGGTCAGCAGCTTGCCCTGCTTGTCCAGGACGCCCGGCGTGTTGGTGAGCAGCACCAGCTTCTCGGCGCCCAGCACCTCGGCCAGCTTGCCGGCGACGACGTCGGCGTTGATGTTGTAGCTGACGTTGCCCTCGCCGAAGCCGATCGGGCTGACGACGGGGATGAACTGGTCGTCCTGCAGCGCCTTGACCACCGACGGGTCGATCGACACGATGTCGCCCACCTGGCCGACGTCGTGCTCGATGTTGGGATCGTCCTTGTCCTTCATCTTGAGCTTGCGCGCGCGGATCATGCCGCCGTCGAAGCCCGTGAGGCCCACGGCCTTGCCGCCGGCGTTGTTGATCAGGCCCACGATGTCCTGCTGCACCTCGCCGCCCAGCACCCACTCGACGACGTCCATCGTCTCCTTGTCGGTGACGCGCATGCCCTGGATGAAGGTGCCCTTCTTGCCGAGCTTGGACAGCGCGGTGTCGATCTGCGGGCCGCCGCCGTGCACCACCACCGGGTTCAGGCCGACCAGCTTGAGCAGCACCACGTCCTCGGCGAAGTCCTGCTGCAGCGCGGGCTCGGTCATCGCGTTGCCGCCGTACTTGATGATGATCGTCTTGCCGTGGAACTTGCGGATGTAGGGCAGCGCCTGGGACAGGATCTCGGCCTTGTCGCGCGGGGCGACGTGCGAGAGGTCGTGGGGCGCCGGCTCGGCGGGGCTGGAGGCGGTGGGCGTGGTCATGCGACGATTCTAGGGACGTTGGGCGACGGATGGGTGTCCGGTTGCACGCCCGCGCGGCGCGGCTGGACGGTTGCGCAGTCCAGTCGGCACTGTAGTCCCGCGCGGCGTCCGGCGCGTTATGGGAATACGAAGGACAATGGAAACCATGAAACGCCTCCTCGCCACCGTCGCCCTGCTGGCCGTCTCGGCCCTCGCTTCCGCCCAGGCCCTCGTGGCCGGCGAAGTGAAGAAGATCGACAAGCCGGCCGGCCGCATCACCCTGAAGCACGCCGAGATCAAGGCCTACGACATGCCCGGCATGACCGGCGCCTACAAGGTGGCCGATCCGTCCATGCTCGACAAGGTGCAGGTGGGCGACCACGTCCAGTTCCAGCTGGACCGGCTCAACTCCGTCTACACGATCACGAGAATCGAGCCCCAAGGTCGATGAAAGGGCCCCACGGTGGTGCCGGTGTCAGGTCTTGAATCGTTGCCCGCCGGCACCTGGTGTCAGGTCTTGAAAGTTGCGCGCTCAGCCGCTGATCGGACTGCGCAAGGCCGCCGCGCAACTTTCAAGACCTGACACCCTCTTTCAACAGGTCGCCGCGCGCAACGATTCAAGACCTGACACCGAGCTCGAACGATCAGAAGTGGATGCCGCGCATCATCTGCTGCATCGCGACGGCTTTGGCCGAGAGCTTGGGCTTGCCGCTCTTGTCGCCCGCGGCGGCGCGGAGTCGGGGAACATGCGGAACGTCGTGCGGAAGGGTGTCAGGTCTTGAAAGTTGCGCGCTCAGCGGCTGATCGGACTGCGCAAGGTCGCCGCGCAACTTTCAAGACCTGACACCGTCTTTCAACAGGTCGCGAACGATCAGAAGTGGATGCCGCGCATCATCTGCTGCATCGCGACGGCTTCGGCCGAGAGCTTGGGCTTGCCGCTCTTGTCGCCCGCGGCGGCGGCGGAGTCGGGGAACATGCGGAACGTCGTGTTGCTGACGATCTGCGCCACGCGCGGCACGAACGCATGCAGCACCTCGCCGAACACGCCCAGGCGCGTGGCGATGCGCACCGGCTTCTGCACGCAGGCCGAGGCGATCATGTCGGCGGCTTCTTCCGGCGACAGCGTCGGCACGTTGTTGTAGATCTTGGTGGGCGCGATCATCGGCGTGCGCACGAGGGGCATGTTGATCGTGGTGAACGTGATGCCCACGTCCGCGAACTCGCTGGAGGCGCAGCGTGTCCACGCATCGAGCGCCGCCTTGCTGGCCACGTAGGCCGAGAAGCGCGGCGCGTTGGTGAGCACGCCGATGGAGCTGATGTTGACGACGTGGCCCTTCTTCTTGGCCACCATGCCGGGCAGCAGGCCCATCGTCACGCGGATGCAGCCGAAGTAGTTCAGCTGCATCGTGCGCTCGAAGTCGTGGAAGCGGTCGTAGCTGGCCTCGATGGCACGGCGGATCGAGCGGCCGGCGTTGTTGATCAGGAAGTCGACGCCGCCGAGCGTCTCGTTCAGCCAGTCGATGAAGGCCCGGGTGGCCGCCTCGTCGGAGATGTCGACGGCGTAGGTGTGCACCTGCGCGTCGGTGCGGCCGGCGTTCTTCGCGAACCCGAGGATCTCCTTCCTGGCCTCGGCGAGCTTGTCCTCGTCGCGGGCGCAGATCACCGTGACGGCGCCGGCCTCGGCGAACTTGCAGGCCGCGGCCAGCCCGATGCCCGAGGAGCCCCCCGTGACCAGCACCACCTTGCCGGCCACCGTGCCCTTGAGGCTGTGGTCGATCTTGAGCGCCGGGTCGAGGTGGCGCTCCCAGTAGTCCCAGAGGCGCCAGGCGTACTCCTTGAGCGGCGGGCAGGCGATGCCCGAGCCCTTGAGCGCCTTCTGGGTGTCGCGGTCGTCGAAGCGCGTGGGGTAGTTGACGAAGGTCAGGATCTCCTCGGGCAGGCCGAGATCCTTCATCACCGCGTTGCGCACGCGGCGCACCGGCGCCATCGCCATCAGGCTCTTCTTGACGCCGCGCGGGATGAAGCCCAGCAGCGCGGCGTTGACGAACACGTTCATCTTCGGCGCATGCGCGGCCTTGGAGAAGATGGCCAGCACGTCGCCCACGCGCAGGCCTTCCGGGTCGACCAGGTGGAAGCACTGGCCGCTGCCTTCCAGCGTGCCGTGGCTGATGTGGTCGAGCGCGGCGACGACGTAGTCGACCGGCACGATGTTGATGCGCCCGCCCTCCAGGCCGATGGACGGCATCCATGGCGGCAGGATCTGGCGCATGCGCTGGATCAGCTTGAAGAAGTAGTACGGGCCGTCGATCTTGTCCATCTCGCCGGTGTGCGAGTCGCCCACCACCATCGCCGGGCGATACACCGTCCACGCCACCTTGCACTCGGTGCGCACGATCTTCTCGGATTCGTGCTTGGTGGCGAAGTACGGGTGGTCGAGGTTCTCGGCCTCCTCGAACATGTCCTCGCGGAACACGCCTTCGTACAGGCCGGCCGCCGCGATCGAGGAGACGTGGTGGAAGCGCTTCGCGTCGATCGCCTTGGCGAATTCCACCGCGTTGCGCGTGCCTTCGACGTTCACGGCGACCTGCGACTCCTCGTCGGCGTCGAGGTCGTAGACGGCAGCAAGGTGGTACAGGTGGTCGATCTGGCCCTTGAGCGCCTTGACCTGGTCGGCCGCCACGCCCAGCTTCTTGCCGGTGAGGTCGCCCATCACGGGCACGGCGCGGCCCTTGGCGGCGCCCCAGTATTCGAGCAGCTCGGGCACCTTGCCCTCGGAGCCGGGCCGCAGCAGGAAATGCACCGTGGCACCGCGCCGGGCCAGCAGGGCCTTGACGAGTCGCTTGCCGATGAAGCCGGTGGCCCCGGTCACGAAATACTGCATACGGTGTCTCCTCTGGTGGAACGGTCGCTTCGCGGCTGATTGTGGGACATGGCCGAGCGCGGGCGCACGCGTGTTTGTCCGATGCAACGCCCTCCTCCGGCCCCTTGACGCGGATAGAGCGCCCACCCTACGCAATTAGGTTTCGCGCTCCAGGGGCCGCGCCTATATTCCGTCCTGGACCACGTGGTGGTCATCCCCTCCGCAGCACGAACCCCACTCAAGAAGGATCACGACATGGTCAAGAAGCTCTCCAGGATCGCCGCCAAGAAGGCCGCCTCGCCCGCCGGCCTGCTCGACAGCCAGCTCGCCAGCTCCGTCAAGGATTCCGCCCAGCAGATCTGGCTGGCCGGCATGGGCGCGTTCGCCAAGGCCCAGGCCGAAGGCGGCAAGGTGTTCGAGGCGCTGGTCAAGGAAGGCGTGAGCCTGCAGCGCAAGACGCAGGCCGTCGCCGAAGAAAAGCTGGGCGACGTCACCGGCAAGATGAGCTCGATGGCCTCGGATGTCACCAGCAAGGCCGGCGCCTCGTGGGACAAGCTCGAGAACATCTTCGAGGAACGCACCGCCAAGGCGCTCGGCAAGCTGGGCGTGCCCACCGCCAAGGACGTGGCCGAACTGACGCGCCGCGTCGAGGAACTGAGCGCCGCGGTGGCCAGGCTGTCGAAGTCGGGCAAGGCCCCGGTCGCCACGAAGACCGCCGCCGCCAAGGCCCCGGCGAAGAAGGCCGCTGCCAAGGCGCCCGCGAAGAAGGCCGCCGCCAGGCGCGCCCCGGCGAAGAAGGCGCCGGCCTCCGCCGCGACGGCCGCCTGATCGTCTCGCGCCGGGCGCCGCGGCCTGCCCGCGGCCTCGCGCCCCCGAAGGCGCCAGCGTCACCCGCTGGCGCCTTCGTCATTTCCGGCCAGCGCTGAGGTAGAGAGCTGCCTCCAGGGAACGGGCCCGTCGCCTGCCGATCCACCATCGACACTCCTGCGATGCCCGACACAATGAGCCAGCCCTCCCACAAGCCCACGCCCGCGCG
>JBJMWE010000440.1:0-16490 GCA_045810285.1 Vitreoscilla sp. | reverse complement strand
GGCGAACAGCGGCAGGTCGGGCCAGTCGTCGCCGATGACGGCGACGTCGCCCCAGTCCACGCCCAGCTGCTGCAGGATGTCGTTGGCAGCGCCGACCTTGTCCGACGCCCCGAATGCCGCGTGCGCGAGGCCGAGGTCCGACACCCGCCGCCGCACCGCCGCGGAGTCGCGGCCGGTGATGACGATGGGCGTGATGCCGCCCTTGCGCAGCATCAGCAGGCCCTGGCCGTCGAGGACGTTGAAGTTCTTCAGCGTCTCGCCGGCCTCGGTGATCCAGATCGTGCCGTCGGTGAGCACGCCATCGACGTCGAAGATCGCCGCCTTGATGCCTGCGCCGGCGCCCTGGGCCTTGACCAGGACCTCGGGCGGGAAGCTGAGATGCGATCGCGGTGTGCCGGCCATCAGATGACCTTCGCGTGCAGCAGGTCGTAGGTGTTGACGGCGCCCACGAGTTCGCCCTTGCCATCCACCACCAGCAGGCTGGTGATGCGGTAGCGCTCCATCTGGTCGGCGGCGTCGACGGCCAGCGCGCCGGCGCGGATCAGGTGCGGACGCGGATGCATCACCTCGTGCGCGACGCGCTGGCGCAGGTCGGCGCCGGTCTCGATGAGGCGGCGCAGGTCGCCGTCCGTGAAGATGCCCACCGGGGTGCGGCCGTCGACCACCGCCGTCATGCCCAACCCCTTGTCGGACATCACCTGCAGCAGCGTCGAGAAGTTCGCGTCGCGCGCGACCGTGGGCACCGCGTCGCCCGTGCGCATCAGGTCGGACACGTGCATCAGCAGCTTGCGGCCCAGCGCGCCGCCCGGATGCGACAGCGCGAAGTCCTCCTCGCGGAAGCCGCGCGCGTCCAGCAGCGCGACGGCCAGGGCGTCGCCCATGGCCATCTGGGCCGTCGTGCTTGCCGTGGGGGCGAGGTTGAGCGTGCAGGCCTCCTTGTCGACGGCGCAGGACAGCACGATGTCGCACACCTTGGCCAGCGACGAGTCGGAGCGGCCCGTCAGCGCCACCAAGGTCACGCCCAGGCGCCGCAGGGCCGGGACGATGGCCGCGAGTTCGTTGGATTCGCCCGAATTCGAGATCAGCAGGCACACGTCGCCCGAAGTCACCATGCCGAGGTCGCCGTGCGCGGCCTCGGCCGGGTGCACGAAGAACGACGGGGTGCCGGTGGACGCCAGCGTGGCCGCGATCTTGCGCCCCACGTGGCCACTCTTGCCCATGCCCATCACGACGACGCGATGCTCGCAGCGCAGGATCGTCTCGACCGCGCGCGCGAACTCGGCGGTCAGGCGGCGCTGCATTCCCAGCAGCGCATCGGCCTCGATGGCGAAGGTCTGCCGGGCCAGATGCAATGCGCGTTCCGCATCGAACGGCAAGTCGTTTGTCAAAGTGGGCTGCCTGTGTTCTAGGATGGGGGGATTCTAGTGTCCGGAGCTTCCCGCAGCCGCCCCGGGGTGAGGCACTGGCCGACCCCTCCCATCCACGCGGATCGCCCGCGCCCGACCCAGGTCCCGCATGGCCTCGACCCTCGAACTCGTCCTGCTGTACCTCGCGGCCGCCATCGCCGGCGTCGTGGCGTTTCGCATGCTGCGCCTGCCGCCCGTGCTGGGCTACCTGGTGGCCGGGGTCATCATCGGGCCCAACGCGCTGCAGCTGGCGCACGACACCGCGGGCGTGCACAGCCTGGCCGAATTCGGCGTCGTGTTCCTGATGTTCGTCATCGGGCTCGAGTTCAACCTGCCCAAGCTGCGGGCGATGCGCACGCTGGTGTTCGGCCTGGGCGCGTCGCAGGTGGCGCTCACGACCCTGGGCGCGATGGCCGGCAACTTCGCGTTGACCTGGGTCTACACGCTGATCGGCCGGCACTGGGATCTCGGCTGGCAGGCCGCCGCGGTTCTCGGCAGCGCGATGGCGATGTCCAGCACGGCGCTGGTCGTCAAGCTGATGGCCGAACGCCTGGAGCTCGAGAGCGAGCACGGCCGCCGCGTGATGGGCGTGCTGCTGTTCCAGGACCTGGCCGTCGTCCCGCTGCTGGTGATCATCCCCGCGCTTGGCGGCGACACCCGCGACCTGGTCAAGACGCTGGTGCCGGCCATCCTCAAGGCCGTGGTGGTGCTGGCCCTGCTGTTGTCGGGCGGCCAGAAGGTGATGAAGTGGTTCCTGACGGCCATCTCGCGCCGCAAGAGCGACGAGCTGTTCATGCTGAGCCTGCTGGGCGTCACGCTGGGCCTGGCGGCGGTCACCGAAATGGCCGGCCTGTCGCTGGCCCTCGGCGCGTTCGTGGCGGGCATGCTCATCGCCGAGACCGAATACAAGCACCAGGTGGAGACCGACATCCGCCCGTTCCACGACGTGCTGCTGGGCCTGTTCTTCATCACGATCGGCATGAAGCTGGACTGGCGCGTGCTGGCCGACGAGTGGGTCGCGGTGATCGTGCTGACCACGGTGCCGATCCTGGCCAAGGCCAGCCTGGTCGCCGGCCTGGCGCGCCTGTTCGGCGCGGCGGCGGGCGTGGCGCTGCGCACCGGCCTGTACCTCGCGCAGGCCGGCGAATTCGGCTTCGTGCTGCTGACGCTGGGCACCGACAACCACGTGCTGCCCGATCGCTGGGTCGCCCCGGTGCTGGCCAGCATGGTGCTGTCGATGCTCGCGTCGCCGTTCCTGATCCTGTATGCCAACCGCATCGTCATGAAACTCGCGTCGAGCGACTGGCTGATGCAGTCGGTGGCGCTGACGACGATCGCCAAGCGCGCCATCACCGCCGAGAAGCACGTGATCATCTGCGGCTACGGCCGCTCGGGCCAGAACCTGGCGCGCATGCTGGAAGTGGAGCGCATCCCGTTCATGGCGCTGGACCTCGACCCCGACCGCGTGCGCCAGGCCGCGGCCGCCGGCCAGAACGTGGTGTTCGGCGACGCGGCGCGGCTGTCCAGCCTGATGGCCGCCGGCCTTGCGCGCGCCGCGGCGGTGGTGTGCAGCTACCACGACACCCCGTCCGCGCTGAAGGTGCTGCACCTCGTGCAGACGCATGCGCCGCGCGTGCCGGTGATCGTGCGCACGATCGACGATTCCGACCTCGAGGTGCTCAAGGCCGCCGGAGCCACCGAGGTGGTGCCCGAGGCGATCGAAGGCTCGCTGATGCTGGCCTCGCACGCGCTGGCGCTCATGGGCGTGCCCATGCGGCGCGTGATCCGCCTGACGCGCGAGGCCCGCGAGGCGCGCTACGGCCTGCTGCGCGGCTTCTTCCACGGCGCCGACGACGACGAGGCCGGCGAGCAGTCCCAGGCGCGCCTGGCCAGCGTCACCATCCCGGCCAACGCGGTCGCCGCGGGCCGCACCGTCGCGGAGACCGGGGTCAACGCCGACGGCGTGCAGGTCGTGTCGCTGCGCTTGTCCAATGGGCGCGTGCTGGCGCCGAATCCGGAACAGCGCCTGGCCGCCGGCGACACGCTGGTGCTCGCCGGACTGCCGGAGCCACTGCAGGCGGCGGAAGAGAAGTTGACCACGGGCGCCTGAAATGACGGCCCCACGGTCGCTGGCGCTCCCTGCCCCCGAGGGGCCAGCCGCGAGCGGCCCGGCAAAGCCGGCTCCGCCGCTCCCTTGAACTTCGCTTCCGCTTGCCCAGCGCCGGCGGCGGAATCGAACTGCGGCTGACGGCGATTTTCAAGCGACCGGTGTGCCGCGCTCCAGGGTGCCGCGCATGCGCTCGGCCATCACGGCGCCGGAGGCGCGCAGGATCTCATAGGCGAGCTCGGGCTGGCTGGCCAGCATCTCGTCCAGGCGCGGACGGCTCAGCGCCCACACCACGCTGGGCGCGATGGCGTCGACCTGCGCCATGCGCATCGTCTCGCCGAAGAGCGCGGGCTCGCCGACGATGGAGCCGGCGCGCAGCAGCGCGATCTTGGCGGCCGACGTGGCGGTGCCGCGCACATAGACCTGCAGCGTGCCCGACTCCAGCAGGTACATCGTGCGGTCGGAATCGCCCTGGTAGATCAGGACGTCGCCGCCCTTCATCTCGCGGCGGATCAGGTACGACCCCACCACGCGCCAGTTCTCCGGCGAGAAGCGCGGACGAAAAGCGTCGTACGCGTTCAGCGTCTGGATGGACTGCACCAAGTTCAAGACATTCATTCGTTGATCCTCGCCGATGGCCTCCCGCCACGCCTTCCTGGGGCGAAGCCGTCCATCGTGCCTGTCGAGAGGCATTTGACACCAATTGTCACGTCCGGAGCGGTGCCCCGGCAAGGCAATGCGCGACGTCCGTCGGCGCAGGCGTGCCGTCTGTCGCATAAGCGGGACTTCAGCGGCCATGCGAACGCTTGCACCCGCGCTGCCGGCGGCGGCGGGCACTTACTTCGAGGAGTGTCTCCAGATGCGCGGAATACCGCAAGCCGGGGATGGCTGCGGCCGATCCGGCGTGCTCGCGACATCGTCCTGCGGCAAGCGCGGCCAGGCCTCATCTCGCCACGGACCGTCCGTCGCCATCGACCTGGCGAAAGGAATGTCGGCGCACGGGTGCGCCTATTTGCCGATGCAGAAGCGCCCGAAGATCTCGCCAAGGAGGTCGTCCGCCGTGAACTGCCCCGTGATCTCGCCCAGCGCGCCGTGCGCGAGGCGCAGTTCCTCGGCGAACACGTCGAGCGCGGCGTCGCGCTGGTCGGCGTGGGCCTGGGCGAGCTGGAGGTGGTCGTCCGTGCGCGCGAGCGCCTGCACGTGGCGCGTGCGGGCGATGAAGACGCCATCGGGAACGTGGGCGGCGCCGGCGCGCTCGAGCAGGGCGTCGCGCAGGGCGTCGAGGCCGGCGCCGGTCTGCGCGGACAGCGCGAGCGCGCCGTCCGGCAGCGCGTGCGCCGGCGCGAGGTCGCGCTTGTTGTAGACGTGCAGCGGTGCGGCCGCGTGCGCGCGTGCGAGGGCGTCGGCGATCGCCGCGTCATCGGCCTGCGCCGCCGGATCGTCGGCTCGGTTCAGGTCGTGCAGGAACAGCACGGCGTCGGCATCGGCGATCGCCTGCCAGCTGCGCTCGATGCCGATGCGCTCCACCTCGTCGCTGGCCTCGCGCAGGCCCGCCGTGTCGATCATGTGGATCGGCACGCCGTGGATCTGGATCGTCTCGGTGATGCGGTCGCGCGTGGTGCCGGCGATCGGCGTGACGATGGCCAGCTCCGCGCCCGCCAGCGCGTTCAGCAGCGAACTCTTGCCCACGTTGGGCGCGCCGGCCAGCACCACGCGCAGGCCCTCGCGCAGCAGCGCGCCCTGGCGCGCGCGGGCCATGACGCCTGCGAGCCGGGCGCGGATGTCCGCGAGCTGCGCGCGCGCGCCAGCCTTCTCGAGGAAATCGATCTCCTCCTCGGGGAAGTCCAGCGTGGCCTCGACCAGCATGCGCAGGTGGACGATGCGCTCGGCCAGCGCGGTGATCTCCCTGGAGAACGCACCCGCCAGCGAGCGCCCGGCCGAGCGCGCGGCGGCCTCGGTGCTGGCATCGATCAGGTCGGCCACGGCCTCGGCCTGGGCGAGGTCCAGCTTGTCGTTGAAGAACGCGCGCGCCGTGAATTCGCCCGGGTTGGCCAGGCGCAGGCCCATCGCGCGGCCGGCCTCGAGGCAGCGCGCGAGGATCAGTTGCAGCACCACCGGGCCGCCGTGCGCCTGCAGCTCCAGCACGTCCTCGCCCGTGTACGAGTTGGGCGCGGGAAAGTGCAGGGCCAGTCCCTGGTCCAGCGCCTGGCCCTGCGCGTCCAGGATAGGCCCGTAGTGCGCCACGCGGGGCGTCAACGGCTTCGCGCAGAGCGTGGCGATCAACGCCGACAGGTCCTTGCCCGACACCCGCACGATGCCCACCGCCCCGCGGCCGGGCGCCGTGGCGATGGCGACGATCGGGTCGGTCAGGTGCGCGAGGTCGGTGGCGGCGTTCATCAGGGCTCGATTGTCGTCAAATGAAAAACGCCGCGGTCGGCGCGGGGCCGGACGCGGCGTCGAGCGGCCTGGACGACGCTCAGCTCTTCACGATCTTGGCATCGGTGGCCTTGACGCCCTTGGCCTTCGCGCCCTCGATGCCGCGGTTGATCATCCATTGCTGCAGGATGGTCAGCGCGTTGTTCGTCACCCAATACAGCGTCAGGCCGGCCGGGAACGAGAACAGCGCCGCGCTGAAGGCCAGCGGCATCAGCCACATCATCTTGGCCTGCACCGGGTCGGCGGGCGTGGGCTGCAGCGAGACCTGGATCAGCGACGTGGCCGTCATCAGGACCGGCAGGATCGCGTAGGGATCCATGATGGACAGGTCATGGATCCAGCCCATCCAGGGCGCCCCGCGCATCTCGGCCGACGAGGTCAGCACCGTGTACAACGCGATGAAGATCGGCATCTGGATCAGGATCGGCAGGCAGCCGCCGAGGGGATTGACCTTCTCCTCGCGGTAGATCTTCATGATCTCCTGCTGCTTCTGCTGCGGGTTGTCCTTGTAGCGGACATTCAGCTCCTGGATGCGCGGGTTGACGGCCTTCATCTTGGCCATCGAGCGGTACGCGTTGGCGTTGAGCCCGTAGAACGCGATCTTGAGCAGCACCACCAGCGCCACGATCGACCAGCCCCAGTTGCCGATCACCGTGTGGATCTTGCTGAGCAGCCAGAACAGCGGCTGGGCGATGATCTTCAGGCGGCCGTAGTCCTTGACCTGCTCGAGGTTGGGTGCCAGCGGCGCCAGCAGCTTCTCTTCCTGCGGGCCGGCGAACAGCGTGGCCTTGACCGTCTGCGTCCCGCCCGGCGCCACCGTGCCCACCGGCGTGAACATGGCGGTGAAATAGGTGACCTGGCCGTGCACGCTGGCGTCGAACTCGCCCACGCTGTAGCTGCGCGAGGTGCCCGGCGCCAGGATCCAGGCCGACGAGAAGTAGTGCTGGATCATCGCGATCCAGCCGTTGGTGGTGGCTTCCCTGGACTCGAGCGCGCTGACGCCCTTGGCCTTGGCCTTGGAGATGTCGGAGAAGTCGATCTTGTGGAAGGTGTCGTCGCGATAGACCGCCGGGCCCGTGTACGAGCTCGGCCCGTTCAGGTAGCCGCCCTCGGGCATGCGGCCGTCGCGCACGAGCTGCAGGTACAGGTCGGGCTTGATCGGCGCGCCGGAGTGGTTGACGATCTCGTGCGCGACGTCGACCGCGTAGCTGCCGCGGTGGAACGTGTACGTCTTGACCAGCTGCACGCCGCCCACCTCGGGCGACTCGAAGCGCACCACGAGGTCGTTCTTGCCGTCGGCCAGCGTACGCTCCGTGCTCGCCAGGCGCATCACGCTGTGCGCCAGCGCTTCGCCGGGCAGGCCGGCCAGGCCCGTCTGGGCGGCGTAGAACTGGGCGTTGTTGGTGTCGAAGACCTTGACGTCGGCCTTCGCGGGCACCGGGTCGTGGATGCCCACCAACGCCTTCATCTGGCGCCAGATCTCGCTGTGGTTGTCGACTTCCTGGTATTTCAGCAGGTCGAGGTCGATCAGGTCGCCGCCCAGCGTGTTCAGGCGTGCCTTGACGACGTCCGTCTGGATGGCGACGTCCTCGACGGGCAGGTTCGCCGCGGCGGCCGACGCGGCGCCGGAGGCCGGCGAGGCCGCGGCCGTGGCGAGCACCGCGTTGTTGACGGCCGGAGCCGAGGCCGCCGGTGACGTCGTGACGGGCTGCGTCGCCGCGGGCTTCGGCGCCAGGAACGACGTGTCGCCGTGATAGATGCGCCACTTGTCGTAGAGCATCAGCAGCGACATCATCAGGACGACCAGCAGCAGGGTGCGGCGAAATTCGGTCATGTGGGGGTGTTGGAGAGGTTTGTCTTTTCGGCCGCGGTCGTCGCGGGCGGTGCGGAGCCGGAATCACCGTCCAGCAGTCCGCTGAACAGGCCCGCAGTTGGGGTCGCCCTGGTTCGGTTCCAAGGCATATTGTCAGGGACTTCGTCGCAGCCGCCGTGACACCACGGGTTGCAACGCAGGATGCGCCAGCCGGCCAGGCCGGTGCCGACGACGGCGCCGTGCCTGTCCAGCGCCTGGATGGCGTAGGCCGAGCAGGTGGGCGTGAAGCGGCAGCTCTGGCCCACCCAGGGGCTCAGGAGCAGGCGGTAGACGCGCACCGCGCCGATGAGCGCGGCCCGCGGCAGGCGCCACAGCGCGTTCACCCCGCGCATGACGATCCTTGCACGGACCCGCCGGGCGCCGCCTTCGGCTTCGAGGCCTTGCCCGCCCTGGCATCCGCCGCGCCGGCCGCACGCGGCTTGACGCGATCGCGTTCGCCGCGCACCGCACGCTCGAACAGCGCGTGCAGCTCCGCCCGCGCCGCCTGTTTCAGGGCGTCGGAGGCGGCGCTCGGGAACTGCTTCACGTCGAACGGGTTGCGCTGGCGCACCACCCACAGCCCGGGTTCGAGCGCGGGCGCGCAGGCGGCGACGACGTTGCGGATCTGGCGCTTCACCAGGGTGCGCGTGACCGCGCGGCGCGCGTGCCGCTTGGGCACGACCAGGCCCAGCCAGCGGACCATGCCGCCGACCGGCGTCGGGGTTTCCACCATCGCTTCCAGGCACTGGGCGAGCGGGTCGTCCACACCGGCGCCCGAGGCTTCGGCCGAAGCTGTGGATAACTCTGTAGACAAGCTGGCGGTAACCGGTGCATGGCCGCCCTCGTCGCCCACGCTGGCCACGGCACAGGCCTCGGACCCCGCAGTTGCGCACACCGGCGGCCGCCGCAAGGGAAGCGGCTGGCCTTCCAGGTGGTGGACGGCGAAGTGGGCGCTGCGCAGGCGCATCGGCGTCGCGAGCACGCGCACGTAGTCCGCCGGCCGGACAATGCGGCCGAGCAGCGGGGACTCGAGGTCGCCTGCGGTCATGGCCGCCGGCCGGGTGTGACGCGAAGCAGGAATTCGACGTGCGGTCGAGGCGGCGTTCCCACGAGGGAGGCCTGCACCCGGCCATGGGCAGCGGCGCGGGCCGCTGCGCAATTCCGGGTCGTCGAAGCGTTCAGTCCGGCGTCTGGAATCAGACGGCCAGACGCTTGCGACCCTTGGCGCGACGCGCGGCAATGACGCTGCGGCCGCCACGGGTCTTCATGCGAACGAGGAAGCCGTGCGTGCGGGCGCGGCGGACTTTGGAGGGCTGGTAGGTACGCTTCATGATTGAAATTCTCCGGCGAACCGGCGATTAGATCAGAAAATGGCGTTGTGAGTCAACGACTTGCCACGAGCGGCCGTGCACTGCGGGGGGATTGACCGCGTGCTTCTTTCTGTGGATAACCGTGCCTTCGCACCTGAAGTCACGGGTAGAATCGGCCGGCTTGAGAAGAACTTGTCCACAATGTCCGTAGACCTTTGGCACCGGAGTTGCGAACGCCTCGCGACCGAGCTGCCCGAACAACAATTCAGCACCTGGATCCGGCCCTTGCCGCCGGCCGATTTCACCGACGTGGGTGACGGCGCGGTCGCGCTCGTGCGCGTTCCCAATCGCTTCAAGCTCGACTGGATCCGCTCGCAATACGGATCGCGCATCGAATCCGTGCTGACGGAGCTCGCCGGCAAGCCGGTCAGGCTCGAGCTGGCGCTGGCCCCGCGCGAGACGCCGGCGCCCGGCCATGCCCCCGTGTCGGCCGGTGGCGGCTTCATCACCGCCCAGCCGCCGCAGCGCATCGGCGCCGTGTTCGACCACGCGCTGGCGCCCGCCACGCAGGGCGGTGCGGCCAACGGCCATGCGGCCGCCCCCATGCAGCCGCGGCCCATGCACGCCGCCCCGGCGCTGAACTCCCACCGCCTCAACCCGGCGCTGACCTTCGACACGCTGGTGGCGGGCCGCGCCAACCAGATGGCCCGCACCGCGGCGCTGCACGTGGCCGGCGCCCCGGGCGCCATGTACAACCCGCTGTTCGTCTACGGCGGCGTGGGCCTGGGCAAGACGCACCTGGTGCACGCCGTGGGCAACCAGCTGCTCAAGGACAAGCCCGACGCCCGCGTGCTCTACCTGCACGCCGAGCAGTTCATCTCCGACGTCGTCAAGAACTACCAGCGCAAGACCTTCGACGAGCTCAAGGCCAAGTACCACAACCTCGACCTGCTGCTGATCGACGACGTCCAGTTCTTCGCCGGCAAGGAGCGCACGCAGGAGGAGTTCTTCAACGCCTTCGAGGCGCTGCTGTCGCGCCGTGCGCACATCATCATGACGAGCGATACCTATCCCAAGGGTCTCGCCGACATCGACGAACGCCTCACCAGCCGCTTCGACTCCGGCCTGACGGTGGCCATCGAGCCGCCCGAGCTCGAGATGCGCGTGGCCATCCTGATCCGCAAGGCCGAGGCCGAGGCCGCGCAGATGCCCGAGGAAGTGGCGTTCTTCATCGCCAAGAACGTGCGCGCCAACGTCCGCGAGCTCGAGGGCGCGCTGCGCAAGGTGCTGGCCTATTCGCGCTTCTCCCAGAAGGAGATCAACATCGCGCTGGCGCGCGAGGCGCTCAAGGACCTGCTCTCGATCCAGAACCGGCAGATCTCGGTGGAGAACATCCAGAAGACCGTGGCCGACTTCTACAAGATCAAGGTGGCCGACATGTACTCGAAGAAGCGCCCGGCGAGCATCGCCCGCCCGCGCCAGATCGCGATGTACCTGGCCAAGGAGCTGACGCAGAAGAGCCTGCCCGAGATCGGCGAGCTGTTCGGCGGCCGCGACCACACCACCGTGCTGCACGCCGTCCGCAAGATCGGCGGCGAGCGCCAGAAGAACACCGAGCTGAACCAGCAGCTGCACGTGCTGGAACAGACCCTCAAAGGCTAGGCATGACCACCCCGGCTCACTGCGTTCGCATCCCCCTGTTTGGTCGTCGCTCGCTCCCGAGCGGCCGGGCGCTCGCGGCGTAGTCTCTTCGAATGATTCTTGCAGCTCGGTCAGCGGGAGGACAGGCTGTCGACCCACAACCCTGGGGACCGTTCCGGGACAACCCGGCAGTGGTCCACAGGACAAGCGGGAAAGCGAAAGTTGTTGAAGAAGGGTCCGGTCCGTACCGGGGGTTCGGCCCCCAGGCTTGTCAGACCTCCAAGCCGTTGATAAATCAGGTGAAAATAGAGTTCTCCACAGTGCACGTCGGGCACTACTGCTACCACCAGTTTAAAAAACAGAGGAAGACATGATTGTTCTCAAAGCGCCTCAGGAAAAGCTGCTCGGCGCGTTGCAGGCTGTGTCTGGGATCGTCGAACGCCGTCACACCTTGCCGATCCTGGCCAACGTGCTGATGCGCAAGAACGGCGACTCGATCGAGTTCACCACCAGCGACCTGGAGATCCAGGTGCGCACCTCCGCGGCGCTCGGTGGCGACGAAGGCACGCTGTCGACCACGGTCGGCTCGCGCAAGATGATCGACATCCTCAAGTCGCTGCCCGGCGACCAGATCGTGTCGCTGACCTCCAGCGGCACCAAGCTGACGCTCCAGGCAGGCAAGAGCCGCTTCACCATGCAGACGCTGCCGGCCGACGACTTCCCGCTCGTCAACGAGGCGGTGGACTTCGGCCCGAGCTTCGGCGTGCCGCAGAAGGTGCTCAAGAGCCTGATCGACCAGGTGCACTTCGCGATGGCCGTGCACGACATCCGCTACTACCTGAACGGCATCCTGTTCGTGGCCGAAGGCAAGACGCTCACGCTGGTGGCCACCGACGGGCACCGCCTGGGCCTGGCGCAGGCCACGCTGGAGACGGAGATCCCGAAGCAGGAGGTCATCCTCCCGCGCAAGACGGTGCTCGAGCTGGCGCGCCTGCTCAATGGCACGACGGACGAGCCCATCGAGATGCGCTTTGCCGGCAACCAGGCCAAGTTCACGTTCTCGGGCCTGGAGTTCGTCACCAAGCTGGTGGAAGGCAAGTTCCCCGACTACAACCGCGTGATCCCGAAGAACCACAAGAACGCCGTGATCCTCGGCCGCCAGCCGCTGCTGTCCAGCCTGCAGCGCGCGGCCATCCTCACCAGCGACAAGTTCAAGGGCGTGCGCGTCAACCTCGAGCCGGGCGCGCTGCGCATCGCCTCCAGCAACGCCGAGCAGGAAGAGGCCAAGGAAGAACTCGAGATCGACTACGGTGGCGACACCATCGAGATCGGCTTCAACGTGACCTACCTGATGGACGCGCTCAACAACATCGACCATGACATGGTCAAGCTCGAGCTGCAGGACGGCAACTCGAGCGCGCTCATCACGGTGCCGGAACAGCCCGGCTTCAAGTACGTCGTGATGCCGATGCGCATCTGAGGTCGCCGTTCGTCCTCGCCGTGCCGGGGCGCACGGGTGGCTCGCCCCAGGCAGCCACGAAGCCTTCTGAGGAGGGCTGTCCCGATTTTCCCGCTCGTACGACGACATGGCCTGCAGCCACCGTGGCTCGCCGGCACCCAGGAAGTGAATTGCAATGACTGACAAGACCTCGCCCGACGACACCCCGAAGGACGTTCCGACGCCGCCGCGAGCCGATGCCAACGGCGTCGCGCCCGCGTTGCCGGAAATGCCGGCGCTGTCGGCTGACGAGCTCAAGGCGAAGTCGGCCGCGGTCTCGGCCGCCTACGGCGAAGGCTCCATCCAGATCCTGGAAGGCCTGGAAGCCGTGCGCAAGCGTCCGGGCATGTACATCGGCGACACCTCCGACGGCACCGGCCTGCACCACCTCGTGTTCGAAGTCGTCGACAACTCCATCGACGAGGCGCTGGCGGGCTTCTGCGACGACATCGTCGTCACCATCCATACCGACAACTCGATCTCCGTCATCGACAACGGCCGCGGCATCCCCGTGGGCGTCAAGATGGACGACAAGCACGAGCCCAAGCGCTCCGCTGCCGAGATCGCGCTGACCGAACTGCACGCCGGCGGCAAGTTCAACCAGAACAGCTACAAGGTGTCCGGTGGCCTGCACGGCGTGGGCGTGTCCTGCGTGAACGCCCTGTCGATCTGGCTGCGCCTGACGGTGCGCCGCGACGGCAAGCAGCACTTCATCGAGTTCCGCCGCGGCGTGCCGCAGGATCGCGTGCTGGAGATGCGCGAGGGCTTCGAGACGAGCCCCATGAAGATCACCGGGGACACCGAGCGCCGCGGGACGGAAGTGCACTTCCTGCCCGACACCGAGATCTTCACCAACGTCGACTTCCACTACGACATCCTGGCCAAGCGCCTGCGCGAGCTCTCGTTCCTGAACAACGGCGTCAAGATCCGCCTGGTCGACGAGCGCAACGCCAAGGAAGACAACTTCGCCTACGTGGGCGGGGTCAAGGGCTTCGTCGAGTTCATCAACAAGGGCAAGAGCGTCCTGCACCCGAACATCTTCCACGCCATGGGCGAGAAGACGAGCGAGCAGAACACCAACATCGGCGTCGAGGTGTCGATGCAGTGGAACGATTCGTACAACGAGTCGGTGCTGTGCTTCACCAACAACATCCCGCAGCGCGACGGCGGCACCCACCTGACCGGCCTGCGCGCCGCGATGACGCGTGTCATCAACAAGTACATCGACGACAACGAGCTGGCCAAGAAGGCCAAGGTCGAGATCGCCGGCGACGACATGCGCGAAGGCCTGGCCTGCGTGGTGAGCGTCAAGGTGCCCGAGCCGAAGTTCTCCAGCCAGACCAAGGACAAGCTGGTCTCCAGCGAGGTGCGCGCGCCGGTGGAGGACATCGTCAGCCGCCTGCTCACCGACTGGCTGCTGGAGAACCCGTCCGACGCCAAGATCATCTGCAACAAGATCGTCGATGCCGCGCGCGCGCGTGACGCCGCGCGCAAGGCGCGCGAGATGACGCGCCGCAAGGGCGTGCTGGACGGCATGGGCCTGCCCGGCAAGCTGGCCGACTGCCAGGAGAAGGATCCCGCGCTGTGCGAGATCTACATCGTCGAGGGCGACTCCGCCGGCGGCTCCGCCAAGCAGGGCCGCGACCGGAAGTTCCAGGCCATCCTGCCGCTGCGCGGCAAGATCCTGAACGTCGAGAAGGCGCGCTACGAGAAGCTGCTGTCCTCCGAGGCCATCCTCACGCTCATCACGGCGCTGGGCACGGGCATCGGCAAGGGCATGGGCGGCGACGACTTCAACCCGGACAAGCTGCGCTACCACCGCATCATCATCATGACGGACGCGGACGTCGACGGCGCCCACATCCGCACGCTGCTGCTGACGTTCTTCTACCGCCAGATGCCCGAGCTCGTCGAGCGCGGGCACATCTACATCGCGCAGCCGCCGCTCTACAAGGTCAAGCAGGGCAAGCACGAGCAGTACCTCAAGGACGGCGACGAACTGAGCGCCTTCCTGCTGAAGGTGGCGCTCGACGGCGCCAGCATCGAGCCGGGCGAAGGCCGTCCTGCCATCACCGGTGCCACGCTGGAAGACCTGGCGCGCAAGTACCTGCTGGCCACCAGCGTGATGGATCGCCTGTCCAACTGGATGGACGTCGAGGCCCTGCGCACCGTCGCCGACGGCCTGACGTTGAACCTGGACGACGCCGGCCAGGCCGAAGCCAGCGCCGTGGCGCTCGCCGGCGCGCTGCACGGCGCCCAGGTCAGCGCGCAGTTCGACGAGCGCACCGACAAGCACCTGCTGCGCATCGAGCGCATGCACCACGGCAACACCAAGGCCAGCGTCATCACGCAGGAGTTCGTGCACGGTGCCGACTACGAGGCCCTCAGCACCGCCGGCGTCACCTTCAAGGGCCTGCTGAGCGTCGACGCCGTGGTCAAGCGCGGCGAAGGCGAACGCCAGAAGGAAAGCAAGGCCGCCGACTTCCGCGCCGCCATGGCCTGGCTGATGACGCAAGCCGAGAGCGCCGTGGCACGCCAGCGCTACAAGGGCCTGGGCGAGATGAACCCCGAGCAGCTGTGGGAAACCACGATGGATCCGACCGTCCGCCGCCTGCTGAAGGTGGAGATCGAGGACGCCATCGAGGCCGATCACGTCTTCACGATGCTGATGGGCGACGAGGTGGAACCGCGTCGGAACTTCATCGAGCTGAATGCGCTGCGGGCGGCGAATATCGACGTTTGATTTGTAGGTTTGTGGGCGACGGGAGTTGACTGGACTCGAGTCGAAAAAGTCGGACGGAATTCATGGAATTCATTGGACTTTCCACGCCCATTTGAGGCGCATGGAATAGCAGCCAGAGTGGGGAGTCCTGCCGTGCAAACGCGGGACGTTCCTACCCCGTAGCTGGGGAGACGACGGCTTGGGTCAACGTCATGCGGGCTGCCGAGTCGGTACCCGCTGACGTCACTTACCCCTGCGCAGGCGCGATTGGTCGCGTTTGACGGCGGATGTTTTGGTTTTGGTGGTGCGGCTGATATCTTTGTAGTTATCGGCGGTGCTGAATGCGAACGCACGTCGCAAACTACTGAGCTTCCCATGGGGCTTGAGATAGCTTTTGGATCGCAGGCACTGCGCACAACGTGTACGAGCCCGGCGAGGGCTAAGCGTGAGCTTGGTGCGGGGGCTGCTTCTACGCTGCAGCGGCGATTGGCCGATATGGATGCTGTTGAGAGTGCGTCGGAGTTGATTGTGATGGGATTGGGAATCGCGGATTGCGTGGAGGATCCTGCGGTGTTACGGTTTCGGCTTGCCGAAGGCGTGCATTTGCGTTGCAAGGTGAATCACAGGCGCATTCCAATGAATGGTGAAGCGGTGGATTGGGCTCAGGTTTCGAGGTTGCAGGTCACTGGGATCGGGAGTGATCAGTGACTCGTGCTGTTGAGTACCACCCGGCCTGGGCCTGCCCACCGGGACAGACTGTCCGTGAGTTGGCGAACAAGAAGGGTCTGAATTCCAGCGCGCTGGCGACGGCTCTCGGTTTGCAGCAGGCTGACTTGGATCGCCTGCTGGAAGGTGTGTTGCCAATCACTCCGACTCGCGCGGAGAAGCTGTCTGCCACCGTAGGTGCGAGTCAGCGGTTCTGGTTGGCACGTGAATCCCAGTATCAGCAGGATCGTCAGGCACTCCAGGAGGACGCTCGCGAATGGGTGTCGAGCCTGCCGCTTGCGGACATGCGGAAGTTTGGCTGGTTGGGTGGAGAAGTACCAACTGCAGAGAGACTTCGTCGAGCGTTGGACTTCTTCGGCGTTTCGAACGTCGATGAATGGCGTGATGCCTGGCTCTCGGAAATGGCGGGCGTGACGGCGTACCGCACTTCCCCTGCATTTGCGAGTGAAGCAGCGTCAGTGGCCGCTTGGCTCAGGCAAGGTGACCTGCTCGCAAGCCAGATAGATACAGCCCGCTGGTCTCGGCAGGCCTTTGAGCGTCTACTTCCGACGCTGAAGCCACTCACCAGAATCCGCGAGCCGAGCGAATTCCTGCCGAGGCTGCAAAGCGCGTGCGCGGCGTGTGGCGTCGCTGTCGTCGTCGCTCGAGCACCGAAGGGATGCCCAGCCAGTGGCGCTACGCGAGTGAAAGACGGTCATGCGAAGCTGCAGTTGAGCTTCAGATTTCTCCGTGACGACAGCTTCTGGTTCACATTCTTCCACGAGGCTGGTCACCTGATCCTGCACGAGGATC
>JBJMWE010000439.1:0-18043 GCA_045810285.1 Vitreoscilla sp. | reverse complement strand
CCCGCCCTACCCCGCCCTACCCAGCCCGAGCCCGCACGAGCCCGCACGAGCCCGCACGAGCCCGCACGATGGCGTCTCCTACAATGGCGGGCCGTCTCGCGAGGACGGCCCCGTCCAGCACTCCCACCCATCGGTGCGGCCTATCGGCTAGCGAACTTCCTCTCTTCGCACCCGTCTTCTCGTCGAACGCGTCGTTCTCCGGGCATCGCCTGGAGACGAGCGACTGTGCGACGTCGCGCGGCCCGGCTCCTGTCAGCCCGCCCGCCCCTCTTCCCGGCAACTCGTTGCCCCGCTCGCCGCGCTGGCGAGTGGCCGCCGACGTCCGTGCGCCGGCCGTTCGAACGACTGGACGCGTTGCGCCTCGCGCACCCGCACGCCGGGCCGCCCTTTCTGCGCGGCGCGTGCCGGTGCTGTCGCTGCTCCTTGTCGAACGAATCCATGAACAACGATTCCCCCTTCATCGCCGACGTGCTCGTCGCCGGCGCCGGCCCGGTGGGCCTTCTCCTCGCCTGCGAGCTCGCGCTCGCCGGCATCCGTGTCCTCGTCCTCGAGCGCGAGGTCGACCCCGCGTCGGCGCTCAAGGCCCCGCCGCTGGGCACGCGCGGCGTGTCCGTCGCGAGCGCCGAGGCGCTGGATCGACGCGGCTTGCTGGACGCGCTGCTGGCCGCCGTCGAGGCCGCGCAGCCCGCCGGCGCGAGCGCCTCGCGCAAGACGCAGGCCGGCCATTTCGCCGGCATCCCGATCGATGCGTCGCTCATCGATCCCACGGACTGGCCTTGGCGCCTGCCCGGCGCGCTGGCGACGAACATCGCCGCCGACATGCGTGCCGTCGAAGCCGTGCTCGCCGCGCGCGCC
The DNA here is from genome assembly GCA_045810285.1 of Vitreoscilla sp. Lineage (GTDB taxonomy): Bacteria > Pseudomonadota > Gammaproteobacteria > Burkholderiales > Burkholderiaceae_C > Scleromatobacter. The sequence goes on along the minus strand of JBJMWE010000439.1, from coordinate 17,188 downwards.
GCCGCGCTCGGCGTCGAGATCCGTCGCGGGCGAACGGTCGACGCGGTGCACGACGACGGCGACGGCGTGACGGTGCGGGCCGGCGGCGAGGACTTCGCGGCGCGCTGGCTGGTCGGCGCCGATGGCGGCCGCAGCAGCGTGCGCCGCCTCGCCGGCTTCGACTTCCCCGGTACCGAGCCTGAATTCACGGCTTACCTCGCGGTGGTGGACATCGCCGATCCGGACAAGCTCCCGCCTGGCCGCAACGTGACGGCCACGGGCATGGTCTTCAACCAGCCCGGGCAGATCGCGATCGCCGACTTCGACGGCGGCGCCTTCGACCGTTCGCAGGTCATCACGCGCGAGCACCTGCAGGCGGTGCTGCGCCGCGTGTCGGGCACCGACGTCACGCTGCGCGCCGTGCACCAGGCCACCACGTTCACCGATCGCGCGCGCCAGGCGAGCGCCTATCGCCGCGGCCGCGTGCTGCTGGCCGGCGACGCCGCGCACGTCCACAGCGCGCTCGGCGGCCAGGGCCTCAACGTCGGGCTCGGCGACGCGATGAACCTCGGCTGGAAGCTCGCGGCCACGGTGCGCGGCACGGCGCCGGCGGCGTTGCTCGACACGTATCACGCCGAGCGCCACTCCGTGGGCCAGTGGGTGCTGGACTGGACGCGGGCGCAGGTGGACCTCATGCGCCCCGGCCCGCACGCACGCGCGATCGAGCGCGTCGTGCGCGCGCTCGCGGGCACGCGCGACGGTGCCACCTGGCTTGCCGGGCAGCTGTGGGGCGTGGCGGCGCGCTGCGAACTCGGCGAGCCGCACCCGCTCGCCGGCCGCGGCGCTTCGGACTTCGCGTTCGACGACGGCACGCGCCTGGCCGCCAGGATGCGCGACGGGCGCGGCGTGCTCGTCGACTTCGACCCGGCCGCACCGCTGCGCACGCTGGCCGCCGGCTGGCGCGACCGCGTGCACCACGTCGCCGCCACGGCACGCGACACGCTGGGCCTGTCCGCCCTGTTGGTGCGCCCGGACGGCATCGTCGCCTGGGCGTGCGACGACGTGCCGGACGCTGCCGACGCGGCGCACGCCCTCGCCCGCTGGTTCGGCGCGCCCGTTGCGGCATGACGCGCGGGCGGGCCTGCGTGTGAGAATCGGGCGATGCCCAGCTTCTCCGACGTCACGCTGCAGACCGTGCGCCTCACGCTGCGCCCGCCCACGCTCGCCGACGTCGACGCCATCTTCGCGATGCGCGCCGACCCCGTTGTGCAGCGCTACGGCAGCCATCCGCCGTGGACGGATCGCCAGACGGCCGTCGAATGGCTCGAACGCAACATGCGCGGGATGGCGGCGGGCGAGCACGCGCAGTTCGTGCTCGAGCGCCGCACCGACGGCGTCGTCATCGGCAGCTGCACGCTCTACGCGCTGGACACGCAGTGCCGGCGCGCCGACGTCGGCTACGCGCTCGTGTTGCCGGAATGGGGCCAGGGGTATGCGAACGAGGCGGTGAGCAGGATGCTCGACTGGGGCTTCGACGAACTCGGCCTGAACCGCGTCGAGGCCGACATCGATCCGCGCAACGTGCCGTCCGCGCGCGCGCTGGAGCGCCTGGGCTTCACGCGCGAAGGGCACCTGCGCGAGCGCTGGATCGTCGCGGGCGAGGTCAGCGATTCCTGGATCTACGGGCTGCTCGCGCGCGAGTGGCGCGCGGCGCGCGCCTCTCGCGCGAGCGCGAACGCCTCCTAGCCTTCCGACTCCGGCTCCGCGTCCACGCGCTCCGGCACCGTCTGCAGCGCCAGCTCGGCGCTGTTGAGCGCGCCTTCGATGAAGCCCTGGTAGTCGGAGTAGGCCTCGCCGACGATGTGCACGTTCCTTGCGCCGCTGCCGAAGTCGAAGGCCTTGAACGTGTCCATCACCTTCCAGCTGCGCACGCCCGGCTGCCAGCCGTGGTTGGCCGCGCCGTACGGCACGCGCGCCCAGTCGCGCAGGCCGTAGGTGATGATGGAGTTGCGGATGTACGCGGTCGCCTCGTCCAGGCTCATGTCCTGGAACAGCTTGCGGGCGTTGTCGGTCAGGCGCACGTTCATGGCCTCGGAGTGGTGGCCCTCGATCGCGCGCTTGACGTCGCGCGCCACGAACAGCGCGAACGCGTCGACGATGCGGCCGTTCTGGTCCAGCTCGGCGCGGTCGTGGCGTTCGGTGTCGATCACGTAGTGGCGCCAGAACTCGGTGGCCGGCGTGTCCATGTACAGCAGGATCATGCCGTGGCCGTCGTGGTCGGCGTCGCGTGGGCGGCGGAAGTAGTGGATCTCGCGCGTGGGCATGCAGTTCGCGTGCTGCTGCGGCGGCTGGTCGTAGTCCCACCACGGCGCGTTGCTGACGAAGAAGACCTTCAGCATCGGGAAGCCGTTGACCGAATCCAGCTGCGAGGCCACGTGCTCGGGCAGGTGCGGCGCGAGCTTGACCAGCGGCAGGCGCGGCAGCGCGAGCACCAGGCGCTGCGCGACGAGCGTCTCGGTGCCGTTCTTCGTGCGCACGTCGAGCGCGAGCGAGCGCTCGCCAAGGCCGGTCGGGCGGAAGCCCAGCAGGGTATGGCCGCCGGCCAGCGTGACGTTGGGATGGGCGCGCAGCACGTCCATCAGGCCGTCGGACAGGCGCGACGAGCCCCCCGCGATCGTCGCCAGCTTCTGGCCCACGGTCTTCAACGCGCGCAGCCACCAGATGATCCACTCCGCCGCGTTCAGGTTCTCGGGGATCATGTGATAGAAGGTGCCGGTGTCGCGCAGCTTGACCACCGCGCGATGGCTCAGGATGCCCTGCGCCGACAGCGCGTTCCAGAAGCCCGTGGCCCACAGCGGCTGGCCGTGCAGCTGCGCGTGCTTGCGCAGGCGCATGTAGTCGGCCTCGGTGAGTCCGTCGATCCAGGCCTGGTCGGCGGGCGCGCGGCCCATCACCAGCATGATCCCGCGCCGCAGCAGCTGCAGCGAGTTCAGGCCTTGCTCCTCGGGCGTGAGGTCGTCGTCGGGCGCGACGATGCGCTCGCCGCTGGGGCCGGCGAAATCCACCAGCTCGACGCCCAGCTCGGCGCACAGCTGGGCGAAGCGCGGCTGCAGCGTGGGCTCGAAGCGCATCGGCCCCATCTCGGCGATGAAGCCGTCCAGATCCTCCGTCTCGATGCGCCCGCCCCAGCGGTCGGACGAGGTTTCAAGGATGAGGATCTGGTGGCCGGCGTCGGCCAGGCGGCGCGCGCAATGCAGGCCGGCGATGCCGCCGCCGGCGATGACGATGTCGTGGGTTTTCATGCGGGGCGCCGCGCGCGCGTCGTGGGCGCGGCGGCGATGCGGTGGGGGTGGATGGCCGCATTGTCCCCGCTGCCGCGCCGCGCGGCCAACCCCCGGGGCGTCACTTGCCCTTGGAGATGCTCCCCAGGCCGCCGCCGTGCGTGTTGACCTGCTTGGGCTCGCCGTAGTACGTCAGCGAACCCACGCCGCCGACGCTCGCCTCCAGCGTCTGGTTGGCCCAGACCTTGACGGAGCCGACGCCGCCGAGCTTCACGTCGGCCACGTCGGCATGCAGGTCGCGCAGGTCGATGGAGCCGACGCCGCCGACGTTGAGCCGGAGCGTCTTCACGCTGCCGTCCGCCTTGAGGCTGCCGGCGCCGCCGAAGCGGATGTCGAGGCTGTCGCCGCTGAAGTGGGTGAGTGTCGTCTGGCCGGCGCCGCCCATCGTGAACGCGGTCAGGGCCGGCACGGTGATCGTCACCTTCATGTCGTTCCAGTGGCGGTCGTCGACGTGCGAGTCGTTGCGCATCCGGATGTGCAGGTCGCCGCCGGAGACCTCGGTGCGGACATCCTCGAGGTACTCGTCGCTGCCCGACACCACCACCGACTGCGCCTTGCCCACCTCGATGACGAGGTTGACCGGGCCCGAGTTCGAGATCGTGGTGAACGGCGCCAGGGCACGCGACTGCTCGGCGGCGTGCGCGTGCACGGTGAAGAGCGCGGCGGCGGCGGCGAGCGTCAGGGTGAGAGCGGTGCGCATGGGATTCCTCGTGGTTTTCCGGGTGTTCGATGCGATCGATTCTAGGAACCCGTCGCGCCGCCGGCGACGGCCTTGCGACAAGATGCGGCTGGGCAGGACGCGTTGCACCTGCGCGCGACGAAGGCCGCCTCGCGTTCTCAGGGCGTGGCCGACAGCAGCGGCCCGATCACCTGCGTCAGCCAGGCCATGACGGCCTGCACGCGCGGCGCGAGCTGGCGTCGGTGCGGCAGCATCAGCGACACCGGCAGCGACGGCGCGCGGTGCCCTGGCATCACGTCGACGAGCGCGCCGCCGGCCACCAGCGAGTCGGTGCCGAGCGCGGGCGCCTGGATCAGCCCGAGCCCCGCGAGCGCCGCGGCCTGGTAGGCGTCGGTGCCGTTGACGGTGACCTGCGCACGCATCGGCAGCGTGCGGCGCTGGCCCTCCGCGCCGACATATTCCCAGGCCGCGCCCTGCGCGTTGAGCGACGGCATGTAGTGCACCAGCCGGTGCGCGGCCAGGTCCGCCAGCGTGTGCGGCGTGCCGTGCACCCGCAGATACGCCGGGCTGGCGACGTTGCGCATGGGCAGGAAGCCCAGCGGCCGCGCGACCAGGTCGGAGTCGGCCAGCGCGCCCACGCGCAGCACGCAGTCGAAGCCCTCGTGCACGAGATCGACGCGACGGTCGGTGGTGCTGACGCCGATCTCCAGCCGCGGGTGCGCGGCGAGGAATTCGGGCAGCCGCGGCAGCACGAGGTCGCGGGCGATACGCGTGGGCAGGTCGATGCGCAGGCGTCCGGTCAGGCCGGTCGCGGCGGGCCGGAACATCGCCTCGAGCTGCTCGGCCTCGGTCAGCAGCTCCTTGCAGCGATCGAGGAAGCGTTCGCCGTCGGGCGTCAGGCGCACGCTGCGCGTCGTGCGCTGGAGCAGGCGCGTGCCGACCTGGTGCTCGAGTCGCTGCACCGCCGTCGAGACCCGTCCCTTGGCGAGGCCCAGCTGGTCGGCCGCCCGGCTGAAGCTGGCGAGCTCGGCCACGGTGGCGAAGATGCGCAGTTCATGCAGGTCCATGGCGTTGATTGTTCCGCGTAACAGAACAGCGTGGCATTGAGTGCGGACTTTATCTGCCCAGGGGGAATTCCCAAAATCACCTCCATCGACATCCCAACCAAGGAGCCCGCCATGACCACGAACACCCCTCCCATCGCCCTCATCACCGGCGGCAGCCGCGGCCTGGGCCGCAGCGCCGTTCTCAAGCTCGCCGAACGCGGCGTCGACGCGATCCTCACGTACAAGTCCAACGAGGCCGAGGCCCACGCCGTGGTGCGCGAGGTGCAGGCGCTGGGGCGCAAGGCGCTGGCCCTGCAGCTGGACGTCGGCGACAGCCAGGCCTTCGCGGCGTTCGCCGAACGCGTGAAGGCCGGGCTGGCCGCGACTTGGCAGCGCGCCGACTTCGACTTCCTCGTCAACAACGCCGGCGTCGGGGGCGACCACGCGACCGTCGCCCAGACGACCGAGGCGCAGTTCGACCTGCTGATGAACGTCCACCTGAAAGGCACGTTCTTCCTGACGCAGAAGCTGCTGCCGCTGATCAAGGACGGCGGCCGCATCCTCAACACGTCCAGCGGCCTCGCGCGCTTCGCGCTGCCCGGCTACGCGGCGTACGCGGTGATGAAGGGCGGCGTGGAGGTGCTCACGCGCTACCTCGCCAAGGAGCTCGGCGCGCGGCGCATCGCCGTCAACACCATCGCCCCGGGCGCGATCGCGACGGACTTCGGCGGCGGCCGCGTGCGCGACGACGCGCAGCTCAATGCGTTCGTCGCGTCGCAGACCGCGCTCGGCCGCACCGGCCTGCCCGACGACATCGGCAACGCCGTCGCCGCGCTGCTGACCGAGCCCGGCGGCTGGATCAATGCGCAGCGCATCGAGGTGTCGGGCGGCATGTTCATCTGAACACGCCACGCTTCTCCTGGTGCCGGGCGTCTGGTCGAGGGGGTCGACCATGGGATGATCTCCTGCCGTGACGTCGTCGCACCGTGCGGCACGGCTCACGCCCATCCGACCATGCCCGACGCGCCCCGACGCCCGCAGTGCGACCGCTGCGCCCTGCCCTTGCGCACCTGCGTGTGCGCGCTCGTCACGCGCGTGCCGAACGACGTCGACGTGCTCGTGCTGCAGCATCCCGACGAAGCGCGCGAGGCCAAGGGCAGCGCCCGGCTGCTGCGGCTGAGCCTGGCGCGCTGCCGCGTCGTCGTGGGCGAGGTGTTCGACGCGGCCGCCTTGCTGGCGCTGCTCGACGGTGATGTATCCGGCAGCGCCCTGCTTTACCCGGCCGACACGCAACGCGCCCCGCCACCCCCTGGTTCAAGGGATGTCGCGCTTCGGCCGGCGCGCCTGGTGGTGCTCGATGCCACCTGGCGCAAGAGCGTCGGGATGCTGCATGCGAACGCTTTGCTGCAGTCCTTGCCGAGATGGACCGTCGAGCCGGCCGCGCCGGCCCGCTACGGCGCGCTGCGCAAGACGCGCCGTCCGGAGCAGCTGAGCACGCTGGAGGCGGCGTGCGCGGCGCTCGCCGAGATCGAGGGCGCGCCCGCGCGCTACGCACCGCTGCTGGACGCGTTCGGCCGCTTCGTGGCGGACGGCGTCGCGCGCGCAGGCAGGACGTCGCCGCCCCAATGAAGATCGCCGCCGTGCCTGACGGACACGGCGGCGATCGCTCCGCGCTCCCGATGCGTCGGGAGCCCGGGTCACCCGGGGCAGGCGCGGCCCTTAGTTGCGGTCCGTGCGGGGGGCCGGCGTCGTGCTGGTCGACGACGAGTTGTCGGTCGAGGTCGACGTGGTGGACGACGAGGTGTCGGACGTGGCCGGCATCGCCGCGGGTGCGGCGGTCGACGGGTCGGTCGTGGTGGTGGTGGTGGTCGTGCTGTCCGTGGGCGCGGTGCTGTTCAACGTGCTCGACGGGGCCGTCGTGGTCGTGCTGCTCGGCGCGGTGGTCGAGTCGGCCGGCTGGGACTGCGTCGTCGTGGTCGTGGTGGTCGAGGCGTCGTTGTTGGTCTGCGCGACCGCCAAGCCGATCGCTGCCAGCAGGCCAGTGGCGGCGGCGAGGGCGGACAACTTCTTCTGATAGCTTTGCATGAGGGGTCTCCAGGTTGGGTTGTTGGGTTCGGCAAGCGCCGAGCCTTCTGGCGGGGGTTGTCTCGGCAAGTGCGGTGCCGCATCTGTAAGGAAACGCTGCGTGCGTAACGCGACGGCTGTGCTGTCGAGTTGTCCCGGAGCCCCTCCAGGACTCCCGATCTCTGCGAGCATCGGGGCCGGTTCATCGGCTTCGACGCGGAGACACTCCATGGAAATGACCCACGACCTGATCGTGATCGGCGGCGGCTCGGGCGGCGTGGCCGGCTCGCGGCGCGCGGCGGCGCACGGCGCCAAGGTCGCGATCGTCGAGGCCGACCGCTTCGGCGGCACCTGCGTGATCCGCGGCTGCGTGCCCAAGAAGCTGATGATGTACGCGGCGGGTTTCGCGCACCAGTTCAAGGACGCCGCGGGCTTCGGCTGGAGCGACATCCAGGCGCGCTTCGAGATGCCGCGCTGGGCCGACGCCAAGAAGCGCGAGATCGACCGGCTCGAGAAGATCTACGACGACATGCTGGTCAATGCGGGCGTCGAGAGCGTGCGCGGACACGGGCGGCTGGTGTCGGCCCACGAGGTCGACGTCGGCGGCCGCCGGCTGGCGGCGCCGCGCATCCTCGTCGCGACGGGCGGCGCGCCGTCGGCGGACGCGTTTCCCGGCCTGGCCGCGGCCATGACGTCCAACGACGTGCTCGACCTGCGCGAGGTGCCCGCGTCGCTGCTCGTGATCGGCGGCGGCTACATCGCGGTGGAGTTCGCCAGCATCCTGGCCGGGCTCGGCAGCCGCGTGACGCTCGCCTACCGCGACAAGTGGCCCCTGCGCGGCTTCGACGACGAACTGCGCGGCCGCCTCGCGCTGGCGCTCGGCCAGCGCGGCATCACGCTGGCCTGCGGCGCCGCGTTGCAGCGGCTCGAGCGCGACGCCGACGGCTTCGCGCTGCATCGCGCCGACGGCAGCGTGCTGCGCGCGCAGGCCGCCCTCAACGCCACCGGGCGCAAGCCCAATACTTCGGGCCTGGGGCTGGCCGACGTGGGGGTGCAGGTCAACGCGAAGGGCGCGATCGTCGTCGACGCCGAGAGCCGCAGCACGGTGCCCACGATCTGGGCCGTCGGCGACGTCACCGACCGCGTCAACCTGACGCCGGTGGCCATCGCCGAGGCGCGCGCGTTCGCCGACACGGAGTTCGACAAGGATCCGAAGCGCGTCGACCATCGCGTCGTCGCCAGCGCGGTGTTCACCGATCCGCCCATCGGCACCGTCGGCCTGACCGAACAGCAGGCCGCGCTGCGTGGCCCCGTGGACATCTACGCCGCTGACTTCCGCCCGATGAAGGAGGCCTTCGTCGGCGGCAGCCAGCGCACGTTCATGAAGCTGGTGGTGGACGGGCTGTCGCAGCGCGTGCTGGGCGCGCAGATGCTGGGCCCCGAGGCCCCCGAGATCGTGCAGAGCCTGGCGGTGGCCGTGACCTGCGGCGCACGCAAGAGCGACTTCGACCAGACGATCGCCATGCACCCGACGCTGGCCGAGGAGTTCATGCTGATGCGCACGCCGGTGCGCCGACTGGCGCAGGTGCAGCCGCCGGCCGCGCCGGTGGCGGCGGGATAGCCGGGCTTCCCGCCGCGGGACCTGCGCCTTCGCTTGTCATGCGCCCTGGCGCGGCGTGGCCCAGCGCTCGACCAGTGCGAACACGCCCTGCACGACCAGCGCCAGCACCGCCGCGGGCACCGCGCCGGCCAGCAGCATCGCGTAGTCGTTGAGCGCCAGGCCCGTCACGATGCGCTCGCCGAGCCCGCCGGCGCCGACGAAGGCCGCGATGGTGGCGGTGCCCACCGTGATGACGGCGGCGGTGCCGATGCCGGCCATGATGGTGGGCAGCGCGAGGCGCAGGTCGACGGCCTGCCAGCGCTGCGATGGCGTCAGGCCCAGCGCGGTGCCTGCCTCGCGCAGGCCCGCGGGCACGCCTAGCAGGCCGGTGGCCGTGTTGCGCGCGATCGGCAGGAGCGCGTACAGCGTCAGCGCCACCAGCGCGGGTGCCGTGCCGATGCGCCCCAGCAGCGGGATCAGCATCGCCAGCAGCGCCAGCGACGGCACCGTCTGCAGCACGCCGGCCGTGGCCATGATCGGCCCCTCGCTGCGCGGCCAGGCCGCGGCGGCGGCGCCGAGCGGCACGCCCAGCAGCGTGGCGCAGCCCACGGCCACCGCCACGAGCAGCAGGTGCTGGCCCAGCAGGCGCGCGAGGTCGGCGGCGAACAGGCGCTGCAGGAAGCGGCCGCGCAGCGCGCCTTCATGGCTCGCGCCGGCGACGGCCGCGGGCACGGCGTCGGTGCGGCCCGCGAGGAAATCCTTCGCGATGGCGTCGAAGGGGTCGTGGCGGATCTCGGCGCGGCCGTTCATCGCGATCATCGTCGCGGCGGGGATGCGGTTGGCGAGCGCCTGCAGCGCCTGCCATTGCGCCGGGTGGCGCGTGGCGGCGTCGAGGCGGTACAGCAGCATCGCGTCGTAGTGCGGGAAGTAGTCCTTGTCGTCGACGAGCACGCGCAGCCGGCGCGGCGCGATCTGCGCGTCGGTGGTGTAGATGTCGGTGACGGCGATCTTGCCGCTGGCCAGCGCGTCGTACGACAGGCCGTGGTCGATGCCCACCGGATGCAGCGCGAGGCCGTAGCGCTGGGCGAGGCCGGGCCAGCCATCGGCGCGGCCGAGGAACTCGTGCGACAGGCCCGGCACGATCTCGGGGTGGTCGGCGAGGTCGCTGATCTTCGTGACGTGCAGGCGCTCGGCTTCGTCGGCGGGCATCGCCAGCGCGTAGCCGTTCGAGAAGCCCAGCGGCACCGCCAGGCCCAGGCCCATGGCCGCGAGCTCCTTGTCGATCTGCGCCTTCGGCGAGGCGCCGCGATGCCCGAGGATCTCCTCGTCGACCGTGCCTAGGTACTCCGGGTAGACGTCGATCGCGCCGGCCTTGAGGGCCGCGAGCACCACGGCGGTGTTGCCGAGCCCGGGTCGATGCTCGGCCGGGCCGGCGGCCGCGGCGGCCTGGCGCAGGATCTCGCCCAGGATGTACGACTCCGTGAAGCGCTTGGAGCCGACGATCAGCGCGCCCTCGGTGCTGGTGGACGCCGCCGACGCCGGGGCCAGCGCGAGCTTGCGCGGCACGGCGTTGATCTGCGGGTCGGCGGCGTGGGCGCCCGGCGCGGCGGCCAGCAGGCCGGCGGCGAGCGACAGCGAGGTGAAGAGGCGCCGGACCAGGCTCATGGGGATGCACGACGATGGGACAGGGGGGCTATCGTCGCACGCCCGCTGCCGGAATTCGCGCGCTGCGGGAAAATGCAGCATTCGCTTACCTGAATGTCGCGGCAACGCGGCGCGCGCCTCGTGTCCTTCGATCCCGTCGATTCCTCGCCCCTGCAATCCGGCGCCGCCGCGCTCAGCGACCTCGCGCAGCGCGAGCGCTTCCTGTCCGCGCTGGCCGACGGCCTCGCCGACGGCAGCGCGCTGCGCGTGCTCCTGAGCAAGCCGGTCGACAAGGGCGACGACCTCGAGCGCGTCACCGCGCGCCCGCTGGTGCTGCGCGGCGAGCGCGTGCTGTCGTTCGTCTTCAAGCACCGCACGAAGGACATCACGAAGAACGAGGCGGTCGACGCGGCGCTCGCGACGATAGCCGGCCTCGTGGGCACCCGCTTCGCGCACGCCCACCTGTTCACGCGCGAGTCCGAGCTGCAGCTGATGATGAGCCGCAAGGGGCGCTACACGCTGCACCGTGCGAAGGCGGGGCCGGCGGACGCGACGCGCCCCGCCGTCGCCGCCGCGAGCGACGACGAGCCCGCGTCGCACGACCGCCAGAAACAGCGCTGGGTGAGCCTGGACGCGCCCTTCCTCGTCGCGCTGGGCGTGACCACCGCGCGCCATGAACTGGTGCCCGCGATGGCGCGCAAGTGGAAGCAGATCAACAAGTTCGTCGAGGTGATGTCGCACGCGCTGGCGTCGGCCGGCGTCGGCCCGACGGCGCCGCTCAACATCGTCGACTTCGGCGCCGGCAAGGGCTACCTCACGTTTGCATTGCACGACTGGCTGCGCCGCCCGGCCGCCGGCGCGCCGCGCGCGCTCGACGTCGTCGGCGTGGAGCTGCGCGCGGATCTCGTCACGCTGTGCAACGACGCGATCGCGGCGTGCGGCCTCGAGGGCCTGCGCTTCGAGGCCGGCGACGTCAGCAGCTTCGTGCCCGAGCGCCTGGACGTGATGATCGCGCTGCACGCCTGCGACACCGCGACCGACCACGCGCTGCACACCGGCATCCGCGCGGGCGCGGCCATCATCATGTGCTCGCCCTGCTGCCACAAGCAGATCCGCCCGCAGATGCAGATGCCGTCGCTGCTCAAGCCGATGCTCCAGCACGGCATCCACCTGGGCCAGCAGGCCGAGATGGTCACCGACGGCCTGCGCGCGCTGCTCCTGGAGGCGCACGGCTACGACGCGCAGGTGTTCGAGTTCGTCGCGCTGGAGCATACGAGCAAGAACAAGATGATCCTGGCGGTGCGTCGCCAGGGCAGGCAGGACACGCCACAGGCGATCAGGCGGCGCGATGACGTGCTCGCGCAGATCGCGGAGTTGAAGCGCTTCTACGGCATCCGCGAGCATTGCCTGGAGACCTTGCTGGGCGAACCGGCTTGACGTGAGCCGTCGAGAGGCACGTGCGTCCTCGTGGACGGACGCGGCGTTGCGATGCCGTCCTGGCGCCTGAGGCGCGACGGCGGTGACTCCGTGCCGCGCCTTCGAATCAGTCGACCGGATGGCGCCGGAACATCGCCAGCAGCAACAGGTCGTACGCGATCTTGAGCGCGCCGCAGGCCACCAGAGGCGCGGCCAGCACGCCGCTCGCCAACAGCCAGCCGCCGATCGTGGGGCCGAGCGCGGAGGCGAGGCTGCGCGGCACCGCGGTGAAGCTGGCGGCGGCGGCACGCTCGGGGGGCGTCACCACGGCCATGACGAACGCGTTGCGCGCGGGCACGTCCATCGACGACAACGCGCTGCGCAGGAGCAGCAGCGCGAGCGCGGCCGGCAAGCTGGTCGCCATCGAGGCCGCGATGAGGAACAGGCTGGCGGGAATGTGCGTGAACACCATCGTGTTGACCAGGCCGATGCGGCGCGCGAGCACCGGCGCGAGCAGCTGGGAGGCCGTCATCATCAGTCCCGACCAGAAGAAGAACTGGCCCGCGGCCGCGAGCGACAGGCCGAAGCGCTGGAACAGCCACAGCGCGAGCATTGCGTTGACGAGCAGGCCGCCGGCGAACGAGTCGATGCAGAACAGCGCCGCCAGGCGCACGACGATGGCGCGCGACGGGCCGAGCGGCTGCGGCGCGTCGGGGCGGGCGCCGGAGTCGACTGCGTCGGCGGCATGCTCGCGTTGTTCCTGCGCGATGAAGGCGCGGTAGAACAGCGCGACGACGGCGCCGATGGCGGCGTACAGCACGAACATCGCGCGCATGGCGGGCAGCGCCGAGCCGCCGGTGTGCGCGCTCCACCAGGCCGGCCACGCGGACGCGAGCGCGCCCACCGCGGCGCTGAGCCCGCCGCAGAGTGCATAGCGCGAGAACAGCGCCGTGCGCGCGCCGCTGCCGTCGGCCGCGTGGGCCAGGCGCGCGTGCTCCAGCGGCAGGAACACGCTGACGTCGCCCGAGCTCGGGTTGAGCGTGCCGACGAAGGCCACCAGCGCCAGCGGCCAGAACGCGTGCAGGCCGGCGAAGCCCAGGCCCGTGCCCACCATCGTCAGCGCGGCGGCGAGCATCAGGCGTGACGCCGGGAAGCGATGGCCCAGTGCACCGACCGCGATCGTGGCCACCGCCGAGCCCGCGAGCGTCAGCGTGCCCAGCAGGCCGATCTGCACGACCCCGAAGCCCAGCGCGCCGAGGTAGGCCGGCAGCAGCACCGCGACGTAGCCGTCGGCGAAGCCGCGCAGCATGCGGCTGGCCAGCAGCCACGCCGCCGACCGTTCGACGCCGCCGGGCAGCCACCACGAGGAAGTTCGCATGCAGCCGATTGTGCGGCGCGGGTCGTCGTGCCGCGCCGAATGCCCGATTAACCGACCGAAATACACCGACGACGCGTGCCGTCCCATGAAGTGGGGAGTTGGCGGCTTGGTGGATGCGCGATGGCGTGGAAGCATCGATGGCAGTTGCGGCGTGCCGTCGTCGTCCGGTTCAGCGCGTTGCATCCTTGACTTGCTTCGATCGCCGATCCGCGAGCGCATGCCGGCGTTGCATCGCCATCGTCTCGTTCTGTCCAGGGAGTTCCAAGATGTCTTCGTTCCCCGTGCCCGCCTCGGCACGCCGCGCCGCGGCGCGCGCTCGCATGCTTGCCGCGGTGTCCTGCCTGGCGTCCACGACGGCGTTGCTGGCATCGCTGTCGGCCTGCGGCGGCGGAGGCGGCGATGCACCCGCGCCCCCGCCGCCCGCGCCCGCGCCCACCCCGGCCCCGACGCCCTCGGCGCCGATCGCGGCGCAGATGACGGTGCCGACTCCCGTGGGCTACGACGCGGAGCGGCTGGCGGCGTTCAACCGGCTCAACGAGATCCGGCTGTCGGCGGGGCTGGGGATGGTGGCGCAGAACGCGCTGTTGGACCAGGCGGCGCAGGCGCATGCGGATTGGATGATTGCCAATGACGCGTTCGTGCACACCGAGACGTCGGGAACGCCTGGGTTCACGGGAGCCGACTGGTGGAACCGGGATGAGACGCTGGGATATGTGCCGGTGGGCGGTTCCGAGGCCATGTCGTCCGGCGTCGATCCGGCAGCTGGCGTCGATGAACTTGTCAACGGCGTCTATCACCGCGCAGGGCTCTTGGCGTTCGAGCCCGTGGATGTCGGCATCGGGTGGTCGTCGAATGCCGGTGCCTATGTCAAGCGCCCCCTCGTTATCGATATAACTCGTCCGGGAACAGACACGGTACGAGCGGTGGGGCAAGCAGCCCAATCGAGAAGCAATGGGGTGGCGATCTGGCCGCTTGATCAATCCATGGGCGTGCCGACGCACTTGGGCTTTGAAATCCCGAATCCCGTTCCGCGCCAAGAAGTCATGACGCTCGGCTCGCCTGCTTCGATAACCGTCGACAGATTGCAGACGATCCAGGTCACCTCATTCACGATGACAAACGTACTGACAGGGGCTGACGTATCGACGACCATGCTGACCAATCAGAACGATCCGAACTCGATGATTCCGCCGTCGTTCGCGGCTATCGTCCCCCTCGCCCCGCTTGGCATCAGTACGAGCTATCGCGTTGCGTTCAAGGGAACGGCCGTCGCGTTTCCGTCCGGCGATGTCGTTGGAATCGATCGCACTTGGTCATTCAGTACTGCGAGTCGATAGTGACTGACCGCTGGCATGAGCTAGCGTTGCGGCAGACAGTTGTTGAAGGCTCCGGCACGTTGATAGAACTCGTTGGACTGAGTCCATGAGCCGAGAAGACCGTTTGAGTAACGGCTGCCGTCTGAGCATGTCGCCTGCGTGCCGTCCTGGCAGTCGCACATGGAAGTGATGGGTGCTATCAACTGCGCGGTGGCTGGAGAAGTCGAAAGGCCAACTTGCTCGAGCGTGGTCGTGGCCCCTCTTGGTACGGTGACGGTCAGGCGCGCGTTGGTTCCTTGCCAGAGGCCAATGACCCATCCGTATCCTCTGCCAGGTGCGAACACTTGAGACACAGAGGCGACGTTGCCATCGAATACGAACGGCGGATCAATCTTGAACCAACCGGCATCGACCTGAAACTGAACGCCTGGCAAGCAGGCCCGCCCGCACGCATGACTCGTTGGAAAGTTGAAGCTGAGTTTTATCGTCACCGGAACGTTGCTCCGGTTGATGAACAGGTCTGGGCGCACAGGACTTGGGAGGCCAGTTTCGTCTGCTACGAAGTCCCAACCCCAATAGGCGTAACCCGCCGACTGAACCCCGCCGAGCGGCCCGTCATAGAGCAAGTCGTGCCCTGCTATCGGATCCACCCCAGGCGTGCCGGTCACCCCCGCCACCGCTGTCGCGCACGTACTATCCGCATCCCTCGGCCGGCAATCACTCGGCCGCACGCCGCCGGTCCTGCCATCCGCCGCATGTGCCAGCGACGCCCCCAGCATCGCCACGCCCAGCCACGCCACCCGACCAACAGCCCGCCCGCTCGAATCCCACATGTCCATACCCGCACCCGCCAGCCATCGTTCTTGAATCCGTCGCGGCGATGACTGCATCGGCGCGACACCCTGCGGTCGATTCTGTGATGGGACGTGCTTGGTTGCCCTGCGCGGATTGGCCGGTTTCTGGCCACCTCCTGCCGCCACGCAGCGTGCACATGACCGTGGCGTGAGCCCCCGGCCACCACGCGCCGTGCGACACGGCATCGGACAGCGAATGCGACGGGCCTCAGCCCTGCGGCTCGACGATCCGGTACCCCACCCCCGGCTCGTTCATCAGCAGCTGCGGGTCGGCCGGGTTGTCCTCCAGCTTGCCGCGCAGCTGCGCCATGTACAGGCGAAGGTAGTGCGTGTGCTCGGTGAACTCCGCGCCCCACACGTCGGCCAGGAGCTGGCGGTGGGTGACCACCTGGCCGGCGCTGCGCACGAGGCGCGCCAGCAGGTTGAACTCGGTGGGGGTGAGGTGCACCGGCTGGCCGGCCAGCGTGACCTCGTGCGTGCCCAGATCGATGTTGAGCGCGCCGACGCTGTAGCGCGTGACGGCTGGCGACACGCTGGTGCCGCGATGGCGCAGGCCGACGCGCATGCGCGCGAGCAGCTCGCGGATGCTGAAGGGCTTGACGAGGTAGTCGTCGGCGCCGGCGTCGAGCAGCCGCACCTTCTGGCCATCGCTCTCGCGCGCGGAGATCACGATCAGTGGCACCGTGTGCTTCTGGCGCAGTGCCGCGAGCAGCTGTTCGCCGTCGCCGTCGGGCAGGCCCAGATCCAGCAGCACCATGTCGACGGGCGCGCCGCCCGGCACCGGCCGCGCGCCCAGCCCGGTCAGCAGCGCGAAGCTCTCACTGAGGCTGGCGGCCGTGAAGACCTCGTAGCCTTCGGCGCTCATCGCGTCCTTGAGCGTCCGGCAAAGCTCGCGGTCGTCCTCGACCAGCAGCACACGCAGCGTCATGGGCGTGCTCCGTCCATCGTCGCGTCGCGCTCTTCCACGCCGGGCGCAACAGCCTCGGGCAACCAGCACTCGAAGCTCGAGCCGCCCTGCGCGGGCTGGCGCAGCTTCAGCTCGCCGCCATGCGCCAGCGCGATCGAGCGGCACACCGCCAGCCCCACGCCGGCGCCACGCTGGGCCGCGCTGTTGCTGCTGCCGGAACGCCAGTCGCCGCGCTGGAAGACGTCGAAGATCTTCTCGCGCCATTGCGGCTCGATGCCCGGGCCGTTGTCGCGCACGGCGAACACGATGTGCTGGCCGTGGCGACGCACGGTGAGCTCCACCGGTGCGGGCGGATCGCTGTACTTCAGCGCGTTGTCGATCAGGTTTTCAAGCATCTGCGAGAACAGCACGGCGTCGCAGCGTACCAGCGGCAGGCCGGGCTCGGCCCATACCTTGATGCGACGCTCCGGATCGTGGTGCCTGCGGGCGCGGTCGATGGCCACGCCGGCAAGTTCGTCGGGCGATTCCCAATCCAGCCGCAGCTGCACGCCCGGCGCGTCCAGGCGCACGAGTTGCAGCGTGTTGTCGGTCAGGCGGCTGAGCTGGCGCGTCTCGGTGACGATGCTTTGCGCCAGGCGCTCGCGCTGCTCGGGGGCGAGCTTGGCGCCCTGGTCGCGCAGCGACGACGCCGCGCCCATGATGGCGGCCAGCGGCGTGCGGTAGTCGTGGGAGATCGCGGCCAGCAGCGCGTTGCGCACCGCCTGGCCCTGCGCGCGCGCCTGCGCCGACTCGGCGACCCGCTGGGTGCGGGCGCGATGCAGCAGCTGGCCCATCTGGTCGCACAGCGCCTGCGCTTGGACCAGCAGCTCGTGGTCGGCGGCCTCGGCCGGATTGACCGGAATCATGGCGGCGCCGAAGGCCTCGTCCTCGGTGCCGCGCAATGGCAGGTACAGGGCCGGCAGCT
>JBJMWE010000438.1:0-3322 GCA_045810285.1 Vitreoscilla sp. | reverse complement strand
GGCGGCGGCCGCGCTCGCGTGCAGCGTGCGCGCGCGGGCGAGGGCGTCGTCGAAGCGCGCCCGGGAGAACGGCTTCAGGAGATAGTCCACCGCGTGCAGCTCGAAGGCCTTGATCGCATGCTCGTCGTAGGCGGTGGTGAAGATGACGCCGCTGCGCCGGCCGGTGAGCTCCAGCACCTCCAGGCCGGTCAGGCGCGGCATCTGGATGTCCAGGAACACGAGGTCGGGGTTCAGCGCGCCGATCTGCCTGACGGCGTCCAGCCCGTTCTCGCATTCGCCGACGACGTCGACGTCCGCATGCGCCTGCAGGTATTCGCGGATCAGGTGGCGCGCGAGGTCCTCGTCGTCGACGACCAGCGCGCGC
The DNA here is from genome assembly GCA_045810285.1 of Vitreoscilla sp. Taxonomy (GTDB): domain Bacteria; phylum Pseudomonadota; class Gammaproteobacteria; order Burkholderiales; family Burkholderiaceae_C; genus Scleromatobacter. The sequence continues at coordinate 2,958 of JBJMWE010000438.1, read as the reverse complement.
AGGCGGCTTGTTGATGTCATGGGCCGGTCTCCTTGTCGACGGGCATGTTGATCTCGATGGTGAACTGCATCTCGCTGCGTTGCCAGGCAATGCGCGCGCGCTGGCCATACAGCACCGCCAGGCGTTCGCGGATGTTCTTCAGGCCGACGCCGTGGCCGCGGGCGGGCGTGTCGTCGTGCGCCACCGGGTTCACGACGGCGATGTGCAGCCAGCCGTCGCGCACCAGCGCGTCGACCTCGATGGTGCCGCCGCCGTCGACCTGGCGGATGCCGTGCTTGATCGCATTCTCGAGCAACGGCTGCAGCGTCATCGGCGGCAGCAGGCATTGCGCGGCCTCGGCGCTGACGCGCAGCTCCGCGGCGAGCTTCTTGCCGAAGCGGCGCTTCTCGATGGCCAGGAAGTGTTCGCTGAGCGCCACCTCCTCGCCGAGCGTGATGCGCTCGCGCTCGGCCAGCGCCAGCGTGCGGCGGAAGAACTGCGCGAGGTCGACCGTCATCTCGCGCGCGGCGGCGGGGTCGAAGCCGGTGAGGGCGCTGATCGAGTTGAGGCTGTTGAAAAGGAAGTGCGGGTTGATCTGCGTGCGCAGCATCTGCAGCTCGGCGTCGCGCGCCAGCACGCGCGACTCGGCCTCGCGGCGGGCGGCGTCCTGCACCGTCTCGAACGCGATCAGCACGTCGTGCGCCAGCAGCGACAGCAGGTACAGCGCGAAGCCGCCCAGGAAGTACATGACCCAGGCCGCCGACGGCATGTTGACGAAGGGCTGGCCGCGCACGATGTCGCCGCCCAGGTAGTTCAAGGCCTCGCCCGCGCCCAGGAACACCAGCCCCGACAGCAGCGACGCCCCGCCGAACAGGCTGAGCGTGACCGGCCAGCGCCGCTGGCGATAGGGCTGGCTGCGGCACACGTAGTAGGCCGAGAGCACGTCGAACGACCAGACGAGCGCCAGCGGCAGGGTGAAGCACAGCGCGCCCACCCAGTCGGCCTGCTCGTCCAGCCGCAGCAGCGCGGCGAAGCCGACCCCGGCGGCCAGCCAGGCGAGCTCGTAGAAGAGCAGCTTGCGCGCGTCGGCGAGGATGGGATGCATCAGGCGCGAGGAATCAGTTGGTGATCTCGACGCCGCCCATGATGACCGAGCCCTCGATGACCAGCCGCTTGCCGGGCATCATCGGCGGGACGGTCTTGTCCTCGATGCCGCCCAGCACGGGCGAGCCGTTGACCGCCACCGACCATTCGCGCGGCACGCGGATCTCCACGCCGCCCATGATGACCGACAGGTGCAGAACCGCCTCGGTGGCGATGCCGGCCTGGCGCAGGTCGACCTCGACGGCGCCCATGACGGCGTTGATCTCGCCGCCGCTGAATTCCTGCGAGTCGTTCTTCAGCACGATGCCGCTCATGGTGGCGGAGGCGTCGATGCGGGCGCCGTGCTCCAGGAGCTCGACGCGCTGGCCGGCGCCGCAATCGGCGCCGCCGCGGCCCGAGAAGACGAGGCCCCGGGTGATCACGCTCAGGCCCACCCAGATCAGCGCCAGCGGCCACAGGTCGCGCCACTGGAAGTGGATCACGCCCAGGTTCTGCAGCGTCATCGCCGCGCCCACGCCGATCAGCGCGCAGCCGAACAGCCATTGACGGGCGTGGACCGGCTGCACCAGCCGCAGCGCTCCCAGCACCACGAACACCAGCGGCCAGAACGGCTGGACGAGGTGGCTGTCGAACAGGTGCAGGTTGTCCAGCAGCGCGAACAGTCCGACGGCGATGATGAAGATGCCGAAGACGACGCGGCTGCGCTGGCGCCGCATCGGGTCGCGGGCCAGCGGGTCGTTGTGCATGGGATCCGGGTTCACCAGTTCGGCTCCTCGTGCCAGCGCCGGCCCAGCAGGCCGTGCGCGACCGTGCCGGTGCCCAGCGCGATGAGCAGCACCGGCCAGGTGGCGGCGAGCGTCCAGCCGCCGATGTGCTCGATGACGACCACCAGGTAGGCGGCGACGGCGAAGCGCACCAGCGCGCCCACGATGCTGGCCACGCCCGGGCGCGCGATCATGCGCACCAGGCCCGACAGCGTGATCACGGCCGGCAGCACCAGCCACAGCTCGTCCCGGTCGATGAGGCCCTGGCTGCGCAGCAGGCTGCCGATGCCCAGCAGTATCAGCGCGGCGCCGAAGGTGATGCGGCGCGCGGCCCGGAAGGCCTGCCACCGGACGATGTGGACATGGGGATGGAGACGGGCGTGGCGGAACATGCGGCGATCCTGGGGCGGTTCTCGATGGGTACAGCATCGCAGATGCGCCCCGGGCCGGCATGCGCGAATCGACCAACGACCCCGAAATGGCGACGAATCGAGGTCGCGCCGGCGGCCCGGGAGGCGGCGACGCGGCGCGGCGCGGCCGTTCGGCCCCGCGGATCCGCGGTTCGTCGCAGGCGCGCGGGCGGCCGGCAGGCCGTTTGATAGCGTCGCCGCCATGATGAAGTCGCCCCTGCGCCGGCTCGTGCTGGCCGCCTCGATGGCCTGCGCCCCGCCGTGGGCCGGCGCGCAGGCGGCGTCGGCCGACCACTGGGTGGGCACCTGGGCCGCGGCGCCGCAGGCCGCGTTCCCCGGCCCGCTGGCGCGCCTGGACGACCGCAGCCTGCGGCTCGTCGTGCACGCCAGCGTCGGCGGGACGCGGGTGCGCGTGCGCCTGTCCAATGCCTACGGCCCGGGCCCGCTGCGCATCGCCGCGGCGCACGTGGCGCTGCGCGAGCAGGGTGCCGACGTCGTCGCCGGCACCGACCGCGCCCTGACCTTCGGCGGCGCGACAGGCGTCGTCGTCGCGCCGGGCGCCACGGTGACGAGCGACCCCGTGGCGCTGGCCGTGCCGGCGTTGTCGGAGCTCGCCATCAGCCTGCACGCGCGCGGCCGCACGCGCGCCGGTACGACGCATGCGCTCGAGATGGTTAGTTGGTAGTTTTGGGATTGAGTGT
>JBJMWE010000437.1:0-9951 GCA_045810285.1 Vitreoscilla sp. | reverse complement strand
GCCGATGGCACCCGGGCGGCCGACGTGCGTCCGCTGGTGCGGCTGTCGATCACCGTCATCGCCGAACAGAACGGACGCCGCGAGACGGGCTCGGGCGGCGGCGGCGGCCGCTTCGGGCTGGGCTACTTCACCGAGCAGATCCTGTCCAAGTACGTCGACCAGGCCGTCAACGCGGCGCTGACCAACCTCGAGTCGCGCCCCGCGCCGGCCGGTGAGATGACCGTGGTGCTGGGCCCGGGCTGGCCCGGCGTGCTGCTGCACGAGGCGGTCGGCCACGGCCTGGAGGGCGACTTCAACCGCAAGGGCTCCAGCACGTTCGCCGGGCGCATCGGCAAGCGCGTGGCGGCCAAGGGCGTCACGGTGCTGGACGACGGCACCATCGCCGACCGCCGCGGCTCGCTCAACGTCGACGACGAGGGCAACGCGAGCCAGCGCAACGTGCTGATCGAGGACGGCATCCTGCGCGGCTACATCCAGGATTCCCTCAACGCGCGCCTGATGGGCGTCAAGCCCACCGGCAACGGCCGCCGCGAGAGCTACGCGCACACGCCGATGCCGCGCATGACCAACACCTACATGCTCGGTGGCGACACCCCGCGCGAGGAGATCGTCGCGTCGATCAAGCGCGGGCTGTACGCCACGAACTTCGGCGGCGGCCAGGTGGACATCACCAGCGGCAAGTTCGTGTTCTCGGCAAGCGAGGCCTACTGGGTCGAGAACGGCAAGATCCTCTACCCGGTCAAGGGCGCGACGCTGATCGGCAACGGGCCCGAAGCGTTGACGCGCATCTCGATGATCGGCAACGACATGGAGCTCGACTCGGGCGTGGGCGTCTGCGGCAAGGAAGGCCAGAGCGTGCCGGTGGGCGTCGGGCAGCCGACGCTGCGCATCGACGGCCTGGTGGTCGGCGGCACCGCATGACATGACGGCCCCACGGTCGCTGGCGCTCCCTGCCCCCGCGGGGCCGGCGCGAGCGGCCCGCCAAAGCCGGTTCCGCCGCTCCCTCGAATCTCGCTTGGACGGTTCGAGCGGCAGCGCCGGCACCGGCTCATGCCGACGTTCGTGCTTTCTGCACGTATCCTGCGTTTCCATCCGGCGAAGCGTGGTCGGGCAGCCCGTGCTACATTTGAATTTCCATGAACGTCCCGCGTTTCTTCTTTGCGTACTTTTGGTTCTCGCCCCGTCAGGTGGCTGGAGAGGCAATCGCGCGCTGAGAAGCAACGAGACCTTCGAAAGACCGCCGGCCCACCCGGCGGTTTTTTTTCGCCGGTGCCGGCAGACCGACCGCCAGCCTGGCGAGAAGAACCGGAGCAGATGATGACGAATGCCAAGCAGGCACCCGAAGCACGCCACACGCTGTCGCTCAGCGAGCGCACCAGCGACACCGACGACCAGCGCATCCGCGACGTCACGCCGCTGCCGCCGCCCGAGCACCTGATCCGCTTCTTCCCCATCGCCGGCACGCCGGTGGAGGCACTGATCGGCAAGACGCGGGCCGCCGTGCTCAACATCCTGGCCGGCCAGGACGACCGGCTCCTGGTCGTCATCGGCCCCTGCTCCATCCACGATCCGGCCGCGGCCCTGGAATACGCACGCAAGCTGCGCGTCGAGCGCGAGAAGTACGCCGACACGCTCGAGATCGTCATGCGCGTGTACTTCGAGAAGCCGCGCACCACCGTCGGCTGGAAGGGCCTGATCAACGACCCCTACCTCGACGAGAGCTACCGCATCCACGAGGGCCTGCGCATCGCGCGCCAGCTGCTGCTGGACATCAACCGCCTGGGCGTGCCGGCCGCCGGCGAGTTCCTGGACGTGATCTCGCCGCAGTACATCGGCGACCTGATCAGCTGGGGCGCGATCGGCGCGCGCACCACCGAGAGCCAGGTGCACCGCGAGCTGGCCTCGGGCCTGTCCGCGCCGGTGGGCTTCAAGAACGGCACCGACGGCAACCTGAAGATCGCGCTCGACGCGATCCAGGCCGCGGGGCGGCCGCACCACTTCATGTCCGTGCACAAGAACGGCCAGGTGGCCATCGTCGAGACGGGCGGCAACAAGGATTGCCACGTCATCCTGCGCGGTGGCAAGGCGCCCAACTACGATGCCGCGAGCGTCAAGGCGGCGTGCGCGGAACTCGAAGCCGCCAGGCTGCCGTGCCAGCTGATGATCGACTTCAGCCACGCCAACAGCGAGAAGAAGTACGAGCGCCAGGTGGCCGTCGCGCGCGACGTGGCCGACCAGGTCGCGTCGGGCAACCGCTGCATCTCCGGCGTGATGGTGGAGAGCCACCTGCATGCCGGCGCCCAGAAGTTCACGCCCGGCAAGGACGATCCGACCCAGCTCGAATACGGCAAGAGCATCACCGACGGCTGCATCGGCTGGGACGACTCCATCACCGTGCTGGACGTGCTGCGCGACGCGGTGCTGGCGCGGCGCCGAGCCGGGGCCTGACACCAGTCGCCACGTTCGCGGGCGCGTGACGCGCGCGGCGGCGTCGTCGGCTATCCTCGCCGACCATGTCCTTCTGGTTCGTCGTCCTCCCCGCGCTCATCGGCGTTCCGTTCGTCCTGTTCCTCACCGGCATGGGGATGATCTTCGCAGCGGCCGGCCATGCCAATGGCGGCAGCATGTCGCGCGCGAACGCCATCGTCGTCGGCTGGTTCGTGTTCGCCTGGGTGCTGCTGGCCGTGTTCGGCGCCTTCGGCCTGGTACCGGCCTGGCGCGCGATGCATGGCGGCCCCGAGGACTTCGTTGGCGGCCTGCGGCTGTTCGTGGACGGGCTGGTGGGCGTGGGCGTCGCCGGCGGCCTGGCCATCGCCGCCTATTGCGGCATCGGTCGGATGGACCCCGAGCGCGTCAGGCGTTCGCCGCTGGCGGCCGTGCTGCGCTGGCTGCTGCTGGGCGCGGGCTTCGTGCCCTGCGCGGCGATCGGCGCCTGGCTGCTCTGGCCGTTGGTGCTGTGGCCGGTGAACGGCCATTTCGCATGGCCGGATTCGAGCGCCGGTTGGACGCACACCGCGTGGATCACGGCGGCGCTGTTCGCCGCGATGGTCGTCGAGGACGTCCTGCGCAAGCTGCGCGCGCCCTGAGCGCGCGGTCCGACGGCAAGCGACGTCGCTCGCCGCGGCTGGCCAGCTGCCGGGCGCGCCCTTCAGGGCAGTTCGAACGCCCTGAGATCGCGCCAGAGATGCGACAGGTAGGCCTCGCGCACCCCGGGGGCGCGACAGGCCTCCAACAACCCGCCGCACTGCTCCCTCGCCAGCACGTTGGCCGCCAGCCAGTCGTCCAGCGGGACGCCGGCAGCCTGCGCGAGCGTGCCCGGCAGGAAGACGAGGTCCAGTGCCCGGGGGGATGAGTCGGCGGCGTGCGGCACGTTGCTCGCCACCTCATACCAGGTCTGGTAGCGCGCGGGCACCGTGCCGGTCTCCGTCGGCAGCGACCGGATGCGCTGGCGCAGGCCGATCGCGTTCGCGAACGGGGGCTGATGGTCGCCGAACCAGGCGTACACGGCCGGCCGGCGCGTGCCGAGCACGGCCGAGCGCGTGGCGGCCGACGCGCGCTCGAAGGCCTGGCTGCGCCAGACATAGTCGGCGACGCTCAGCGCTTCGTCCGCCGGCTCGAACGCCTTGGAAGCGGCGGACACCAGCTGCAGGGGCACGCGCTCCATGCGCACGCCGTGTTCGGCGTGGTTGAAGATCGTCAGCACGAAGAGGAAGACGGGCTGGTCGTGCAGCCGCTCGCGCGCCAGCACGTCGCGAGCCGCGGCATGCACGAGCGCGTCCGGCGTGTCGTAGCCGCCGGGCAGACCCACCTGCGCGGCGTCGTAGAAGGCATCGAAGCCATAGCCCGCGTAGGCGGCCCGGCCGTTCATCATGCCGCCGCGCGTCGGATACAGGGCGACGGTACGGTAGCCCGCCGCCTTCAGCGAGCGCGCGAACGACCGCTGCGTGCCGGGCGCGACGTTGAACGGCACGAATTCGCCCGCCGGCCCGAACGCGGAGTGCGGAACGCCGGTGTGGAAGGCGAACTCCGACTTCCAGGTGCCGCCGCCGAACGTATGCACCTGCAGCGGCCCGCGGGCGACCGTGCCGTCGTGCGCCGCGAACGCGTCGAGCGCGCAGATCGACGCGGGACAGCCCGCGATGGCGGCGGGGTCGAACTGGCTTTCCTGGAGGAACACGACGATGTCCGCGAGCCGGCCTGGGGCCCTGCTCGAGACGAGTTGCCGGCTCTGGCCGCGGAACGCCGCCGTGTCGACGGCCGGCACCTGCCAGCGCGGCTCCAGCGATGCCGTCGCGAAGAAGGTGAGGATCGGCCGCCTGAGCTGGCCTTCGCCGACCACCCAGGCATCGCCCGCGGCGCTCAACCGTGCCGCCTTGCGCGCGACGATGTCGCTGCTGTGCGCGATGAGCAGCACGGCCACGACGACCGCGACCAACGGGCCACGCCCGCCCGCCCGGCGGCCGGGCGGGCTCCATCGCCAGGCCAGCATGGACAGCACGACCGCGACGGCCACGGCGCCCGCAGCAATGGCCAGCAACGTGGGCTGGCTGGCCATCACGTCGATGTTGTCGTGGAAGCGCAAGAAGAAGAACCGGAGGTCCTGCCACGTGAGCGGGGTGCCCGCGAAGCGCTCCTTGAGCCCGATGCAGGCGGGCAGCAGGCCGGCCGCGCTGCTGCCCAGCACCGCCGCGAACAGGGCCCGCCGGGTGACCAGGTAGGCCACCAGGCACGCTGCCAGGAAGGCCGCGGGGCCGACGGCGGCGTCCACCCAGGCGCCCGCCAGCGGCGGCAGGGCCAGGACGGCGGCATCGAACGCGCGACCACTGCCCGCGTACGCCACGAACCCGGCGGATGCCGCCAGCAGGATCGCCATCCCGGCGGCCGTCGGCCACCCATGCGCAGCGAGCAGGAGGCATCCCAGCAGGGCGATGCCCACCCACCGGCCGGCACCGGCCGGAAGGCGGCCCCCTGGCCGGTTGTCGACTTGATGCATTGGGCAGTGATTCGCGGCGACGCGCCCAAGCGGCGTGCGGGGCGTCGCTCCGGCGTTGGCTCAGCGGACGTCGGGATCCAGGTTGCGCGAGAGCTTCTCGCTCTTCCAGTAGACGTCATCGCCGCCGAGGCCATCGAGGTTGGCGCGGTTGAGCACGCGCGCCAGCACGAACAGCAGGTCGGACAGGCGGTTCAGGAACAGGCGCGGGGCCGCGTTGATCGGCTCGCTCCCGGCCAGCGTCACGACCGCGCGTTCCGCACGCCGCGCCACCGCGCGGGCCACGTGCGCCAGTGCGGCGCTGCGCGTGCCGGCAGGCAGGATGAACTCCATCAGGCGCGGCAGCGTCTCGTTGTAGTGCGCCAGCGCGGCGTCGAGCCCGGCGACCGCGTCGTCCTTGAGCAGCGTGAAGCCGGGAATGGACAGCTCGCCGCCGAGGTTGAACAGTTCGTGCTGGATCGTCACGAGCAGCGCGCGCACGTCGTCGGGCAGCGGCTCGGCCAGCAGCACGCCCAGGTGCGAGTTCAGTTCGTCCACGTCGCCCATGGCGCCGATGCGCCCGTGGCTCTTGGGCACGCGGGTGCCGTCGCCCAGTCCTGTGCTGCCGTCGTCGCCGGTGCGCGTGGCGATCTGCGAGAGTCGATTGGCCATGGCGGCAGTGTAGGACGTTCGTCGCGGACGACCGCGCCAGCCCGCAGACGAATGGTTACAACGTCGCCGCGCATACCCCATGGCGTGTCGAAAAAGGACAGCCTGGTGCAAGCTATCCTTGACCCATGGCGACGCTGACCTTCACGGCCGAGCAGATGAATCGGCTGGCCCTGGCGAACCGTTCCCGGCTGGAAACCGACCTGCTCCAACACCTGCTGGAGGTCCGACCGCGGCTGTTCGAGCTGTACCCGATGCCGTACCTGCACTGGGTGGTGCAGGACACGCTGGACATCGCGGCCACCTTCGGCCTGGCCGACGTCGAGGCGCTGCGGGTGTTCCTGCAGTTGCGCTTCGACATCGCGCCCGGCTTCTGGCGCGAGCCCGCCATCGCACAGGTGCTGAACCGGCGCGACCTGGCACCGATGGCACGCTGGCAGGCGCTGTCGCAGGAGCCGTTCGGCGACGCCTGGCTGCGGGCAGCGCACCACCAGGGCGCCGGGGAGTGGCGCGAACGCTATTGGGGGACGCCGGCGTGACGGACAAGTACAACCAGGCGCTCGGCGAGGAGCTGAAGAAGAACGTCTGGGATCGCACGATGGAGGCGGCGGCCAACATGTCGCCGCTGGACAAGGCGGACCTGATCACCAGCGTCACCGGCATCTTCGACCCGACGCCCGTCAGCGACGGCGCCGGCCTGGCCATCGCGCTGGCCAACGGCGATCCACTCGGCGCGGCGTTGTCCGCCGTGAGCCTGGTGCCCTATCTTGGCGACGCGGTGGCCAAGCCCGTGAAGATCGCGCGCAAGGCGCCCAAGGTGGCCGGCGCGATCGAGGCGATGTTCAAGGCGGGCGACAACCTGGCCAGCGCCGGCAAGGCGGCGCTCAAGGACGCGGGCCTCTCGCTGGAGCAGGTGGCGGCGGCGCGCAAGAAGGCGCTGCAGTCGGTGCAGCAGGCGATGCTCGATGCCAGGAACCGCGTGGCCAATTGCGAGGTGTGCAAGCTCAAGAACGCCAAAGGCGAGAGCAAGCAGTTGCAGATGCCGCGCAACGGGGCCAACGGCGCCTGGGAAGGCGGGGTACGTCCGGCGGACGGCAACGGGGTCTTCAAGTTCAACGAGACCAAGGTGCTCCCGGACGGCCGGGAGGTCAAGGAGATCGAGTTCCGCAACGGCGCGCCCAATTTCGACAACTATGTCGAGGGCGGCAAGCATGAGCTCTGGCAGGTGACCGGCGACGTCGACAAGGATGAACGCCAGCTCAAGGAGCTCATGCGGGAGACCAATCCCGACTGGCAGCCGCCCAGGTCCAAGGACTACACGCTTCACCATTTCGAGGACGGCACCGTGGGCTACGTACCCCAGGTCCTGCACGACAAGGCCAGCGGCGGCGTGGGCCATACCGGAGGCGCATCCATGACCGACAACCAGCTTTTCTGAGGCGACGACGATGTTCCATATCACCCCCGCCATGCAGGCGTCCTGGGCCGCCGACAACGAGCCCAAGGCGACCGCCGCCGACATCGCCGCCGCCGAGGCCGCCCTCGGTGTCAAGCTTCCGGACGACTACAAGGAGTTCATCAGCCGCCATGGATTCGTGATGTTCGGCCGCGACTCCGAGGAGCGCAATCTCTTCTCCTATGTCATCGAGGACCGGGGACAGCGCGAAACGCGCCAACGCGGCGTCTCGTTCCTTCTCGAACTGGACAAGGCGGTGGGCAACTATCGCTACATGACCTCGACGGAAGATCCCGAGGACGACTCGCGTCCCATGATCCCGGAGGGCTACCTGCCGATTGCCAGTGACGCCGGCCATGGCCGCCTGCTGCTGGACATCGCGGCGAATCCGGGGCAGGTCTGGTTCTGGCCGCAGAGCGAATGGCGCTGGGGCATGGAAGACAACCGCGCACTCGGTTTCGTGGCCGAAAGCTTCGAGGCCTTCATCAACGGGCTGCGGCCCTACCCGCTCTGAACGGTCATGGTCCTCATCACCGAAGGCATGGCGCAAGCGGGGCACGGACGCATCCTGCTGGACATCGCAGCCAACCCGGGCCAGGTCGGGTGCTGGCCCGACAACCCATCGTGCCGGAATCTCCACGCCAACGTGGCGTCGCGTTTCGGGCTGCGATCCGACCGCCCATGACCGCCCTGGCCTCCGCCCACGACAAGCTCCTGGCCGTCGACATCGACCGCCTGCCCCCGCCCCTGCGCGCCGCGCTGCTGAACCAGCCGCTGTTCTCGATCCCCGTGAAACCCGCGGGCGCCGGCTTCGAGCCGGCCCGATGGGCCGCCGAGCTGCCGGTGGAAGCGCCGCAGGACCTGTTCGGCAAGCTGGGCATCAAGAGCTGGCGCGACGGCGGCTCGCTGCGTCCGATCTTCCGCGGGATGCCGCTGCGGCCGGTGGTCGAGCGGCTGCTCGGGCAACCCAGCGGCGCACAGCGCGTCGCGGCGGGCGCCTGGCTCGACAGCGGCACGCCGCTGCTGCTGCACCTGTACGCGTACCGCGACTTCAGCCAGATCAGCGAGGTGCGCTGGCAGGTCGATGCGCGAGGCGTGCACTTCGTCAGCGCCTGCCAGCGCGGCCAGTCCGCCGGGCTGCTCGGCGCGGCGATGCCGCGCATGCGTGCCCTGGCGGCGGGGATCGGCGCGGCGCTGCCGCCCACCGCGCACATCTTGGAGTTCGCCTGCCTGCCCGACGGCGACGTGCGCCTGGTGGAGATCAATCCCGGCCTCGAGCTGCCGGAATTGCGGGCGCTGATGGCCTGAGCCGCGAAGCCCCGCAGGCGTAGACTCGAAGCGGCCAAACGGACCGCGCCCATGAACACCGCCGTCGACCTCCCCTTCCAGCTGCAGCCGCGCCCCATGCCCGCCGCGATGGCGGACGCCTTGCGCCAGCGCTTCGGCGAGCGCTACGTCACCTCGCTCGCCGTGCGCGAGCAGCACGGCCGCGACGAATCGCCGTTCGACGTGCCGCCGCCCGAGGCGGTGGTGTTCTGCGAGAGCACCGAGGACGTCGCCTTCGCCGTCGCGGCGGCCGCGGCGCATCGCGTGCCGGTGATCCCGTACGGCGCCGGTTCGTCGCTGGAAGGCCACCTGCTGGCCGTGCAAGGCGGCGTGAGCGTCGACGTGTCGCGCATGGGCCGCGTGCTGCAGCTCAATCCGGAGGACCTGACGGTGACCGTGCAGGCCGGGGTCACGCGCATGCAGCTCAATCGCGAGATCAAGGACTCGGGCCTGTTCTTTCCGATCGACCCCGGCGCCGACGCGACGATCGGCGGCATGTCGGCCACGCGCGCGTCGGGCACGAACGCGGTGCGCTACGGCACGATGCGCGAGAACGTGCTGGCGCTGACGGTGGTGACGGCCTCCGGCGAAGTGATCCGCACCGGCACGCGGGCGCGCAAGTCCAGTGCCGGCTACGACCTGACGCGCCTGATGGTGGGCAGCGAGGGCACGCTGGGCGTCATCACCGAGGTCACGCTGAAGCTGCACCCGCTGCCCGAGAGCGTGGCGGCGGCCATCTGCTCGTTCGACGGCGCGGCGGCGGCGGTCGACACCGTGATCGCGATCATCCAGATGGGCGTGCCCATCGCGCGCTGCGAGCTGCTGGACACCAACGCCGTCATCGCCGTGAACCTGCACGACAAGCTGGGCCTGGCCGAGAAGCCGATGCTGCTGATGGAGTTCCACGGCAGCGAGGCGAGCGTCGCCGAACAGGCCGCCACGGTGCAGGAACTGGCCGCCGAGCGGGGCGGCACGGCGTTCCAGTGGGCGACGACGCCCGAGGAGCGCACGCGGCTGTGGACGGCGCGCCACCACGCCTTCCTGTCCGGCCTGCAGCTGCGCCCGGGCTGCCGCGCGATCACCACCGACTGCTGCGTGCCCATCTCGGGCCTGGCCGACGCGGTCACGCAGGCGCTCGCCGAGGCCGAGGCCGCGGGCATCCCCCACTTCGTCGTCGGCCACGTGGGCGACGGCAATTTCCACGTGGCCTACCTGATCGACCCCGCGAGCCGCGACGACTTCGACACGGCGGAGCGCCTCAACCATCAACTGGTGCAGCGCGCGATCGCCGCGGGCGGCACCTGCACCGGCGAGCACGGCATCGGCCTGCACAAGCAGGGCTTCCTGCTCGACGAAACGGGCGCCGGGGCGGTGGCGATGATGCGCGCGATCAAGCGCGCGCTCGATCCGCACGACATCATGAACCCCGGCAAGATCTTCAGCCTGGACTGAACGCGAGCGTCGACGGCTGCCGCGGCGGCACCTCGCGGCGCGTGCAGCCGAGCAGCTCGCTGCCGCCGGACCGGGCGCG
>JBJMWE010000436.1:0-5453 GCA_045810285.1 Vitreoscilla sp. | reverse complement strand
TTCTTCGGGCGCCGCGTCGATCTGGTCGTACGCCTTGGCTTCGCCGCCGAACTTGCTCGACAGCACCGTCGTGATGGCCGCCGTCAGCGTGGTCTTGCCATGGTCGACGTGACCGATGGTGCCGACGTTCACGTGCGGCTTCGTACGTTCGAATTTGCCTTTTGCCATCTTGCGCTCCTAGTCAAGCGTTCGAAAAAAGTCGGGGAAACTGAAGGGTGGTGCCCATGGCGCGGATCGAACGCGCGACCTCTCCCTTACCAAGGGAGTGCTCTACCACTGAGCCACATGGGCATCGACACGGGTCTGGACACCGGCCCGGGGGCCGTGCTCAAACCGCTGTCGACGGCGGTCTGCAAATCTTCTCTTCAACTGTCTTGCGGCTGCTCCAACTCTGGAGCGGGAGACGGGAATCGAACCCGCGTCATTAGCTTGGAAGGCTAGGGTTCTACCATTGAACTACTCCCGCCTGCAGCCAGGGACAGCCTTCGCGCACTTGGTGGAGGAGGCTGGATTCGAACCAGCGTACGCGTTAGCGGGCAGATTTACAGTCTGCTGCCTTTAACCACTCGGCCACCCCTCCAGGAGCGAAGCCCGCAACTATACCACATGAGATTCGCGATTGGATAGACCCCCGACGCCCGTCGGCAGTCGATCCGGTGTCACACGCATGTCGCTGCCGGTCAGTCCAGCGACCACCAGTCGACCAGCTCGGCCGTGGCGGCGAAATGGCTGCCGTCGGCCATGAATTCGCGCTTGAAGTCGTGCGACGGATGGCGGGCGCGCAGCACGCGCGCGCGCGCGGCAGCCGGGCAGGCCGAGTCGAAGAACGCCTGGGCCGGCTTGCCCCACAGCAGGAAAGCGGGGGGGGCCTCGCGGCCCGCCAGTACGCGCACGATGTCGGCAGTGAGCGCTTGCCAACCGCAATTCATGTGGGCACCCGCGCAGCCCACCTCGACCGTCAGGACGGGGTTGAGCATCAGCACGCCCTGGCGCGCCCAGCCGTCGAGCAGCCAGCGCTCGGGCGGCTGCCAACCGGGCCGGTCGGCCTTCAGGATCTCGAAGATGCGGCGCAGCGACACGGGCTTGCCGTGGCCGGCCGAGAAGGCCAGGCCGTCCGCGTGCCCCGGCCGCGGGTACGGATCCTGGCCGAACACCACCACCTTGACGTCGGCAGGCGCCAGCAGGCGCAGCGCGCGGAACGGGTCGGGCGGCGCGATCTCGCGGTCGCCGGACACCGCCTGCACCGCCGCGGCGACGGCCTGCTCGGCCGCGGGCGTCCACCCCGCCAGGACCGCGCGCCAGGCCGGCGGCAGGTGGGCGAACGCGGCGGGCAGGTCGCTCGCGCGCTGCACGCGCGGGACGTCACCGCGTCCGGCCGCATCGCCGAACGGCAGGTCGACCTGCCCGTCCCCGCGCGCCGCGGTGCGAGCGCCTTCGGGCGGCCGGGCGACGCTCATAAGGAAACCTCCGCCTTGCAGGCTGCGGTGCGAGCGCCTTCGGGCGGCCGGGCGGCGCTCATGCCCGGTGACCGCCGAACAGCGACGCCAGCGCGACGCCGGGATCGGCGGCGCGCATGAACGCCTCGCCGACCAGGAAGGCGTGCACATCCGCGGCGCGCATCTTCGCGACGTCGGCTTGTGCCAGGATGCCGGACTCGGTGACCAGCAGCCGCCCCGGCGGCACGCGGTCGAGCAGCACCAGCGTCGTCTCCAGCGTCACCTCGAACGTGCGCAGGTTGCGGTTGTTGATGCCCAGCAGCGGCGTGCGCAGGCGCAGCGCGCGCTCGAGCTCCGTGCCGTCGTGCACCTCGACCAGCACGTCCAGCCCCTGCTCGAAGGCCGCGGCCTCGAGCTCGGCCATCTGCGAGTCGCCCAGGCAGGCGGCGATCAGCAGGATGCAGTCGGCGCCCATCGCGCGGGCCTCGACCACCTGGTAAGGGTCGATCATGAAGTCCTTGCGGATGACCGGCAGCGCACAGGCGGCGCGGGCGGCGCGCAGGTAGTCCTCATGGCCCTGGAAGAACTGGACGTCCGTCAGCACCGACAGGCAGGCCGCGCCGTGGCGCTCGTAGCTGGCGGCGATGGCCGCTGGATCGAAGTGCTCGCGCAGGACACCCTTGCTGGGGCTGGCCTTCTTGATCTCGGCGATGACGGCGGCGTCGCCGCGCGCCACCCGGGCTTGCATGGCGGCGGCGAAGCCGCGTGGCGCGGACTGCTCGCGCGCGAGCTCCTGCAGGTCGGCGGCACTGCGCCTCGGACGGGCGGCGGCGATCTCCTCGCGCTTGACCGCGACGATGCGATTAAGGATGTCAGACATTGGGCTTGAGCTTCTGCGTGACGGCCACGAACTGGTCGAGCTTGGCCTGCGCCGCGCCGCTGGCCACCGCCTCGCGCGCCCGCTTGACGCCCTCGGCCACCGAGGCGGCCACGCCGGCGCAGTACAGCGCGGCGCCGGCGTTGAGCAGCACGACGTCGCGCACCGGCCCGTCCTCGTTGGACAGCGCGCGCCGGATGCACGCCACCGACTCCTGCTGGTTGGCCACCCGCAGCACGCGCGAGTCGTACACGGGCAGGCCGAAATCGCTCGGGTGCACGACGTATTCGCGCACCTCGCCGTCGTTCAGTTCGCCGACCAGCGTCTCGCCCGACAGCGAGACCTCGTCCATGCCGTTCTGGCCATACACCACCATCACGTGCTCGGAGCCCAGGCGCTGCAGCACGCGCACCTGGATGCCGACGAGATCGGGGTGGAACACGCCCATCAGCTGGTTGGGCGCGCCGGCCGGGTTCGTCAGCGGACCCAGGATGTTGAAGATCGTGCGCACGCCGAGTTCCTTGCGCACCGGCGCCGCGTGCTTCATCGACGCGTGGTGGTTGGGCGCGAACATGAAGCCGATGCCCGTCTCCTCGAGGCAGGCGGCCACGAGCTCGGGCGTCAGGTTGATGTGGGCGCCGAGCGCCTCCATCACGTCGGCGCTGCCGGAGGTGGACGACACGCTGCGCCCGCCGTGCTTGGCCACGCGCGCGCCGGCGGCGGCGGCGACGAACACCGAGGCGGTCGAGATGTTGAAGGTGTGCGAGCTGTCGCCGCCGGTGCCCACGATGTCGACCAGGTTCGTGCGGTCGAGCACCGGCACCGGCGCCGCGAACTCGCGCATCACGGTGGCCGCGGCGGTGATCTCGCCGATCGTTTCCTTCTTCACGCGCAGGCCGATCGCCAGCGCCGCGATCATCACCGGCGACATCTCGCCGCTCATGATGCGCCGCATCAGCGCCAGCATCTCGTCGTGGAAGATCTCGCGGTGTTCGATCACGCGAGTCAGGGCTTCGGTGTCAGAGATCGGCATGCGACAGGTCTTCTAGTTGACGCCGACGGCGCGGCGGATTTCGGCGATGGCACGGTCGACGCCGGCGGCATCGACGTCGAGGTGCGTGACGAAGCGCAGCTTGTACAGGCCGGTGCACAGCACGCCGCCGGCGCGCAGCGCGTCGACCAGCGACCCGTGCGCCCCGCCCCACCCGGCCGCGCTGCGCGCCTGCACGAGCGCGGGCGCGAGGTCGACGAACAGGATGTTGCTGGCGGGTGGCGCGAACGTCAGGCCGTCGATGCCCGCCAGGCCGTCGGCCAGGCGGCGCGCGTTGGCGTGGTCGTCAGCCAGCCGCGCGACGTGGTGCTCCAGCGCGTAGGATGCCGCGGCCGCGAGCAGTCCCGCCTGGCGCATGCCGCCGCCGGCCATCTTGCGCACGCGCTTCGCGCGGGCGACCAGCTCGCGCGAGCCGACCAGCGCCGAGCCCACCGGCGCGCCCAGGCCCTTGCTGAAGCAGACGGACACGCTGTCGAACAGGTCGGCGATGGCGCGCGCCTCGGCGTACGGATCGGTGCCGCCCGCCTGCGCCTGCGCCACCGCGGCGTTGAAGACGCGCGCGCCGTCCAGGTGCGTGGCCAGGGCGTGCCGACGCGCGAGCGCCGTCGCGTCGCGCAGGTACGACATCGCCATCGGCTGGCCGCCGAAGGTGTTCTCGAGCGCGAGCAACCGGGTGCGCGCGAAGTGCGCGTCGTCGGGCTTGATCGCGGCCTCGATGTCGGCCAGCGCCAGCGAGCCGTCGGGCTGGTGGGCGATCGGCTGCGGCTGGATCGAGCCCAGCACCGCGGCACCGCCGCCTTCCCAGCGGTAGGTATGCGCCATCTGGCCCACCAGGTACTCGTCGCCGCGCTGGCAGTGGCTCATCAGCGCCGCCAGGTTGCTCTGCGTGCCGCTGGGCATGAACAGCGCGGCTTCCTTGCCCAGGAGCGCGGCGACGCGTTCCTGCAGGGCGTTGACGCTGGGGTCGTCGCCGAAGACGTCGTCGCCGAGCGGCGCCGCGAACATCGCGTCGCGCATGCCGGGCGCCGGGCGGGTGACGGTGTCGCTGCGGAGATCGATCATGCCGCGCTCAATTCGAGGAAGTTGCGCAGCATCGCGTGGCCGTGCTCGGACAGGATGGACTCCGGATGGAACTGCACGCCCTCCAGCGGCGTCTTCGTGCCGACGAGGTCGCGGTGGCGCACACCCATGATCTCGCCGTCCTCCGAGCGCGACGTGACGAGCAGTTCGCCGGGACAGGTCTCCTGCTCGATGACCAGCGAGTGGTAGCGGATCACGCTGAACTCGCGCGGCAGGCCGGCGTAGACGCCCTCGCCGTCCGTCGTGAGCGTGCTGGCCTTGCCGTGCATCTGGCGCTGGGCGCGCACGATGCGGCCGCCGAGGGCGGCGCCGATGCTCTGGTGGCCCAGGCACACGCCCAGGATGGGCAGCTTGCCGAGGTATTCGCGGATCGCCGGCACGCACACGCCGGCCTCGGCGGGCGAGCAGGGGCCGGGCGAGAGCACGAGGTGGTCGGGCTTGAGCGCGCCGATCTCCTCGACGCCGATCTCGTCGTTGCGCACGACCCGCACGTCCTGTCCGAGCTCGCCGAAGTACTGCACGAGGTTGAACGTGAAGGAATCGTAGTTGTCGATCATCAGAAGCATGAGCGTTCCTGTGTCTGGGCTGGGACCGACTCGGGGACTCCGCAGGGCGCGGGACGGTCGATCGGGGTCTCTCGTCAGCCGCGCAGGGAGCGCGGCTCAGCTAGCAGCGGGGCGCACGCCGGAGGTGGCGCGACCCGGGCCGTGATCTTCACCAGCGCCAATGCCCGGTGTGGAAGATGGTCGAGAGTTGCTTCATGTCCGGCCCATTCTAAGCGTGCCGCGGCGCAGGACGGCCCGCGGGCCTTCTCATGCCTGCAAGCGTGGGTTTCGATGCCGCATGGCGGTCTGTCCGGATCGCGGGCGGGCCGCGGCCTCGCTAGGATGGCGTGATGCCCCCGCCAGACGATTCCCCCGACGGCAAGCCCGCCGCCGCGCCGCCGTTCGCCGACCTCGCCGGCGCGCTGCGCGCCCGCCCCCAGGCGCGCCGGCGCGGCCGCCGCGCC
>JBJMWE010000435.1:0-13380 GCA_045810285.1 Vitreoscilla sp. | reverse complement strand
TCGGAATCGACGGTGGACAGCGCGGCCTCGGCCGCTTCCTCGGCTTCCTCTTCCGTCGCGCCGGACTGGGTCTGGCCCGAGATCAGCAGCGTGGCGGCGTCGGGCGCCTGCTCGTAGACGGCGATGCCCATGTCGTTGAGCATCGAGACGATCGCTTCGAGGATTTCGTTGTCGACCAGCTTCTCGGGCAGGTGGTCGTTGATTTCCTGGTGCGTCAGGAAGCCGCGCGTCTTGCCCATCTTGATGAGCGTCTTCAGCTCATGGCGGCGCTTGGCGACTTCCTCTTCGGTCAGCTGGGTCTCGTCCAGGCCGAACTCGCGCATCAGCGCGCGCTCCTTGGCGCGCGAGACCTTCATGCGCAGCGGCTTGACCTTGGCCTTGACCTCGCCCGCCTCCTCGACGACTTCCTCGACGGCATCGGCCTCGACTTCGCCTTCGAGATCGGCCTCGACGTCCGCGTCTTCCTCGAACGCCGGCTTCGCGGTGGCTTCTTCCTTCTTGCCCTTCTTGCCCTTGGGCTCGGGTGCGGCCGTCTTGGCCGCCGCCTTGGTGGTCTTGGCCGCCGCGGCCTTGCCCGCCGGAGCTGCCTTCTCGGCCTTGGCCGCGGGCGCCTTCACGGCCGCCTTCGTGGCTGCAGCGGACACCGCCTTCTTGTCGACGACGGGCTTGTCGGCGGCCGTCTTGGCGGCAGCGGTCGTCTTGGCAGTATCGGCGCTCTTCTTGGCAGTCATGCGTTTCCTTGAATGAATGTGGCCCCAGGTCGCCCGGCAGTGTCGCCCGCGTCAATTTCGGCTGGCCCGCGATATATGCGGGCAAGCAGCTGAAAAGGAATGCGAGCGATGAAATTCCCTTCGCGGTCGACACGACGGGACACCGGCTGGCAAAGTGACGCGGACGTGGTCTGGATGAGCAACTCTTGCGGGAGAAGGGTGGCCGGTAGGGATGCCCTTGTCGAGGGTGGCCGGGGCCCGGAGTCAGTTGCTCTCACTGCACGTCACAAGTTGCCGCTGAGTGGGATATCGGATTATACCTCAAATGCGGGCGAAAACCACTTGGCACGCGTCCCTGCCGGGCCCGCGTGGCGCTCCTGCCTCACTCTTCGGCACGTTGGGCCGACAGTCGAGCCTTGACTTCTTCCCAGTGCTTGAACACCTCGCGGTAGCGGCGGAGCGCGTCCGGGTCGGACGTGGCGCGCGCGATCAGCGCCTGGGTCTGGGCGCGCAGTTCGCGGTCGAGGATCTTGTCGACGTTGCGCCGGAAGTCGTCGAAGGTCGCGCCGGGCTCGGCGTCGCCGTCGGCGATCGCGAGCGCCTCCGGGCCGAGCTCGGGATCGTCGCGCACGGCATGGCTCAGCACCGCCCAGGGGCGCGGGCCGTGCTCCGAATGGTCGCGCTCGAGCCAGGCCACCAGGGGGCCGTACGGTGCGGGCAGGGCGTGCAGCAGGGCGTGCTCGTCGGCGGAGAGCCGATCCCAGTATTCGGCGTGGCCGAACAGCATCTGCACGGCGCGGCTCTCGGCCGTCCGCGGCGCGGAGCGCGGCTGGCGGCGCTGGGCTTCCAGCTCGGCCTCCTCGCGCTGGCGCGCCGCCCATTTCGGGTTCATCGGCCGGTTGTCGAAGCGGCGCGGCTTGCCGCCGAAGCGGCCCTGGCCGGCCCCGGGCGCGACATTCGGCTCGAAGTGGGCCTGCGCGTTGGCCTCGTCCAGATCCGGCGGGACGTCGTGCCAGGGCGCGCCGTCGTCCCCGTCGCGGTCGCGTGCGGGGCGGCGCGCGCGCGGGGCGTCGGTCTTCCACAGCGTCTGCAGGTCGGCCAGCGGCAGGCCCGCCTTGATCGCGAGCTCGCCGAGCAATTGCATCTGCAGGGCGCCCTCGGGCAGGGCGCTCCACAGCGGCTTCGCCTGGGCGAGCATGCGTGCGCGGCCTTCGGCGGTGGTCATGTCGCAGTCGTGCTGGGCCACCTCGACCAGCTGCTGCGACAGCGGGAGCGCCTCCTGCACGTATTGCTCGAAGGCCTTGGTGCCGTGTTCGCGCACATAGCTGTCGGGATCGTGTTCCTTGGGCAGGAAAAGGAAACGGAAGCTGCGCGTGTCGGTGGCGTGGGGCAGGGCGGCCTCCAGCGCGCGGCCCGCGGCACGGCGGCCGGCGGCGTCGCCGTCGAAGCTGAAGATCACCTTGTCCGTGAAGCGCAGCAGCTTGTGCACGTGCTCGGCGGTGCACGCGGTGCCCAGCGTGGCCACGGCGTTGGGAAAGCCCAGCTGCGCGAGCGCGACCACGTCCATGTAGCCCTCGGTGACCAGCACGTAGCCCTTGTCCCTCAGCCCCTGGCGCGCCTCGAACAGGCCGTACAGCTCACGGCCCTTGCTGAAGACGGGCGTCTCGGGGGAGTTCAGGTACTTGGGCTCGCCCTTGTCGAGCACGCGGCCGCCGAAGGCGATCACCTCGCCCTTGACGTTGCGGATCGGGAACATGATGCGGTCGCGGAAGCGGTCGTAGCGCTTCTGCGTGGCCGGGTCGTCGCCCGACACGATCACCATGCCCGATTCGACCAGCAGCGGGTCGTCGTAGCGCGGAAAGCAGCTGGCGAGGGTGCGCCAGCCGTCGGGCGAGAAGCCGAGCGCGAAGCGCGCCGCGATCTCGCCGCTCAGGCCGCGGCCCTTGAGGTAGTCGATGGCGCGCGGCGAGGCCTTCAGCTGCTGCCTGTAGTGGTCGGCGGCCTTGGCCAGCAGGTCGGTCAGCGTGACGACCTGCGCCTTCTTGCGCGCCGCCTCGGCGCGTTCCTCGGGCGAGGCGTTGTCCTCGGGCACCGGCATGCCGACCTGCTGGGCGAGGTCGGTCACGGCGTCGACGAAGCCCATGCCGTGCTGCTCGACCAGGAAGCGGATGGCGTCGCCGTGCACCCCGCAGCCGAAGCAGTGGTAGGTCTGCCGGGTCGGGCTGACGATGAAGCTGGGCGACTTCTCGCCGTGGAACGGGCACAGGCCCTTGTAGTTGATGCCGGCCTTCTTCAACGTGACGGAACGCCCCACCAGCTCGACGATGTCGACGCGGGCGAGCAGGTCTTGGACGAATTGGCCGGGGATCACGGCACGAGTTTAGGTCGGGGCGAACGGGGCGCGGAAACGAAACGAGCGCCCCGGAAGGCGCTCGCGACGGGCCGGACGCATGCACGCCCGGCGGGAGGAGGTCGCTTCAGACGGCGAAGTCGGTCAGCTGCTTGCCGGATTCCAGCGCGGCCGCCAGCCACTTCGGCTTCAGGCCGCGGCCCGTCCAGGTCTGGCCGCTGACCGGGTCGCGGTACTTGGCGGCGACCTTGCGGCCGCTGGTGCTGGCGCGCGGGCCCGACGCCTTGGCGACGAGGTCGGCCGCCGTCAACCCATGCTCGGCCATCAGCGCACGGACCTTGGAAATGGCCTCGTTGCGCTCGTGCCGGCGTGCCTCGGAAATCTGGCGGTCGATATCGGCCTTCTGGGCCAGAAGATCCTGCAGGGAAGACATGTCTCAAAACCTCGTCTCAATTCGACAATCGATACATCTTATCGCGAAATACGCAATAAGAAACTCGAAGCGGAGCTTGTGCGTGACACTTTGCACGCCCAAGGCGGCCGGGATGCGAATATACACCCGCGCCGCCTTGAATATTGCTTGCACCGGAGCAGGAATGCAAGCCGAGGATGAGAAAAGTCTCAGGTCAGGCGGCGGGCGGCACATAGCCGGCGGGTTGTTCGGCACCGCCGCCGAAGAAGAAGTTTTCCATCTGGCGCGCCAGATATTGGCGGGCGCGGGCATCGGCGAGGTTCAGGCGATTCTCGTTGACGAGCATGGTCTGGTGCTTCTTCCACGCCTCGAACGCCTCCTTGCTGACATTGTCATAGATGCGCTTGCCGAGCTCGCCCGGATAGACCGGGAAGTCGAGGCCTTCGGCCTCGCGCTTGAGGTAGACGCATTGGACGGTGCGTGCCATGGGGGACTCCTTGTGTGCAGTGGACGGCGGAGGGCGCCTGGGCGCACCCCGCTCAGGGTGGATTCGGGAAAGTTTTCGCGGTGCCGTCAGGCCAGTTTCTTCACGAGTACCTGCGAACGCCGATCCCAGTTGTATTTCTTCTTGCGCGCCTCGGGCAACCATTCGGGGTCGACCTGTTCGAAGCCGCGTTTGATGAACCAATGCATCGTGCGCGTGGTGAGCACGAATATCGACTTCAGCCCGAGCGCCTTTGCGCGGTGTTCGATTCGCTTGAGAATCCGGTCGCCGTCGCCCTGGCCCTGAACCTGCGGCGATACCGTGAGCGCGGCGCATTCGGCGGTACTGGCTTCCGGATACGGATACAACGCGGCGCAGCCGAAAATGATTCCGTCGTGTTCGATGACCGTATAAGTGGCGATGTCGCGTTCGATTTCCGTGCGGCTGCGCTTGACGAGCGTGCCGTCGCGTTCGAACGGCTCGATGAGCTGCAGGATGCCGCCGACGTCGTCGGCCGTGGCCTCGCGCAGGCTCTCGAGCTTCTCGTCGACGACCATGGTGCCGATGCCGTCGTGCGTGAAGACCTCCATCAGCAGCGCGCCGTCCACCGAGAACGGCAGGATGTGCGAGCGCTCGACGCCGCCCTGGCAGGCCTTGACGCAGTGCTGCAGGTAGAACCCGATGTCCAGCGGGCCGGCCGGCCTGGGCAGGCTGGCGACCAGGCGCTCGGCTTCGGCGAGCGCGAGCTCCGTGTCCACGGGCGTCTCGGGGTCGCTGGGGACTTCGTGGATGCCGGCGACCTCGGTCAGGAACAGCAGCTTGTCGGCCTGCAGCGCCACGGCGGTGGACGTGGCCACCTCTTCCATCGTCAGGTTGAAGGCCTCGCCGGTGGGCGAGAAGCCGAACGGCGACAACAGCACGACGGCGCCCGATTCGATGGCGCTGCGGATGGCGGCCGAATCCACCTTGCGGACCACGCCGCTGTGCATGAAATCGACGCCGTCGACGATGCCCACCGGGCGGGCGGTGAGGAAGTTGCCCGAGACGACGCGCACGGTGGCATTGGCCATCGGGGTGTTGGGCAGGCCCTGCGAGAACGCGGCCTCGATCTCGAAGCGCAGCTGGCCGGCGGCCTCCTGGGCGCAGTCGAGCGCCACCTCGTCGGTGATGCGCACGCCGTGGCTGTAGCGGGCCGGGTGGTTCTTGGCCTTGAGCTGGTCGTTGACCTGCGGCCGGAAGCCGTGCACCAGCACCAGCTTCATGCCCATCGCATGCAGGATGGCCAGATCCTGCACCAGCGCGTTGAGCTTGCCCGCGGCGATGCCCTCGCCGGTGATGGCGATCACGAAGGTCTTTCCGTGGTACGCATGGATGTGCGGCGCCACCGCGCGGAACCACGGCACGAAGGTGTGGGGAAAAACCAGATCCAGGCTCATTGTTCGAGGCGCTCTCAGTACAGCCCGGCATTGTGCCGCAGCGGGTCAAACCCGTGCCCACGCCGCCTCCAACACGGTGTCAGGTCTTGATTCGTGCACTCCAGGCTGGACGACGGTTCCTGCGCGGGCGCCGATGCGGCGATGCGCAGACCCACGCGACGTTTCAAGACCTGACACCGCAACGATTCAAGACCTGACACCGCGGTTGGAGACTGGGTGTGCGTCCGGGCTTGCGCGCCGCGAGATAATCGCAGGCTCGTGAATTCGACTACTCGTCCCCCCGCCCAGCGCCCGTCCCCCAGTGCCCGTCCGCCGGGCGCCGATCGTCCCGGCCGGGCGCCACGCGCCGCGCCGGCGCCGGCCAACCCGGTGCCGCCCATCACCTTTCCCGAATCGCTGCCCGTCTCGGGCCGTCGCGAGGAGATCGCGCGGGCGCTGGCCGAGCACCAGGTCGTCATCGTCTGCGGCGAGACGGGCTCCGGCAAGACCACGCAGTTGCCCAAGATCGTGCTCGAGCTCGGCCGGGGGCGCGCCAATGGCGGTGGGCTCATCGGGCATACGCAGCCGCGCCGGATCGCCGCGTCGAGCGTGGCCAAGCGGATCGCCTTCGAGCTGAATTCGCCGCTCGGCGACGTCGTCGGCTACAAGGTGCGCTTCCAGGACCGGCTGCAGCCGGGGGCCTCGGTCAAGCTGATGACGGACGGCATCCTGCTGGCCGAGACGCAGACGGATCCGCTGCTCAAGGCCTACGACACGCTGATCATCGACGAGGCGCATGAGCGCAGCCTCAACATCGACTTCCTGCTGGGCTACCTGCGCCAGATCCTGCCGCGCCGGCCCGACCTGAAGGTGATCGTCACCTCGGCCACCATCGACGCCGACCGCTTCGCGAAGCACTTCGGTTCGGCCCGCGGCCCGGCGCCGGTGATCATGGTCAGCGGCCGCCTGTTCCCGGTGGAGCAGCGCTGGCGGCCGTTCGAGGAATCGCGCGAGCACGGCCTGAACGAGGCCATCGTCGACGCCATCGACGAACTGTGGCGCAGCGGGCCGGGCGACGTGCTCGTCTTCCTGCCCGGCGAGCGCGAGATCCGCGAGGCCGCGGAGAAGCTGCGCGGCCACCATCCGCCGGGCGTCGAGATCCTGCCGCTGTTCGCGCGGCTGTCGCAGGCCGAGCAGGATCGCGTCTTCGAGCAGGGCGCCGCGCCGCGCATCGTGCTCACCACCAACGTCGCGGAGACCTCGCTGACCGTGCCGGGCATCCGCTACGTGGTCGACTCGGGGCTGGCGCGCGTCAAGCGCTACAGCTACCGCAACAAGGTCGAGCAGCTGCAGATCGAGGCGATCAGCCAGGCCGCGTGCAACCAGCGCGCGGGCCGCTGCGGCCGCGTGTCCAACGGCACCTGCATCCGCCTGTTCGACGAGAAGGACTTCGAGGGCCGGCCGAAGTTCACCGATCCCGAGATCCTGCGCTCGTCGCTGGCGGGCGTCATCCTGCGCATGAAGAGCCTGCGCTTCGGCGCGGTCGAGGATTTCCCCTTCCTGGAGGAGCCGCCGCGCAAGGCGATCGCCGACGGCTACGCGCTGCTGGGCGAGCTGAACGCCGTCGACGACGCCAACGACCTCACGGCGATGGGCGTCGAGCTCGCGAAGCTGCCGCTCGATCCGCGCGTGGGCCGCATGATCATCGAGGCACGCGAGCGCCACTGCCTCACCGAGGTGCTGGTGATCGCCTCGGCGCTGTCGGGCCAGGACGTGCGCGACCGCCCGCTGGAGCAGCAGCAGGCCGCGGACGAGAAGCACAGGAAGTTCGACGACGAACGCTCGGAATTCATGGGCTACCTCAAGCTGTGGAAGTGGCTGGAGGTGTCGCGCGGCGGCCAGGAGGATGCCGACCTGGACGCCGTGCAGATCGCCCCGCGCCCGCCGCGCGGCGCTTCCGCGCATGCGCGTCACGGGGGCGCGCAGGCCAACGCGCCCGCGTCCGCGAAGGCCGCGGCCGCCACGCACAAGCTCAGCAACCGCCGCTACGAGCAGCTGCTGCGCGAGAACTTCGTCAGCGTGCGCCGCGTGCGCGAATGGCGCGACATCCATTCACAGCTGCTCACCGTCGTCAACGACCACGGCTGGCACCTGAACACCGTGCCGGCGAACTACGACCAGGTGCACCTGGCGATGCTGGCCGGCCTGCTGGGCAACCTCGGCCTGAAGAGCGACGACGAGGAGTGGTACCTCGGCGCCCGAGGCATCCGCTTCTGGCGCCATCCGGGCGCGCACCTGTCGAAGAAGCCGGGGCGCTGGATCGTGGTGTCCGAGCTCGTCGAGACCACGCGCCTGTACGGCCGCGGCATCGCCGCGATCGATCCGCAGTGGATCCCGGGCATCGCCGGCCACCTGCTCAAGACGCAGCTGCTGGAGCCGCACTGGGAGAAGAAGGCGGCCGAGGTGATCGCGCTGGAACGCGCCACGCTGTACGGCATCGTCGTCTACCAGAACCGGCGCGTGAACTTCGGCCTCGTCGACCCGGCGGTGGCGCGCGAGATCTTCATCCGCGAGGCGCTCGTCAACGGCGAATGGGAGACGCGCCTGCCGTTCCTCGCGCACAACGCCAAGATGGTGTCGCAGGTGCAGGACCTGGAACACAAGTCGCGCCGCCAGGACGTGCTGGTGGACGACGAGCTCATCTACGCGTTCTACGACCAGCAGCTGCCCGCCGGCGTGGTCAGCGGGGCCACCTTCGAGAAGTGGTACCGGGAGGAATCGCGCCGGAACCCGAAGCTGCTCATGCTGACGCGCGACGAGCTGATGCGCCACGAGGCCGCCGGCATCACCACCGCGTCGTTCCCGAAGACGATCCGGCTCGGCGGCGTCGACTGCGCGGTCGTCTACCTGCACGAGCCGGGCGACCCCAAGGACGGCCTCACCGTGACGGTGCCCATCTACGCGCTCAACCAGGTCAACGCCGAGCGCGTCGACTGGCTGGTGCCCGGCATGCTGGAGGCCAAGGTGCTGGCGCTCGTCAAGAGCCTGCACCAGCGCCCGCGCTCGCGCCTGGTGCCGCTGCCGGAGTTCGTGGCCGAGTTCGTCGCCACGCACGACTTCGCGCAGGGCGAGCTGCTGGACGTGCTGCTGAAGGCCGTCAAGGAGCGCACGCAGATCGCGGTGCAGCGCAACGACTTCAAGCTGGAGACGCTGTCGCCGCACCACTTCATGAACTTCCGCGTGGTCGACGAGCACGGCCGCCAGCTGGGCATCGGGCGCAACCTGGCGGCGCTCAAGGCCGAACTGGGCGGGCAGGCCCGCTCCGCATTCCAGGCCCTGGCGGCATTGAAGCTGCCGGCGGCCGCCGCGGCGCCGACGCCGCAAGCCGCGCCGGCGCCCGCCGGCAAGGGCATCGTCGCGCGCGTCGCGACCCCGCCGCCGCCGCCCGCGATGCCGGCCGCGACGAAGTACACGACGTGGTCGTTCGGCCAGTTGCCCGAGCTGATGGAGATCGCCAAGGGCGGGCAGACGCTGATCGGCTTCCCGGCGCTGATCGACAAGGGCACGCACGTCGAGATCGAGGTGTTCGACGAGCCCGACGTGGCCGCCGCGAAGCATCGCGCCGGCCTGCGCCGGCTGCTGGCGCTGCAGCTCAAGGAGCCGATCCGCTTCCTCGAGCGCAACATCCCCGATCTCACGAAGATGTCGGTGCTCTACATGCCGCTGGGCACCGCCGAGGAACTGCGCGAGCAGGTCATCGACGTGGCCATCGACCGCGCGTTCCTCGAGGACCCGCTGCCCACCGACGAGGCCGAGTTCAAGCGCCGGCTCGAGCAGGGCCGCAGCCGCCTGAACCTGATCGCGCAGGAGGTCGCACGCCAGGCCCACGCGGTGCTGGTGGAGTACGCCGCGGCCACGCGCAAGCTCAAGGACGCCCGGCCGCCCAAGGAGGTGGTGGACGACGTCACCGCGCAGTTGCAGCGCCTGATGGGCAAGCGCTTCATCCAGGCGACGCCGTGGGCGCAGCTCGCGCACCTGCCGCGCTACCTCAAGGGTGTCACGCTGCGGCTGGACAAGCTGCGCGCCGATCCCGCGCGCGACAGCCAGCGCCTGGCGGAACTGCGGCCCGTGGAGCAGCGCTGGCTGCGCACGCAGGCCGAGCGCAAGGGCGCCGTCGATGCGCGCCTGACGGAATACCGCTGGCTGCTCGAGGAGCTGCGCGTGAGCCTGTTCGCGCAGGAACTGCGCACGCCGCAGCCGGTGAGCGTCAAGCGGCTGGACAAGGCGTGGGAGCAGCTGAGCCGCTAGTGTGCTGTCCCGAAAGTTCGCACGCACGATACGGCTGCAAACGAGCCGAAGCGTCGTTGCAAAGCCTCGCCGTACCACCCGGTACGACTCGCCTTTGCGCCTAGCTCCGACTCGTTTCCAGCGCGTCTCGCCTGCGCGCGAACTTCCGGGACAGCACACTAGTTCGCGAGGGGAAACCTGGATGCCGGCACGAGGGTGTATCAAGCTGTTGCGCGAAAGGGCTTTCCGGTTGCGTTTGGCATCACGCGCCATGCCGGCGTGGGCTAGATTGTCGGGATGACCTCGGAGCTGACGACGCCGGATGGCCGCTACATCGTTGTGCAAGGGCGCCTGTGGCGCGCGGCGGACCCGACCCTGTCGGCGGAGCGCAAGGTGCGCTACATGCGCGAACTGCTCAACGGACGGCGCGAGCTCCGCACCGCCAAGCTGGCCGGGGAAGAGGCGGCCATCACCGCCGCTCGCCAGCGCGTGGCCCGGGCGCAGGTGGGCCTCGGCGAACGCGGCAAGGTATGGTGGAAGGACGGCGCGCCCGACCTCAACCGCACGCTCGTGAAGAACTCGCCGTATGCGCCGTGGTACGCGGCGCTGGGCCTGGACACCGAGGACGCGCAGGCCGCCTGAGCCGCGTGCGAGGCCGGCAGGCCACTGCGCGCTCAGCGCAGCACGGCCAGCGCGTCGTCCATCCCGCCTTCGTTGATGGCCAGCATGGCCTGCTCGCGCACCGCCGGCTTGGCGTGGTACGCGATCGACAGGCCGGCCTCGGCCATCATCGGCAGGTCGTTCGAACCGTCGCCCACCGCGATCGCCTGCGCCGGCGCGATGCCCAGCGCCTGGCAGGTCTGCAGCAGCATGCGGCGCTTCTCGGCGCCGTCGCAGATGTCGCCCCAGGCCTGCTCGACGACGCGGCCGGTGAGGCGGCCATCGACGATGTCGAGCACGTTGGCGCGTGTGTAGTCGATCTCCAGCCGCCGGGCCACGCGGTCGCTGAAGAAGGTGAAGCCGCCCGAGACGAGCAGCGTCTTCAGGCCGGCGTCGCGCAGCGCCTCGAGGAAGGTCTCGACGCCGGGGTTGAGCTCGAGCCGGTGCGCCCAGATCTCGTGCAGCCACTTCTCCTCGACGCCCTTGAGCAGCGCGACGCGGCGGCGCAGGCTCTCCTTGAAGTCGGCGATCTCGCCGCGCATCGTGGCCTCGGTGATGGCGGCGACCTCGGACTTCAGGCCCACGGCCGCGGCGATCTCGTCGATGCACTCGATGTTGATCAGCGTGGAATCCATGTCGAACGCCGCCAGGCGGAAATCGGCAAGGCGCAGCGGCGCGGTGAATCCGCGGACGACGAGGCCGCTCGGAAGGGCAGGGTGCATGGGTGGCAAGCAATGAACAGGCGACGATTCTAGTGTGCTGTCCCGGAAGTACGTCTCGCTTGCGCGCGTACTTCCGGCACAGCACACTGGGTCGACCGCGGACGCCAGGCTTCGATTCCCGGGACGCGAGCCTTCGCGCGGCGTCGATTTGCACGCATTTCCCGCCACGCGCCGTGAAATACGCGGGACAATCGTCCACCCGCGCGTGCGCGTCGGCGGCACACTTTCGCGTTGGCCGGCCCTTTGAAAGCCTCCCGCTTGCTGTCCCAGAAATTCCGTCGCGACCTGTTCCTGATGCTCGGCGTCATGCTGTTGTACTGGCTGGCGGCCAAGCTGGGCTTCGTCTTCGCGCTGAACAGCAACAGCTACCTGACGCCCGTGTGGCCGCCGGCCGCCGTGGCCTGCGTCGCGGGCATCCTGTACGGGCCGGCCAGCCTCGTCGGCGCGGCGGCCTACATCGCCTACGATTTCGTCGCCAACGGCAGCTCGCACGGCTGGGTGCACGATCGCTGGGCGTTCGTGGAGCCGCTGTCGATGCTGGCCTCGGGCGCGGTCGTGCGGCGGGCGGCGCAGCGGCTCGGCTTCACCGGCAAGCTCGATACCGTCCGCGCGGTGATCGTGATGACCGCGCTGGGCGTGCTGTACGCGTTCGTCAACGGCGCCGGCGGCACGGCGGGCTACTGCGGCCTGGCCGGCACCCGGCACTGCATCGCGCACGGCTGGTCCGGCTACTGGGTCGAATCGATCATCGGCGACGTGTTCGGCTGCCTGATCTGCATGCCGGCGCTGTTCTCGTGGGCGCGTTGGGCGGACACGCGCTTCCACCCCGACGCGCGCCGCCTGCCGCAGGCCACCCACTCGTCCGAGCGCCGGCGCGCCCCGCGCGCGCCGCGTCCGGCCGTCGTGCGCGCGCCGGCGCGCGACGACTCGCGCCTGCCGACCATCCTTCGCTTCACGCGCGAGCAGGTCTACTTCGTCGGCTGCAGCCTCGCGGCCAGCGTGCTCGGCTGGACGATCACGCGCGGCTGGAACGTGCCGGTGCACGTCGTCGGCTTCCTGGCCCTGCCGCTGCTGGTATGGGCAGCCATCAAGTTCCCGCCCCTGTTCGTGCACTCGGCGGTGATGGCCTGCGGCCTGATCACGATCACGCTGCAGCTGACGGCGCCGGGCAGCGCCAGCGCCGACCCGGCCACGCACACGGCCTCGCTGTTCCTGTTCCTCCTGAGCGTGTCGTCGCTGACGCTGATCGTCAACGTCGTCGTGCAGCAGCAGCGCCGGCTGGCCGGCGAGCTGGCGTTCCGCGCGCAGCAGGAGCGCGTCGAGCTGATGCTGCAGGCCGCCACCGACGCCGTCATCAGCTTCGACGAGGGCGGGGCGCTGTCGTACTGGAATCCGGCGGCCGAGCGCCTGTTCGGCCGCAGCGCCGCCGATGCGCTGGGCCGCCCGGTGACGCAGATCCTGCCGCTGCCCAAGCTCGTCACGGCCACCGACGGCATCGCCGCGCTGTGCGACGCCAACGACGACCTGTTCTCGGGCGCCGTCATCGAGTTCGACGGGGTCGACGCGGCCGGCCGGCGCCTGCCGGTCGAGCTCTCGCTGACCGCGTATCGCAACGACAGCGGCTGGGCGGCCACCGCCTTCATGCGCGACGCGCGCACGCACAAGCGCCAGGAAGAGGCGCTGCGCCTGGCGCGCGACAAGGCCGAGGAGGCCACGCGCGCGAAGTCGCTGTTCCTGGCCACGATGAGCCACGAGCTGCGCACGCCGCTGTCGGGCATCATCGGCATGCTGCAGCTGGGCCTGCGCGAGGCGATGCCCGCGCAGTCGCGCTCGCGGGTGTCGCTGGCCCTCGGCAACGCCGAGGCGCTGCTGGCCATCATCAACGACATCCTCGACTTCTCGAAGATCGAGGCCGGCAAGATGGGCTTCGAGTCCGTGGACTTCGACCTGCGCGAGATGGTGCAGTCGCTGGTCGAGCTGCTGGACCTGCGCGCGCAGGAAGAAGGCCTGTCGCTGCTGAGCCATGTCGACCCGAACGTGCCCCAGTGGCTGCGCGGCGACCCGATGCGGCTGCGCCAGATCCTGCTCAACCTGATCGGCAACGCGCTCAAGTTCACCGAGATCGGCACCGTGGAGCTGCGCGTGGCCTGCGGCGCCACCGAGACGGGCCGCCTGCTGCTGGAGATCGAGGTCGAGGACACGGGCATCGGCATCTCGCACGAGGCGCAGCAGCGCCTGTTCAGCAGCTTCGAGCAGGCCGACGTCACCACCACGCGCAAGTACGGCGGCACCGGCCTGGGCCTGACCATCACGCGGGCGCTGGTCGAGGGCATGG
The DNA here is from genome assembly GCA_045810285.1 of Vitreoscilla sp. Classification (GTDB taxonomy): domain Bacteria; phylum Pseudomonadota; class Gammaproteobacteria; order Burkholderiales; family Burkholderiaceae_C; genus Scleromatobacter. Next base: position 5 of record JBJMWE010000435.1, on the reverse strand, counting down.
CCGGC
>JBJMWE010000434.1:0-4619 GCA_045810285.1 Vitreoscilla sp. | reverse complement strand
GCGGCCGGCGCGTTCTTGTCGAGCTCGTTGATGGCGGCGTCCGTCGACGCGACCGACTTCTGCGCCGCCGCGTTCTCGGCCTGGGCCTGCGCGATCGGATCGGGCTGGACGTGCTTGACGACCTTGTTGGACGGCGCCATCAGCACGATGGCGAGCGCCACGCCCCCCACCAGCGCGGCGCCGACGGCGCCGATCGCGGCCTTGGGAACGCCCTTGGACGCGCCGGGCTGCCAGTCGGGCGTCTGCCCGGCACGCATGGCGGCGGCTTCATTCGACACGCCGGCGCTGCGGGGGGTGGCCGCCGAAGCGGAGCGGGTGCGCGGCGTCTCCGAACGCAGGTCGGAGTGGCCGGTCGCGAATTGGGGAGTGTTGTAGGTAGTCATGGCGCCAACGTTAGGCCGTGGTCCGGCCGATCGGAATCGGCAAACGAGCCGACCGCGGGTAGGCGTGATCCGGCCGCCGGGTAGTCCAGTACCGACATATCCGGCACGTACTGTTACAAAGTGGCAGGGATTGCGAGACGACCAGGCGCCGCCGATCGCGTCATGGGCGGGCGTTCGCCGACCTCGAGATCAACCCTCTCGCGGGGAACCGGCGCTCAGCACCGGCCAGACTTCGATGACCCCATGCGCGACGGCACAGGGGCTCCTGGATATCAGGCGGACCGCTTCGTCGAGAGATGCCGCCTCGATCACGGCAAACCCCGCCAGCGGGAGATCCGAGCGCATGAACGGGCCCGCGGTTCGCACCACGCCGGCGTCCTCCGGATTGCGCACCTGCACGCAGCCGCCCGCCGTACCCATCAGCGCGCCGCGCGACATCAAGGCAGCATCGTTCGCGTGCGCCGCGTCGCGCAGCGGTTCCGGCGTCCGGTCGTATCCGGCGCGATCGCCGTATCCGATGGTGATGAAAGTCGGCATGCGCTACTCCCAATTTGCCTGGTCCGAGGCATTGCGTCAGCAATGGCCATTCCTGCGGGGGCGCAGCCGGGCGCTCCGTGTAGGACGGCTCCGACACGGCGTCTGCTTGTCAGCCTATGGTCAGTCGCGCCACGCCTGAGCAAACTGGCAGCAAGGTAGACGAGCGCCCGCCAGCGCTGTCGCCACAACGAGACAGGCTGGTCGGAGGCGGACATGGACATCTTTCCTGCAGGACAAGCGCGCGACGCGAATTTCGATCCCGTGTTGCTGAGCATCGGCGCCCCGTTCGAGGTGGTGCACGCCGACGACAACCTCGGCGACGAGGCGCCCTTCCCTTCCACCTGGCAGCAACTGGACGCCGCGGACGCTCCGCACGAGTGACTTGAGCGGACAAGTTGGACGGCGCCCTGGCGGCGCCGCGACGGAGGCGTCGCTGGCTGACGCCCCGCTTGATCGGACATCGCTCCGGTCGTTGCACAACGTGGAGCAGAGGGTCGCGCCGACATCGCCGACGGACCCGCATGTGGAATGTCGAACCTGTTGGCTTTCGTCGTCGAGGACAGCCCGGTGATCCAGGAGAACCTGATCGCCGCGCTGGAGGAAATGGCCCCCGTGAAGGTGGTTGGCACCGCCGTGGACCAGGCGGGCGCCCTCAGCTGGCTCGGCGACGGCGCGAACCAGTGCGACATCGCGATCATCGACATCTTCCTGCGCCAGGGCTCGGGCATGGGCGTGCTGCGCGCGCTGCACGCCGCCGGCGCGCCCTTCGAGCGCGTCGTGCTCACCAACTACGCCACCGCCGACATCCGCCGCCAATGCCTCGCGCTCGGCGCGAGCGCGGTGTTCGACAAGTCCGGCGAGATCGACGCGCTGGTCGACCACTGCGTCGCGCGCGCATCGCGTGCCGCCTGAGCCCTCGCCATGTGGAACGTCGGCATGCGCCGGGGCGCCGCCGCTCCGAAGCAAGGCCGCGCCCCTCTCGGCGTCGTCGTCCGCACATCGGCGAACGCCGGGCGAAAGCGCGCGGCCGCTGCGCTCGGCCGCTCCGGAGCAAGGCCGCGCCTCCCTCGGGGGGTGGTTCGGCGTACTCGCCGAAGCGGGGGTCGACATCCCGCCGCTCCGGAGCAAGGCCGCGCCCCCCTCGGGGGGTGGCCGCCGTGCCCGGCGGCCGGGGGCCGTCATGTCATTGGATCAGGCCGTTCTTCAGCGCGTAGTACGTGAGGTCGCTGTTGGTCTCGAGCTGCAGCTTCTCCAGCGTGCGGGCGCGGTAGGTGCTGACCGTCTTGACGCTCAGGAACATGCCCTCGGCGATCTGGCCCACCGTTTCGCCCTTGGCCAGGCGCAGGAACACCTGCAGCTCGCGCTCGGACAACTGTTCGTGCGGCGGGCGATCGCCCGCGCCGGCGGCGCCGTCGGCCAGCATCTCGGCCACCTGGGCGGTGATGTAGCGCCGGCCCATGGCCACGGTGCGGATGGCTTTGACGATCTCGTCGGGGTCGCAGCCCTTGTTGAGGTAGCCGCTCGCGCCCTGGCGCAGCAAGGTGGTGGCGTAGTGCGTCTCGGGGAAGCCGCTCAGTATCAGCACCGGCAGGTCCGGGCGCCGCGCCTTGATGGCCGCCAGCGCGTCGACGCCGCTCTGGTCCGGCATCGACAGATCCATCAGGAGGACGTCCAGGTCGCCGCCTCGGACGAGCTCGAGCGCCTCGCGGCCATCGGCGGCCTCGCCCGTGACGCGCAGGTCGACGTGGTCGGACAGGAACTGCCGAAGGCCGGAGCGAACGATCGCATGATCGTCGACGATCACAACGCGAATCATGTAGTCTCCCGCGGAATCGATGAACTTGAGTTCGGGTCGGCGGCTTGCCGACTGGGTCGACGGGTTCGCCATGGGGGTCTTGCGGTCGCGTTGAGGGCAAGCGGCGTACCGAGTAATTCAAGTGTAGCGGGGAACCCGAGATGTCATTCCTGAGGACGCTGGAAACCGCGCGGCGCAGCCGCTTCGCGGCGCCTGTGGCGATCCTGCTGGGCCTGGCCGTGCTGCTGACCAACGAGGTCGGCCACCGGCGGGCCCTCACCGTGATCGAAGGCCGCGAGGCGCTGCTCGATGCGCGCGTCGAGGTCAGCCTGCTGCTGCGCGAGGTGATCGCCGCCGAATCCGGCCAGCGCGGCTACCTGCTCACCGGCCGGCCCGAATACAAGGAGCCGTACACGCACGCGGCGGCGCAGGTGCAGGCGCAGCTGACGCACCTGGCGCAGATCTACTCGCGCTGGCCCGATCGCACCGCGGACGTCAAGAAGCTCGACGAGCTGACGCGCCAGCGCATGTCGGAGCTGGACACCACGATCCGGATGTTCGAGAGCAAGGCCGGCGAGGGCTGGCGCGAGGTCGTGCTGACCGACATCGGCCGCGAGACCATGCTCGCGATCGAAGGGCAGGCGCGCAACATGGCGCGCGTGGAGACGACGCGCATCGACGAATCGCGCGAGCTGCTGACCGAGACGCTGATGTTCAGCCGCATCGGCATCGCCGCGCTCGTGGTGCTGAGCCTGGCCGCGCTGCTGCTGTACGCCCGCCAGGCGCGCCGCTTCGACGATGAACGGCTGGAGCGCGCCGCGCAGCTGCGCTTCGAGCGCGATCGGCTGGAAGTGGAGGTGGAGCGCCGCACGCGCGACATCACCCAGATCGCCAACCACCTGCAGACGGCGCGCGAGGACGAGCGCAGCCGCCTCGCGCGCGAGCTGCACGACGAGCTCGGGGGCCTGCTCACGGCTGCCAAGCTCGACGTCGCACGCATGCGCAGCCGCCTGGTGGGCGCGCCGCCCGAGGTGCTCGAACGCATGGTGCACCTGGTCAAGACGCTGGACGAAGGCATCGCGCTGAAGCGCCGCATCATCGAGGACCTGCGGCCGTCGTCGCTGAACAACCTGGGCCTGAAGGCGGCGATCGAGATCCTGTGCACGGAGTTCGCCGAGCGCAGCGAGCTCGACGTGCGCACCGACATCGAGGAACTGCCGCTGGACGACGCCGGCAAGCTCACCACCTACCGGCTGGTGCAGGAGGCGCTCACCAACGTGGCGAAGTACGCGAGCGCATCCACGGTGCACGTGGGCGTGGCGGCGCATGGCGGCTGGGCCATCATCGCGGTGCGCGACGACGGCGTCGGCTTCGACCCGAGTGCGGCCCGGACGGCCGCCCACGGGCTGGCAGGCATGCGCTTCCGGGTGCAGTCGGCGCGCGGGCAGCTGAAGATCAAGTCCCGGCCCGGCCAGGGCACGACCATCCAGGCACGCCTGCCGCTGCCGGACCACGTGCAGGACGCCGTGGATTCGACGATGGACGTCGCCTCGCTGCTCGGGCCGGGCGCCTACCCGAAGCCGCCTGCGAACGTCGGTTAGGCCCGGCGTCTCGGCGGGCGCGCGGCTGTCGGTGCCGTCCGACACCGCGATGCGGCCGGAATCCCGGCGCGTGGGCACGCCGTTCGCCCCGTTGTGGAGCTACCGTCATTTCCACAACGATTCCAGAAGGAGCACAACCATGATCACTCGTCTCACCATCGCCGCCATGCTCGCCGCCACGGCCCTCGTCACGGCCACCGGCTGCGCCGTCGAACGCCACCAGGAGACCGTGGGCGCGTACGTCGACGACTCCGCCGTGACGACCAAGGTCAAGGCCAAGTTCGCCGAGGATCCGACCGTCAG
>JBJMWE010000433.1:0-43905 GCA_045810285.1 Vitreoscilla sp. | reverse complement strand
TCAGCCGCCGTCGTCGCCGTCCGCCTCCTGGCGCAGGGCGTCGTAGCGGGCGCGGTAGTCGGCGCGCAGGCCGCGGCGCAGTTCGGCCATCTGGTGGCGGCGGCGCTCGTCGGCCGTCTTCGGCTCCAGCGGCGGCACCGGCACCGGCTTGCGGTCGTCGCCGAGCGCCACCATGGTGAAGAAGCAGCTGTTGGCGTGGCGCATGCGCTGGGTGCGGATCTCCTCGGCCAGCACCTTGATGCCCACCTCCATCGAACTGGTGCCGGTGTGGTTGACCGAGGCGAGGAAGGTGACGAGCTCGCCGACGTGGATCGGCTCGCGGAACGTCACCTGGTCGACCGACAGCGTGACGACGTAGCGCCCGGCGTAGCGCGCCGCGCAGGCGTAGGCGACCTGGTCCAGCAGCTTCAGGATCGTGCCGCCGTGCACGTTGCCCGAGAAGTTGGCCATGTCCGGCGTCATCAGCACGGTCATCGAGAGCTGGTGCTTGGTGGAGTCCATGTCGTGTCCTTGGAGGAATTTCAGTTCGACGGGCCGGCGTCGGCGGGCGCGACCGTGGCGCCGGCCACGGCGTGGCGGGCCAGGGCCTCGGCGACGAAGCCGCTGGCCTTCATGTCCTCCACGAAGCCGCGCAGCGCGGCCGCGGCTGCGGGCCCGCGCGTGCGCGCGAGGCCCATCGCCTGGCGGATCACCATGAAACGGCCCGGCAGCACGCGCAGCGCGGCATCGCGCGCCGCCACGTCCACCAGCACCTGGCGGATGCCGCCGGCCACGTCGGCACCGCCGTCGCGCAGCACCTGCACCACCTCCGCGGCGCCCGGCACGCGCACGAACGATGCGGCCTTGAGCTCGCGCGTCAGGAACAGGTCGTAGGCGCTGCCCTGGCCGACCACCACGCGGGTGCCGGCCCGGTCGACGTCCTCGTTGGCCCGGCACGGCGATTCCGCGCGCACGAGATACGCGCCCTCGATCAGGATGTAGGCGTCGGTGAACGCGATCTCCGCGCCGCGCAGCGGATCGATGGCGAAGAAGCCGACGTCGGCCACGCCGCTGGTGACGGCATCGACCGACTTCGTCGCGGCGGGGAACTCGATCGTCTCCAGCGGCACGCCCAGCCGGCCGGCCAGCGCGTGGGCCAGGTCGACCGAGACGCCGCGCGCGCGGCCGCTGGCGGGGTCGGTGCTGGCGAGGATCGGGTTGCCGAGGTTGATCGACGCGCGCAGGCGGCCGGTGGGCGCGAGCAGGGCGACGGTGGCGGCATCGGGGGGAAAGGCGGTGCTCATCGGGCCATTCTGCGGGATCGGGCCCAGGGCGCTGTGTGGCGCGCGCCACATCCGCCAGGGCCGCTCATCCGTATTGAACCTCGGGCGCCGCGCAAGGTCATACACGGCATGGCCGGGCGCCCGAGCGCGGACCGCTGCAGGATCCGGGCTGCGGTGTTGTAAGGACCGCGCGGCCCGCGCCGACAGACTCGCATCACCCTTGCAAAACGAAGAAAGCTGCCACCATGCCCATCGCCCGTCGAACCGCACTGTTGTCCGGCATCAACCTGCTGGCAGGTGTCGGCATCGCCACGCTCGCCGCCGGCTTCGGCCGCGCCGGCGCCGCGTCGAAGCCGACCGCGGAACATTTCGAGTTCACGCTGACCGACGACCAGTGGAAGGCGAAGCTGTCGCCGCAGGCCTACGCCGTGCTGCGCCACGAAGCTACCGAGACGCCTTTCTCGAGCCCGCTCAACAGCGAGCACCGCAAGGGCACCTTCGGCTGCGCCGGCTGCGCGCTCGCGCTGTTCTCGTCGGACACCAAGTTCGACAGCGGCACCGGCTGGCCCAGCTTCTTCCGGCCGCTGCCCGACGCGGTGGCCAAGCAGTCCGACACCACGCTGGGCATGGTGCGCGACGAAGTGCACTGCCGCCGCTGCGGCGGCCACCTGGGCCACGTCTTCGACGACGGCCCCAAGCCCACCGGATTGCGCTACTGCATGAACGGCGTCGCGCTGACCTTCACGCCCGCCTGACCCGACAAGGACACCCCGCACCATGAACCGCTCCACGACGATGACCTCCTCCCGGGCCACCCGGCTCTTCCTCACGACGGTGGGCTTCGCCTGCCTGGCCGCCATCGGCCTGCACTACGGCCACGCCGGCGCCGCCGAGACCGCCGTCAGCGTCCCCGCGCCCGCGCAGGACGAGCCCGCCGGCGGCCGCCACACCGAGACGGCCGTCTTCGCCGGCGGCTGCTTCTGGGGCGTGCAGGGCGTGTTCCAGCACGTCAAGGGCGTCACCAACGCCGTCTCCGGCTACTCGGGCGGCAACAAGGGCACGGCGCACTACGAGGAGGTGGGCACCGGTGTCACGGGCCATGCCGAATCGGTGCAGGTCACGTTCGACCCGGCGCAGGTGAGCTACGGCACGCTGCTGCAGGTCTACTTCTCGGTGGCGCACAACCCGACCGAGCTGAACTTCCAGGGCCCCGACCACGGGCCGCAGTACCGCTCCGCGCTGTTCCCGCTGGACGACGCGCAGCGCAAGGTGGCCACGGCCTACATCGCGCAGCTCGAGGCGGCCAAGGTGTTCCCCAAGCCCATCGTCACGAAGGTCGAGGCCTACAAGGGCTTCTTCCCGGCCGAGGGCTACCACCAGAACTTCCTCACGCTGAACCCCGACTACCCGTACATCGTCTACAACGACCTGCCCAAGGTGGCGGATCTCAAGAAGCTGTTCCCGGCCCGCTACGCGGAGCAGCCGGTGCTGGTGCCCAAGGTGGTGGCGTCGCGCTAGCCGATCGGGGCGCCGGCGAACGGGGCGCCGGCGATCAGGGCGCCGGCGAACGGCGGGTTACGCCTGCGGCTAACCCGCCCTACGGCGATGCCACTTGGTATTCGTAGGGCGGGTTAGCCGCAGGCGTAACCCGCCATCCGGCGGCGCGCTACTTCGTGAGGAAGCCCAGCACCGTCGATGCGAACTTGCCGTACGGCGGGCCGATCAGCTTGAGCGAGCTGAAGCGCGCCTGGTAGAACACCGGGCGCAGCTTCGAGAAGGTGTCGAAGCCCTCGCGGCCGTGGTAGTGGCCCATGCCCGATTCGCCGACCCCGCCGAACGGCAGGTCGTGCTGCGCGACGTGGAACAGCGCCTCGTTGACCGACACGCCGCCCGACATCACGCGATCGAGCAGCATCTGGATGCGCCGGCGGTCGCCGCTGAACGGGTAGATGGCCAGCGGGCGCGGGCCTGCGTTGATGGCCTGGACGACGGACTCCAGCGAATCGTAGGCGCGGATCGGCAGGATGGGGCCGAAGATCTCGCGCTGCAGCAGCACGGAGTCCGCCGGCGCGTTCAGCACGATGTGGGGCGAGATCTTGCGTGTCGCGCGGTCGAACGGTTCGCCCGGCAGCACCTGCAGGACGGTGGCGCCGCGCGCCTTGGCGTCCTCCAGCGCGCCGAGCAGGCGGTCGAACGAGCGCTCGTCGATGATGGACGTGTAGTCGGCCGACGCGAGCGTGGGGTAGCGCGCCGTGATGATCTCGCGCGCCACGGCCACGAACTCATCGACCTGGTCGCGCGCGATCCAGGCGTGGTCGACCGTCGTGCAGATCTGCCCGGCGTTCATCAGCTTGGCGAACAGCATGCGCTCGGCCGCCAGGCGCAGCGGGAAGTCGTCGCACAGGATGGCCGGCGCCTTGCCGCCGAGCTCCAGCGTGACGGGCACCAGGTTGGCCGCGGCCGCCGCCATCACCGAGCGGCCGGTCTGGCCCGAGCCGGTGAACAGCAGGTGGTCGAACGGCAGCTTGGAGAACTCGATGCCGACGCCACCCGTCTCGTCGAAGAAGCGCAGCTTCTCGGGCGGGAAGTAGCCCGGCATCTTCTCGATCAGGAACGCGGCCAGGTGGCGCGAGTTCTCGCTCATCTTGATCATCGCGCGGTTGCCCGCGGCGAAGACGTAGGTCAGCGGGATCAGGCTCAGGTGCAGCGGGAAGTTCCACGGCACGATGATGCCGACCACGCCCAGCGGCTGCGGGATGACACGGTTGCTGGCACCCAGGAAATTGCGCAGGTCCACCGAGCGGCGCTGCGGGCGCATCCACTTGCGCAGCTGGCCGATGACGTGCGAGATGCCGTCCATCGCCGGAAACACCTCGGCCAGCAGCGTCTCGTGCTGCGAGCGGTGGCCGTAGTCGGCGCTGATCGCGTCGCACAGCGCCTGCTTGTTCTCGCGGATGAAGCGCTGCAGCGTGCGCAGGTCGGCCTTGCGTTCCGCCAGCGTGGGCACCGGGTGCGCGAAGTAGGCGGCGCGCTGCACGGCGAGGGCCTCTTCCAGCGTGCGGGCGACCTCGGCGGGCGTCGGGGCGATGTTGGGCAGGTCGTTCTTCATGGGGCGGCTCCTTCAGGCGCGGGTGGGACGCGCCAGCCCATGATTGTCCGCCCCCGTCGACACACGCGGCGTCAGGGACGACCCCTGTCGCGCTGGTGACAATGGCCTGGCTCGCGAAGCCAGTGGGGCACCGGGCGGATGTGGGACCGCATCGTCAGACCTCGTGCACGAGCTCCGGCTCGGACGCGTCGTCCGGCTTCTTCGGCGCCGTCCTGGCCTTGCGGATCAGCAGCAGGAGCGGCAGCGACGCCACCGTCAGCGCCAGCATGAAGCGGAAGTCGCCGAGGTAGGCCATCATCGCCGCTTGCCGGTCGACCAGCCCGTTGATGATGCCCAGGCCGGCCGGATTGGCCGGGTCGACCGCGGCCGGCAGCGACGCGAACGCGAGGTTGCCGGGCGCGATGTCGCCGGCGAGCTGCGCGTGGGCGCGCGCGGTGCCCGACGTCAGCATCGCCTGCACGATGGAGATGCCCACGCTGGAGCCGATGTTGCGCAGCAGGCTGAAGATGGGCGTGCCGTCGTTGCGCAGGGCGGGCGCCAGCGTGGCGAAGGCCACCGCCGACAGCGGCACGAACGTGAAGCCGATGCCCAGGCCCTGGATGACTCCGGACACCACGATGATGCGGCTGCCCATGTCCAGCGTCATCGTCGTCATCATGTACAGCGCGATGGCGGTCAGCACGAAGCCGAGCGCCATGATCGCGCGGGCGTCGATGACGTGCAGCATGCGGCCCACCAGCAGCATCGCCACCATCGTGCCGATGCCGCGCGGCGCCATCACGATGCCCGTGTACACCACCGGGTATCCGAGCAGGCCCTGCAGCAGCGTGGGAAGCAGCGCCATCGTGGCGTACAGCACCAGGCCCACGATGAACGCGAACAGCAGGCCGGTGACGAAATTGGCGTCCTTGAGCAGCCGGCGGTCGAAGAACGAGGTGCCGATCGCGGTGAAGGTGTGAGCAACGAAGAACGCGAAGGCGATCAGGCAGCCGATGGCCTCGAGCCGGATCTCGACGGAATCGAACCAGTCCAGCTGCTCGCCGCGGTCCAGGAACATCTGCAGCAGGCCGATGGCCAGGCTGAGCGTGGCGAAGCCGAACAGGTCGAGCCTGATGCCTGCGGGCCGGCTCTCGGGCAGGTAGCGCGCGATGCCGTAGAAGGCCAGCACGCCCACCGGCAGGTTGATGTAGAACACCCAGCGCCAGCTCGCGTTCTCGGTGAGCCAGCCGCCCAGCATCGGGCCCAGGATGGGACCAATCATGATGCCGGCCCCCCAGATCGCCATCGCCTGGCCGATCTTCTCCTTCGGGTTGATGTCCAGCAGCACCGCCTGCGACAGCGGCACCAGCGCCGCGCCGAACAGGCCCTGAAGCAGCCGCGCGCCGACGATCTCGACGATGTTGTCGGCCATGCCGCACAGCGCGGAGGCGAGCGTGAAGCCGCACACCGCGATCAGGAACACGCGCCGGCGGCCGAACGCCGAGCACAGCCAGCCGGTGAGCGGCGTGGCGATGGCCGCGGCCACGATGTAGGAGGTCAGCACCCAGGAGATCTGGTCCTGCGAGCTCTGCAGCGCACCCTGCATGTGGGGCAGGGCGACGTTGGCGATCGTGGTATCGAGCGCCTGCATGATGGTCGCCAGCATGATCGAGACCGTGATCATCCCGCGGTGCGGGATCTGGCCGTGGTCGCCCAGGCTCACGACGGCGCTCCGGGCGCCTCGCCCTGCAGGTTGGCGCGCACGCGCTGCAGCATCGCCACCAGCTGCTTGCGCTCGACGGCGCTGAAGCCGGCCAGCGCCGCCTCCTGCACGCGGTCGCTGACCGCGATCGCCTTCTCGAGCGCGGCCTCGGCCTGCGGCTGCAGCGCGATGGCGTTGGCACGCCGGTCCGTCTCGCTCGGGCGGCGCGAGATCCAGCCGGCCGCCTCCATGCGGTCGACCAGCGTGGCCACGGCCATCGGCGTCAGGTCGAGGTTGGCGGCGAGTTCGGCCTGCGTCGGGGCGTGGTCGCCTTCGCTGTACGCCACCTGGCCCAGCAGCCGGCATTGCGCACGCGACAGGCCCAGCTCCTCGCGCGACAATTGGTCGAACTGGCGGCCATACAGCCGGCCGACCTCGTTGACGACGAAGCCGAAGCGGTGCGAGAAGTCGTGCTTTTTCATATAGAGCTATATCATAAGCCAGTTTATCAAATGAGGTCGAACACCCGCTGGCCCCGGGGGCATGGCGGCATCTGCTTACGGGGCGCGGACAGCGCGAACGCCGGGTCGCCGCTAACATGGGGCGTTGCCCACGCCCCGACTGGCTCATGCCGCAGCGCCCGCCCGCCGCTCCTTCCCGCCGCCCCCTGAAGCTGTCGCGCTGGACGTTGACGCTGGCGACGGCGGTCGGCGCGGTCGCGATCCGCGCGTTGCTCGAACCCGTGCTGGGCGACGCGATGCCCTTCCTGATCGCGTATCCGGCAGTGGTGCTGGCGGCCTCGCTGTGGGGCATCGCCTCGGGCGTGTTCGTCGCGCTGACCTGCGCCCTGGTGGCGGCGCTGCCCTTCATGCCGCCGACGCTGGCGCCGACCGAGCGCCCCATGCACCTGGGGGCGTTCGGGCTGGTGGCGATCTTCATCTGCCTGGTGAGCAACCTGCGGGCGCGCTCGACCACCGCGCCGGGCTTCGACGACACCGACACCGGCGTCGCCACGCCGCTGGCCACGTGGCTGCGCGCGATGGTATGGGGAGCCGTCCTGGTGCCGCTCACCGCCTTCGTCGCGGCCGCCTGGTGGGGCTACGAGCACGCGGTGCGCGAGGCGCAGGCCACGGCCGAGCGCAGCGCCGTGCTGGTGAGCGGCCAGGCGCAGCGCAGCTTCGAGATCGCGCGTGACATCGCCCACCGGGCCGACGGCGCCGCGGCGGGCGACGACGCCGCCGTGCGCAACCGCGAGGCCGAGATCCACGCGCGCCTGGCCGACATGGTCGCGGGCCTGCCTTCCGTCGTGAACCTCAACGTCTGGGACGCCGAAGGCCACCCGCTGGTGCGCAGCGACCGCTACCCGACCGACCGCGTGGCCTCCGTGGCGGATCGCGCGTACTTCACGCAGCAGAAGGCCGCGCCGCTGCGGCTGGGCATCAGCGAAGTGCTTGCCGGGCGGCAGACGGGGCTGGAGCTCGTCAACGCCAGCATCCGGCGCACGGCGCCGGACGGGGCGTTCGCCGGCGTCGTGGCGGTTTCGCTGGCGCCGGCGTACTTCCGCGACTACTACCGCTCGCTGGCCACCGACAACCCGGCGCTGGCGCGGCTGGCGCTGATGCGCACCGACGGCGCGATCCTGGCGACCTGGCCGTCCACGCGCTCCAGTGCTGAGCGCCATGTCGCCGTCGACGACGATGTCTTCGGGCACGTGCGCGCGGGCGAGCGCAGCGGCCAGATCGAGGCGCGCGTGGAGGGCGACGACGACACGCGCATCGTGAGCTTCCAGCGCGTGGGCGAGTTTCCGCTGTACGTCACGGCCAGCGTCAGCCGCGCCGCCATGCTGGCCGGCTGGCTGCGCTTCGTGGGGCTGCTGGCCGCCGTGCTGGTGCCGGTCACCGCCGGCCTGACCTACGTGTCGATCGTGGCGCTGCGCAAGACGTGGCGCGAACAGGCGATCACCGCGGAGCTCAACGACGCCGTCGCCCGGCGCGCGGCCGCCGAGAAGGGCATGCTGGAGAGCCAGAAGCTCGAGACGCTGGCGCAGCTCACCGGCGGCGTGGCGCACGACTTCAACAACCTGCTGGCCATCGTCAGCAGCAGCCTGCACGTGCACCGGCACCTGCATCCGGAGCATGCCGACGAGCGCCACCTGCAGGCCGTGTCGCGCGCGGTGCAGTCCGGCACGCGGCTGACGCGCCAGCTGCTGTCGTTCTCGCGCAAGCAGGCGCTGCGCCCCGAGCTGATCGTGCTGCAGGTCTGGCTGCCCGGCACCGAAGGCCTGCTGCGCAGCACGCTGGGTTCGCGCATCGCGATGGACATCACGGTGGCGCCGGACGTCTGTCCGATCACCGTCGACGCCGCCGAACTGGAGCTCGCGCTGATCAACCTGGCGCTCAACGCCAAGCACGCCATGCCCGGCGGCGGGCGCCTGCGCATCACGGCGCGCAACGAGGGCGCGTCGGAGGACGGCACGACGATGGTGGTGATCGCCGTGTCCGACACCGGCGTCGGCATCGCCCCGGAGGTGCTGGCGCGCGTGTTCGAGCCGTTCTTCACCACGCGCATGAACGAGGCCGGGTCGGGCCTGGGCCTGAGCCAGGTGCACGGCTTCTGCGCGCAGGCCGGCGGCCAGGCGCGCATCGCCAGCGAACCGGGGCAGGGGACGACGGTGGAGCTCGTGCTGCCCGCGGAGGCGCCGCAGCCGCACCCGCCGGCGCCGCCAGTGGCGGTCGACACGGGGCCGCTGGCCGGGCGCATGATGCTGGTGGAGGACAACGAGGACGTCGCGCACTCCACGGCCGCCATCCTGCAGGCGAGCGGCCTGGACGTGAAGCACTACTGGAACGCCGACGCCGCGTTGGCGGCACTGCACGGCGACGCCGCGCTGCCGGACATCGTGCTCAGCGACATCGAGATGCCCGGCGACCTCAGCGGCATGGACCTCGCGTTCCGCCTGCGCGAACGCTGGCCGCGCCTGCCGGTGGTGCTGGTCACGGGGTATGCGAAGCAGCTCGAGGAGGCCGTCTCCGGCGGGCTGCGCGTGCTGCCCAAGCCGACTCCGCCGCAGGAACTGCTGCGCGAGCTGCGCCGGGCGATGACCGAGGGCGCACGCCAGCGGCCGGCCGATGCGGTTCAGCCGCCGAGGTAGGCTTCCTGCACGCGCGGCTCGTCGAGCAGCTCGCGTCCGCTGCCTTCGAGCACGACGCGGCCGTTCTCGAGCACGTAGGCCCGTTCGGCGATCTTGAGCGCCTGGCGCACGTTCTGCTCCACCAGGAAGATCGTCAGGCCGCCGGCATGGATCTCGCGCAGCGTGCGGAAGATGCCCTGCACGACGATCGGCGCCAGGCCCATCGAGGGCTCGTCCAGCAGCAGCAGGCGCGGCCTGGCCATCAGCGCGCGGCCGATCGCCAGCATCTGCTGCTCGCCGCCGGACAGGTTGCCCGCCAGGCCGTTCTCGCGTTCCTTGAGCCGCGGAAACAGCGTGAAGACGCGTTCCAGGTCGCTCGCACGCGCGGCCACGCCGTCGCGCCGCGTGTAGGCCCCGAGCTCCAGGTTCTCGCGCACGGTCAGCGTCGTCAACGTGGCACGGCCCTCGGCCACCTGCACGAGGCCGGCGGCCACCAGCTTGTGGGCGGGCAGGGCGGTGACGTCGTGCCCGTCGAACAGCACCTTGCCGCCGGCCTTGGGCACCAGCCCCGACAGCGCCAGCAGCGTCGTCGACTTGCCTGCGCCATTGGCGCCCACCAGCGTGGTGATGCGGCCCGCGGCCAGCGTGAGGTCCAGGTCGCGCACGGCCTCGATGTGGCCGTAGTTGACGTTCAGGCCGCTGACGGAAAGCAGCGCTTCGGTCATTCGTCGACCTCCTCGGGCGTGACCGAGACCTCGTCGTCCTCGCGCCCCAGGTAGGCCTCGATCACCTGCGGATCGTTGCGGATCTGCTCGGGGTCGCCGTGCGCGATGATCTTGCCGAAGTTCAGCACCGAGATCTCCTCGCACAGCCCCATGACGAAGCGCATGTCGTGCTCGATCATGAAGATCGTGTAGCCGCGGCCCTGGATGTTGACGATCTCGCGCATCAGCGCCGTCTTCTCGGTGCTGTTCATGCCGGCGACCGGCTCGTCCAGCAGCAGCAGGCGCGGCTCGGTGGCCAGCGCGCGGGCGATCTCGAGGCGGCGCTGGGCGCCGTACGACAGGTTGTCGGCGAGGTCGTCGGCCTTGTGGTCCAGCTTCATCCACGACAGCAGCTCGCGCGCCCGGTCGCGCGCGCGGCGCTCCGCGACACGGTAGCCCGGCAGCGCGAACATCAGGCCCGGCACGCCGTAGGCGAGATGGCGGTGCATCCCGACGAGGACGTTCTCCAGCAGCGTCATCTCCTTGAAGATGCGGATGTTCTGGAACGTGCGCGCCACGCCGGCGCGCGTGATCTCGTGCGGGCGGCGGCCCAGCAGCGTCACGCCGTCCAGCGCGATGTCGCCAGTGGTGGGCGGCAGCAGGCCGGTGATGAGGTTGAAGACGGTGGTCTTGCCGGCACCGTTCGGGCCGATCAGGCCGGAGATGGCGCCCTGGCGCACCGCGAACGAGACGTCCTGCAGCACCTTGAGGCCGCCGAAATGGCGCGACACGTTGGTCAGCTTCAGCAGTGCGCCGCTCATGGCGTGACCCCCTTGCGCCCCAGCCCGAGCACGCGCCGCATCCACGCCGGGTTCCACAGCCCCTTGGGCAGGAACAGCACGATCAGCACGAGGATCAGGCCGTTGGCGACGGCGCGGTAGTCCTTGAAGCTGCGCAGCAGTTCGGGCAGCAGCGTCACGATGATGCCGCCCAGCACCGGGCCGAACAGGCTGTTGATGCCGCCCAGGATCGTCATGGTCAGGATCTCGACCCCGCGGTCGAAGCCGAATTCCTGCGGCCCGATGAAGTTGGTGAGGTGGGCATTGAGCACGCCGGCCAGGCCCGCGATGGCCGCGCCGAGCGCGAAGGCGAGCATCTTGTGGCCGTTGACGTCGATGCCCATCAGGCCCGCGGCGGTCTCGTCCTCCTTGATCGCCTCGAACGCGCGGCCGATCTTCGAGCGGCGCAGCCGGGCGAGCACGAACAGCACCACGACGACGGCCAGCAGCACGTGCCACCACTGCGTCAGCTGCGGGATGCCGTCCAGGCCGCCGGCGCCGCCGGTGATCTTTTCGGCACGGATGACGATCAGGCGCACCACCTCGCCGAACGCCAGCGTGGCCATGGCCAGATAGACGCCCGACAGCCGGAGGGTGGGCTTGCCGATGAGAAAGGCCACGGCCGCCGGTGCCGCCATGCCCGCGGCGATGGCGGCCGGGAAGGGCCAGCCATGGCTCATCGTGAGGACGGACGAGGTGTACGCGCCGATCCCCATGAACGCCGCGTTGGCCATCGCCAGCATGCCGCACGACAGCGTGAGGTAGATCGACAGCGCCAGCAGCGAGGCCGTGCCCAGCGAGAGCACGAGGTTGCTGTAGATGGCCCAGAAGGTGTCGAGGGAATCGAGCATCGTCTCGCTCTCAGACCTTGCGCTCTTGCACGCTGCCGAACAGTCCCTTGGGGCGCACGAGCAGCACCAGGAACAGCAGGCCGAAGGCCACGGCGTCGCGCATGTCCGAGCCGATGTAGGCCACCGACAGCACCTCGGCGAAGCCGAGGAACAGGCCGGCGAACATCGCGCCGCGGATGTCGCCCATGCCGCCCAGGATGATCACGGCGATGCCCTTGTGCAGCATCGGCTGGCCCATCAGCGGGAACAGCGCGTTCGAGTACAGCCCGATCAGCACGCCCGAGATGCCGCCCAGGCCGGCCGCGACGAACGACGTCAGCATGAACAGCCCGTCGACGTTGATGCCCAGCAGGCGCGCCGCCTTCGGCGATTCCGCGATGGCGCGCAGCGCGCGGCCCAGTTGCGTGCGGCGCAGCGTGACCATCAGCACCGCCATCAGCACGAAGGACACGAGGATGATGCCCAGCTCGAGCACGGTGACGCTGACCCCGGCGACCTGCAGCGCGTCCTGCGGCAGCACCTCGCTGGGAAAGCGCTGGTTCTCGGCGCCGAACAGCCCCTGCACGAGGCTGTTGATGGCGATGGCCAGCCCGATGGTGGCGATCATGGGGATCAGGTGGGGCGCGTTGCGCTGGCGCAGCGGCTTGAGCACGAGGCGGTCGATCAGCAGGCCCAGCAGGCCCGAGAACGCGAAGGCCACCAGGATCGCCAGCCACAACGGCGCGTCCAGCTTCGTGATCGCGGTCAGCGCGGCGTACGCGCCGCACATGAACACCGCGCCTTGCGAAAGATTGACGACGCCCAGCACGCCGAAGACGAGCGTGAAGCCGAGCGCGAACAGGGCGTAGACGCAGCCCAGCGACAAGGCATTGAACAGCTGCTGTTCGAGCACGGCGAAAGGCCTGGTGGCGAAGAAATGGCGGCCCGGGAGTACCGGGGCACGGCGCGAGGGAGGAATCGGCCGGCCGCAGGCCCGACCCAGGGAGGGAGGCCGCCGGCTCTGCCGGGGCCGAACCGGCCGGCCCCCTCGGGGGGCAGCGACCAGCGGGAGCGTGGGGGCTACTTTTCTATTTCGTAGTTCTTGCCGCGCGTGGTGCTGACGATGGCCGTCTGGTTCGCGTCGTAACCGGCCGGCTTGCCGGAAGCGTCGTTGACGCGGCGGAACACGAACGGCCCGGTGGCGCCGTTCCACTTGATGGCGGGCAGGGCGGCCTGCAGGGCTTCGCGGTCCTTGGCCAGGTCGCCGCTGAACTTGATCTTCTTCATCGCCTCGGCGGCGATGTGCATCGCGTCGTACGCCTGGGCCGCGAACTGGTCGGGCGGCGTGCTGTACTTCTTCGTGTACGCGATGATGAAGCTGTTGTTGGCCGGCGTGCGGTTCTCGATCGACCACGGGCTGCCGACCCACAGGCCGTCGGAGGCGCCCTTGGCCAGGTCGAACACCTTGACCGAGTTCATGCCGTTGCCGCCGATGAAGGGCACGTTCAGGCCCAGCTGGCGCGCCTGCACCATGATGGGCGCGCCCTCGGCGAGCAGCGCCGACAGCACGATGGCGTCCGGGTTCGTCGCCTTGATCTTGGTCAGCTGCGCCTTGAAGTCGACGTCGCCCTTGGCGAAGGTCTCGGTCGTGGTGATCGGCATCTTCTCGTCGTCGAGGGCCTTCTTGAACGCGTCGTAGCCGCTCTTGGTGAAGACGTCGTCGTTGCCGTACATCACCGCGACCTTCTTGATCTTGGCGATCCGGGAGGCGGTCTTGATGGTGACCGGCAGCACGTCGGCCTCGGTGACCGAGTTGCGGAACACGTGGTCGCCGATGGTGGTGATGCCCTCGGCGGTGTTGGACGTGCCGAACACGACGACGTGGGCCGACTGCGCGATGGGGTCGGACGCCTTGGCGGAGTTCGACAGCGTCGGGCCGAACAGCATCAGCGCCTTGTCCTGGAAGATCAACTTCTTGAAGGCGTTGATCGCCTCGTCCTTCTTGCCCTGTTCGTCCTCCACCACCAGCTCGATGGTGCGGCCGTTGATGCCGCCTGCGGCGTTGATCTCGTCGGCGGCCATCTGGAACGCATTGCGGATCGGGGTGCCGTACTGGGCGGCGCCGCCGGACAGCGCTTCGGCGACGCCGATCTTGATCGGCTCGGCGGCCCGGGCCGCACCGAGCGACAGGGCCGCGGCGAGCGCGATGGCGGAAATTCGGGGGAGGCGGGTCAGGTCGTTCACTTGTGTTGTCTCCGTGATACCCCCGCGGGGCAGGGTCGTGAGTCCTCAAATGTAAGCGGTCGAGCGAGTCCCATCGAGTCTCGGGGATTGCGCATTGACAAGCAGGGCCGACCGGAGTTAGGTCTTGCGACAGTTTCGTCCCCGCCGGGGCACGCGCGCGCCGCGCATTTCGGGTAACGTCCGCAGCGAACCGACCGCTGCCAGGGACCGCGTGAGTATCCGAACGAGACTGCTGCTGCTCGTCTTCGCCGTGTGGCTGCCCGCGCTCGCGGGCTTCGCCTTGCTGGCGCGCTCCACCTACCTGAACGAGACGGAGACGGCCACGCGCCACCTGCGCGACCTGGCACGCTCGATCAGCCTCGTCGTGGACAGCGAGCTGGACAAGCGTGCGTCGATGGCCCTCACGCTGGGCGCCGCCCGCTCGCTGAAGGAAGGCGAGATGGAGCGCTTCTACCAGCACGCGAGGCGCGCCACCGACGGCACCGGCAACACGGTGCTGGTGGTGGACGCCACGCGCCAGGTGATGAACACGCGCCGGCCCTACGGCTCCCAACTGCCGGCGCGCGGGTGGATCCCCGACCCGCCGCTGGTCTCGGGCGCGCCGGTCGTCACGGACCTGCTCACGAGCAAGGTGACGGGCGAGCCCGTCATCACCGTGCTGGCCCCCGAACCGGGCATCGAGACCCAGCGCTACAACATCGGCATCGCCTTCGGCCCCGAGGTCATCCAGCAGGTGCTGGACGCCCAGCAGCTGCCGCCGAGCGCGGTCGCCTCGGTGCTCGATGGCCGGTTCCGCACGGTGGCGCGCAGCAAGGATCCGCAGAAGTGGCTGGGCTCGATCGCCGCGCCGGCGACGGTGGCGGCAGCGTCGCGCGGGCTGCTGGACCAGCAGTTCGAGTCCAGCTCGCGCGAGGGCGAGCCCACCATCGCGGTGATCGCGCGCTCGGCGCGCTACGGCTGGACGGTGGCCGTCGGCCTGCCGCGCACGGCCCTCGACAAGCCCGCCATCCGCGTGACGCTGCAGGCGTTCGCGGCTGCGGGCATCCTTGCCGTGATCGGCCTGGTCCTGGCGCTGTACTTCGCACGCCAGATCGGCGGGCCGGTGCTCGCGCTCAACGACGCGGCCCTCGAGCTGGGGCGCGACCGCGTGCCCGCGCCCTTGCACACGGGGCTGTTCGAGGCCGACCGGGTGGGCGCCGCGCTGCACGAGGCGGGGGTGCGCTCCGCGCGCGCCACGGAGGTGCTCGAATCGCGGGTGGCCGAGGCCGTGCGACAGACGCAGGAAGCGCAGACCCGCCTGCTGGACGGCCAGAAGCACGAGGCCATCGGCCGGCTCACCGGCGTGCTGGCGCACGACCTCAACAACTTCCTGCAGACGATGAGCACCGGCCTGCAGGTGCTCGATCGGCTCGTCCACGAGGAGCCGGGCCGCCGCGTCATCGAGGCCAGCACGCGGGCGCTCGACAAGGCCGCCACGCTGGTGCGGCAGATGCTCGCGTTCGGCCGCACGCAGCCGCTCAAGCCGCAGCCGATCGACCTGCACGACTTCGTGTTGCGCTGCGAGGACCTGATGGGCCGCGCCGTGGGCGGCAAGGTGCGGCTGACCGCCGAGATCGAGCCCGGCCTGCCGCCGCTGATGGCGGACCCGACCCAGTTCGAGCTGGCGTTGCTGAACCTCGTGTTCAACGCGCGCGACGCCATGCCCGAGGGCGGTACCGTCATGATCCGCGGCCGGCTCGCCAGCGCCACGCAGGCCTCGGCGCTGCCGCCGGGCCGCTACCTGGCAGTCGACGTCGTCGACACGGGCGGAGGCATGGACGCCGAGGTGCTGCAGCGGGTGTTCGAGCCGTACTTCACCACCAAGGCGGTGGGCGTGGGCAGCGGCCTGGGGCTGCCGCAGGTGCGCGCGTTCGCGGTGCAGTCGGGGGGCATCGCCACGATCAGCAGCGAGCGCGGCGTGGGCACGACGGTGTCGCTGCTGCTGCCGGTCTCGAGCGATCCGGTGGCCGCCGGCGGCGCGGCCGCCTCCGCGCCCGCGGAGTTCAGGCCGCTGCGCGTGCTGTTCGTCGAGGACGACCTGCTGGTGTCCTCGGTGGTGGTGCCGGCGCTGCGCGCGGCCGGGCACGCCGTGCGACATTGCCACACCGGCGATGCCGCGGCGCGCGCGCTGCAGGACGGCGGCCTGTTCGACGTCGTGTTCTCGGACGTCGTGATGCCGGGCACGCTGAGCGGGCTGGACCTCGCCGCCTGGTGCCGGGCCAACGTGCCGGAGCTGGCCGTCATCGTGGCCACCGGCTACACGACGCAGCACATCGACGCGGGCATCAAGGTGCTGTCCAAGCCGTACTCGATCGAGACGCTGCTCAAGGAACTGCAGTACGCGGTGCGCGTCAAGCGCGCTTAGCGGATTTCTGCCCGGCAGGCTCCTGGGCGCCCCGATTGCCGACGCCGTCGCACCAGACAGCCCGAGGCATCCATGACCGACGTTCGCAAGGGCCAGGCGCCCGGCCAGATCTCGCGCGCCGAATTCGCCGAGCGCTTCCAGTCCTCGTTCCGCGATCCCGCGTTCCAGGCCGAGAAGGACGCGCTGGGGCGCATCGAGGAGATCGCGTGGCTCGGGTACAAGGCGGAGCGCAAGGAGCCGGTCACGCGCAAGGCCGGGCCCGGCTTCGCCGACCCGGACCACGACCTGTCGGTGGACTGGCTCGCTGCGCGCGACGCCATCGCGGCGGCGCAGGCACGGCAGGCGGACCCGGCGACGCCGTCGCGCGTGCTGATGATCCTGGGCGCCTCGCGCAACGACGGCAGCTGCCCCGGCGAGATCTCCAAGACCTTCCGCCTGTCCCGCTGGATGGCCGAGGAACTCGAAGGGCAGGGCATCGAGGTCGACACGCTGGACCTGAGCCTGACCACCTCCGAATACGGCCGCACCATCCACCCGTGCAAGGGCTGCGTGTCCACCGCCATGCCCCTCTGCCACTGGCCCTGCAGCTGCTACCCGAACCACTCGCTGCGCCAGACCGGCGACTGGATGAACGAGATCTACCCGCGCTGGGCCGCGGCCCACGGCCTCATCATCGTCTCGCCCGTCTACTGGTACCAGTCGCCGAGCCCGCTCAAGCTGATGATCGATCGCCTCGTCTGCGCGGACGGCGGCAACCCCGACCCGACGTCGACGCACGGCAAGACGGCCGCCGAAGCCAAGGAGATCGAGCTGGCCGGCTGGGACTATCCGCAGCACCTGGCCGGCCGGGTCTACGGCCTGATGGTGCACGGCGACGCCGCCGGCATCGACCGCACGCTGCACGGCCTGGGCGACTGGCTGGACTGGATGGGCCTCATCGACGCCGGGCAGCAGGCGCTGCTCGATCGCTACATCGGCTACTGGCAGCCGTATGCCACCAGCCACGACGAGCTCGATCGCGACCTCGCCGTGCAGCAGGAGGCGCGCAACGTCGCGCTGGCGGTGGCGTACGGGGTCAAGGAATTGCGCAGCGGCGCGCTGGCGGCCGTCCAGCCACGACTGAAGCGGCCGCGGCCGAAGTGAAGGCGTCGGCCCTAATGCGAATGTCCGCGCGGGTGCGCCTTCGCATGCCCGTCCGCGGGCGCCTTCTTCGCACGGCCCCGGGCGGGCGCCTGGCAGTCGCTGCAGCGGCCGTAGAGCGTGATCTCGTGGCGTGCGACGCTGAAACCCGGCGGCGCCAGGCCGGCGAGGTCGCCCGGGCACTGGTGCACGTCGAACACGCGCTGGCAGACGTCGCAGCGGAAATGGTGGTGGTGCTCGCGGCGCGCGGGCTCGTAGCGCGGCGCCTCGCCGGGCAGGGCGACGACCTGGATCTCGCCGGCGTCCAGCAGCGCCTTGAGGTTGCGGTAGACGGTGGCCAGGCCCAGCGCGGCGACGTGGCGGCGCGCCTCGTCCAGCACCTCGGCGGGCGAGAGGGGCCGTCCGGCGGCGGCGAGCGCCTCGCGGATGGCGGTGTTCTGGCGGGTGGCGCGTTCCATCGGGGGCCTCCGGACAAATTCTGCCACGCCTGCTGATATTGAGTATCCATTATCATTAAGGAATGTCCACAGGCATCTCCCCCGTCGTGCTCGCCGGCGTCGCCGTCGTCTCCACGCTGGGCGGCGGGGCGCTGGCGCTGCGCTTCCGCGATCGGCTGCACTATCTGCTGGGCTTCACGGCCGGCGTGCTGCTGGGCGTGGTCGCCTTCGACCTGCTGCCCGAGATCTTCACGCTGTCGCGCACGCACGCGTTCGACCCGTCGGCGGCGATGATCGCGCTGGTGGTCGGCTTCCTGCTGTTCCACAGCCTCGAGAAGTTCGTCCTCGTGCACCCGGCCCAGGAGAACCACTACTCGCACCACCATCACCCGCACGTCGGCCTGGCATCGGCCGCGGTGCTCGCCGCGCACAGCTGCATGGACGGGGTGGCGATCGGGATCGGCTTCCAGGTCTCGCCCATGGTGGGCCTGACGGTGGCGCTGGCGGTGATCGCGCACGATTTCTCCGACGGCCTGAACACCGTCACGCTGATGCTGCGCCATCGCAACTCCACGCGGCGCGCGCTGGCGATGCTGGTGGTGGACGCGCTGGCCCCGCTGGCCGGCGTGCTGCTGACGCTCGCCTTCACGATCCCGCCGTTCCAGCTGATGGTCTATCTCGGCTTCTTCGCGGGCTTCCTGCTCTACATCGGCGTCTCGGACATCCTGCCCGAGGCCCACTCGCGCGCCGGCCCCGGCGTCGCGGCGAAGCTGATCGCGCTGACGTGCTGCGGCGCGGCCTTCGTCTGGCTGGTCGTGCGCCAATCGGCCTGAGAACCTCGACCGGGCACGCGCGCTCGTCCTCGTCCTACAGACTGCTGCGGCAAGCGGCGGATAAGGTCGGCGGACCCCAGCAATGCGAGGAGCGCCGCGATGGCTACCGTTCGTCCCCTGGCGCGCCTCGTCGCGATCGGTGCGCTGCTCATCCTGCTCGGCCTGGTGCTGCTCGGCGGCGGCGTCATGCTCGCGATGGCCGGCGGCTCGCCGTTCTACCTGCTCGCGGGCATCGGCTTCCTGGCTTCGGGCGTGCTGCTGTGCCGCGGCCTGGCGGAGGCGCTCATCGTCTACGCCGTGCTGCTGGCGGCCATGCTGGCGTGGAGCCTGTGGGAGGTCGGCCTGGACTGGTGGCCGCTGGCCGCGCGGCTCGACGTCGCCTTCGTGTTCGGCGTGCTGCTGCTGCTGCCATGGATCGCGCGCCACCTGCGCGGGGCGCAATCGGGCCGCATCGTGCTGGGGCTGGTGGTGGGGGTGTCCGCGGTGGTGGCGATCGGCTCGGGCCTGCGCGACGCCCACGAGATCGTCGGCCAGTTGCCCGACGCCGGACCGGCGCCCCTGGCCGCCGCGGCCGCGAGCGTGCCGGACGGCGAGTGGCACGCGTACGGCCGCACTGCCGCGGGGCAGCGCTGGTCGCCGCTGGCGCAGATCACGCCGACCAACGTGTCGACGCTGCAGGTCGCGTGGCAGTTCCGGACGGGCGACCTGCGCGGCCGCCCGGGCGATCCCACCGAGACCACCGACGAGGTGACGCCGCTCAAGATCGGCAGCCGGCTGTATTTCTGCACGCCGCACCAGTCGGTGATCGCGCTCGATGCCACCACCGGCCAACAGGCCTGGCGCTACGACCCGAAGATGGAGACAGGACTGGCGCTGCAGCACCAGACCTGCCGCGGCCTGGCGTACCAGCCGCCGCCGGCAGCGGCCTCGGCAACGGCCCGTCCCGCCGCATCCGCGCCGATGCGCAGCTCGGGCCGGGCCCTCGACATCGCGGCGAACGACGGCAAGTCGCGCGCGGACTGCGGCGCCAAGCTGTTCCTCGCAACCGCCGACGGCCGGCTGATCGCGCTCGATCCGGACACCGGCGCCGTCTGCGCCCGGTTCGGCGGCGGCGCGGGGCAGATCGACCTCGGCGCCAACATGCCCAACCTGAAACCGGGCTCGTACTACGCCACATCGCCCGCCATCGTCACGAAGAACCTGGTCATCGTCGGCGGCACCGTGCTGGACAACGCGTCGACCCACGAGGAGTCCGGCGTGATCCGGGCCTTCGACATCGAGACGGGCGCGCTCGTCTGGAACTGGGACTCGGGCAACCCCGACGTCACGACGCCGATCCCGGTCGATGGCCACTACACGCCGAACTCCCCCAACAGCTGGTCGATCGGCAGCGTCGACGAGGCCCTGGGCCTGGTGTACCTGCCCATGGGCAACCAGCCGCCCGACCAGTGGGGCGGCCAGCGCAGCGCGGCGGTCGAGAAGTATTCGTCGTCGGTCGTGGCGCTGGACCTGGCCACCGGGCAGGCGCGCTGGGTGTTCCAGACGGTGCACCACGACCTGTGGGACTACGACGTGCCGTCGCAGCCCACGCTCGTCGACCTCGCCGTCAACGGCCGCACCGTGCCGGCACTGGTGCAGCCCACCAAGCAGGGCGAGCTGTTCGTGCTGGATCGCCGCACCGGCAAGCCCGTGTTGCCGGTCGACGAGGTGCCTGCCCCGCAGGGCGCGGCCGCCGGCGACCACAGCGCCGCGACGCAGCCCAGATCCGCGCTGTCGTACGAGCCGCCGCGCCTCACAGGCAAGGACATGTGGGGCGCCACCGTGGTCGACCAGATGCTGTGCCGCATCGCGCTGCACAAGCTGCGTTACGAAGGCCGCTTCACGCCGCCGTCCACGCAAGGCTCGCTGATCTACCCCGGCAACTTCGGCACGTTCAACTGGGGCGGGGTCGCCGTCGATCCGCAGCGCCAGGCGGCGTTCACGACGCCCACCTACCTCGCCTTCGTGTCGACGCTGGTCCCGCGCCCGAACGCGACCGCGGAGCTGGTGCAGAACGGCCACCCGCCGCAAGGCGCGCTGCCGGCGCTCAACGAGAACTTCGGCGCGCCGTTCGCGGTCAAGCTGCATCCGTTCACGTCGCCGCTCGGCATCCCGTGCCAGGCGCCACCCTGGGGCTACGTGGCCGGCGCCGACCTGCGCACCGGCAAGATCGCCTGGAAGCACCGCAACGGCACCGTGCGCGACCTGTCGCCGATCCCGCTGCCGCTGCGCATGGGCGTGCCCAATCTCGGCGGCCCCGTGATGACGGGCGGCGGGGTGGCCTTCCTCTCGGGCAGCATGGACGACTACGTGCGCGGGTACGACGTGCGCGACGGCCGCCAGCTGTGGGAGGCGCGCCTGCCCGCCGGCGGCCAGGCCACGCCGATGACCTACCTCGGCGCGGACGGCCGCCAATACCTGCTGGTGGTGGCCGGCGGCCACGGCTCGACCGGCACGAAGCCGGGCGACTACGTCATCGCCTACGCGCTGCCGAAATCCTGAGCACCCGCCAACGACCCGCCCGCACACCGCGAAGGTTCCGAGCCGTGGCGCCGGGCGCGACGGCGAATCTGACGGCCAACCGGCCGGCATTGCCTGCGCGGGCCGCAGGAGTTCGCTATCGCCGGGCCGCGGAAGGTAAAGAACTTTGTCCCTGACGAGGCGGAAATGCCCTTCATTTCCGCCTTTCATCGCCGATTACGCCCGGCGCCGGATCCCTACGATTCATCCATCCGAATCCAGGAGTCCGTCCATGACGTCCGTCACTTCCTCCACCAGCACGATCACCTCGCCGTACGCCACGGTCAAGGAGCAGATCCGGCCGGCTCGGATCGAGTCGAACGAGAAGGAACACGGCACGCACGGTGCGGCGGTGATGGGCGATGCCGCCGGCGAGGGCGCCAGCGCCACCGTCTCCCTCAGCGAGAAGGCCCTGAACGCGATCGAGGACGGCGCCAGCTACATCGGCAGCGCCGTCCAGACCGGCATCGCCGACGTGGGCGGTGCTGCGATGGCCGCCTATGCCGCGGTCAGGAACGGCGTCGGCAACGCGGCACAGGGCGTGGAGAACGCCGGCGAGGCCGTCTGGGACACGATCAAGGCGGGCGCCGAGGACGTCGCGGGCATGGCCGGCGACGTGGTGCACGCGGCCGAAGCCGGCGCCGAGGCGGTGGGCGACGTCGCCCTCGATGCCTGGCACGGCGTCGAGCACCTGGCCTCCGAGACGCTGCACGGCATCGAGCGCGGCACCAACGAACTCGAGCACCTGGGCAGCGAAGCCTGGCAGGCCGTCGAGAACGGCACCCACCGTGCGCGCGACTACGCGGGCCACGCCGGCGAGGGCATCAAGACCGCCGCCGGCTACGTGGGCGACGGCATCGGCGAGGTGACGGATGCCGTCGGCAACGTCGCCGGCCGCGTGGCCAGCTATGCCACCCTCGGCGCCGCCGCCATCGAGCGCGCCTTCACCGCCGTCGCCTGACCCCCGTGAACGCCCGATCCCCCGTCATGCTCCACCTCAAGTTCCTCGCCCTGGCCGCGGCCGCCGTCGTGCTTCCGGGCTGCTCGATCATCAGCCCCGCGCCGGTGCTCGAACTGGTCAAGGCCACCGGCGCCGTCGCCGTGAGCGCCATCTCGCACGGCCCCAGCAGCGCCAAGAACACCGTCTACCACGAGCACAAGGCGCTCGACACCGTCTGCGTCGAATACAACCCGCTGACGCCGGATCCGGACATCGCCCCGGCGCTGCAGGCCGAGCTGCGCACCCACGAGATCGACAGCCGCATCTACGAGGAGGGCGGCGCGCCGTCATCCTGCAAGTTCCGCGTCACCTACACGGCCGACATCGAGTGGGGCATCCCGCCGTTCGGCAGCGGCTACAAGTCCTACATGCGCGACGCCACGCTGACGCTGCGCGACGAGAACGGCACCGTCCTCTCCAGCAGCGCCTACTCGCTGGACGGCACCTTCCAGATGGGCAAGTGGTCGACCAGCCGCAGCAAGCTGGCGCCCGTGGTGACCGCGCTGGTCACCGGCTTCGACCACTGATGGCCTCGCCCGACATGCTCCAAGGATCCCTCGTGACCGCCTCGACTTCCGCCTTCTCCCGCCTCGTCGTCCCGTGCGTCCTGGCCGTCGTCGGCACGCTGGCCGGCTGCGCCTCGACCACCCCGCTGGTGCAGGGCCCGACCTCCGTGCGGCCCGTGCCGCCGCCCAACTACGCCGAACGCACCGTCACCGGCGGCATCTACCGCGCCAACCTCGGCACCGTGTCGCTGTTCTCCGACCAGCGCAAGCCACAGGCCATCGGCGACACGATCAAGATCGACATCTCGGAAAGCCTGGACGCCAGCAGCGTCGTCAACAGCGTCAACAGCCGCGAGAACGCCGTCGCCTCCAAGGGCCCGGGCATGAATTCCAACAGCCTCGGCTCGTTGCTGAAGGGCCTGGCCAACATGGACGCCACCGCCTCGGGCAGCGATTCGTTCACCGGCAAGGGCAACTCGCAGAACACCGCGAAGTTCAATGCGCGCCTGTCGGCCTTCGTGATCAACGTGCAGTCCAACGGCAACCTGGTCGTGGCCGGCGAGCGCAGCATGTCGTTCAACGGCACGGTCAACACGCTGCGCTTCTCGGGCGTGGTCAACCCGCTGGACATCAAGGCCGGCGGCATCGTGGCCTCGGGTGACGTGGCCGACGCGAAGACCGAGCTGGTGGGCAGCGGCGGCACCGCCGACACGGCCTCGCGCAGCTGGCTCCAGAAGCTGCTCACCGACGGCCTGTCCGTCTGGTAGCCATGACGGCCCGCGTCCGCGGCATGCCGCGGACTGCCCCCGGGGCGGGCGGCATGCTTCGGAGCGGCCGAGCGCTGCACCGGCCTGGCCGTGCACGTTTCCGCCTGATTTCCGCGGCTTGGCCACGTCGGCCAGGCCGCCGCCGTTTGTGTCGGAACTGCCATCGAACTGCATCCGGGTCGACATGACATGCGCGACAGCGCGCGCTATGCTGCGCCGCGTCACCTCCCGATCCGGTCCCCGGCAATGATCACCTGTCTCATCGTCGACGACGATCCCGCGCTGCGCGTGCTCGTCGGCGACCACCTCGCGCGCTACGGCCTGCAGGCCCGGCTGGCCGACAGCGCCGCGGCCATGCGGCGCGAACTCGCGCGCGGCGGCATCGACGTCGTCCTGCTCGACCTCATGCTGCCCGACGGCGACGGCATCGAGCTGTGCCGCGACCTGCGGATGCACTCGAAGCTGCCGGTGATCATGCTCACCGCGCAGGGCGACCCGATCAGCCGCGTGCTGGGCCTGGAGATGGGCGCGGACGACTACGTGGCCAAGCCGTTCGAGCCGCGCGAGTTGCTGGCGCGCATCCACGCGCTGGTGCGCCGCAGCTCCGGCACGCTGGCCGCCTCGGCGGGCGCGGGTGCGCCCGACGCCGCCGCCGCGCCGCAATTCGCGCCGCCGGGCGTGCCCGTCGACGGCCGCTTCGGCGGCTGGCAGATCGACTGGCGCAATCGCATGCTGATCAGCCCCGAGGGCACCGGGCTGTCGCTGTCCAACGTGGAGTACCGGCTGCTGGCGGCCTTCGCCGAGCACCCGGGCGAGGTGCTCAGCCGCGGCCAACTGGTGGAATTGACGCGCAGCGCCGCCAGCGAGAACAACGAGCGCTCGGTCGACCTGGCGGTGTCGCGGCTGCGCGCCAAGTTGCGCGAATCCCTTGAGAATCCGCAATTCATCCGCACCGTGAGAGGGCGCGGCTACCAGTTCACCGCCGACCTGGCGCGCTAGTGTCGTGATCGAGGAGTCCGCTCCTCGCTCGCGACCTGTTCAACGAACTTCCCGATCACGCCCCTGGCCGGCACGGCGTTCGCCGCGGGAAGCCTCTCCAGCGCGAACCAAGGAACCGCCATGCTGCTCGTCTGCCCCCACTGCGCCACCACCAACCGCGTGCCGGACGACCGCGTGCGCGACGAGCCCGTGTGCGCGAAATGCGGCACCGCGCTGGCCGCGACCCAGCCGGTGGACATCGCCGAAGCCGTGCTGCCGAAGTACCTCCGCGCCACCGAGGCGCCGGTGCTGGTCGACTTCTGGGCCGCCTGGTGCGGGCCGTGCCGGCAGATGGCGCCGCACTTCGCCGCCGCCGCCCGGCAGTTGCCCGACGTGCGCTTCGCCAAGGTCGACAGCGACGCCGCACAGCAGGCCAGCGCGGCGTTCGGCATCCGCAGCATCCCGACCCTGGTGCTGTTCAAGGACGGCCAGGAAGTGGCCCGGCGCTCCGGCGCCGCGTCGGCGGCCGACATCGCGGCATGGACGACGGCCCAGCTCGCACGCGCGACCGCGTGACGGGCGGACGGCGCGGGCGAGCCGGGGCGCGGAACGGCGATTGCCGGCGGCGGGGTTCCACCCACCGCCCGGAGCCGTCGCCATGTCTTCCACGCTCGCCACCACCTTCGCGCCGCTGCGCTACGTCCCCGCGTACGAGCACCCCGAGTCGGACGAAGCCAGGTCGCTCGCGGACATCAACGAGCAGATGCGCCGGATCCAGGAACGGACGCTGGCCGACGGCGGCAAGGCGATCCGCAGCGTGCACGCCAAGTCGCACGGGCTGCTGCTGGGCGAGCTGCGCATCCCGCCCGACCTGCCGCCCGAGCTCGCGCAAGGGCTGTTCGCGCGGCCCGGCACGCTGCCGCTGGTGATGCGGCTGTCGACCATTCCGGGCGACCTCCTGCCCGACGACGTCTCCACGCCGCGCGGCATGGCGATCAAGGTCATCGGCGCGCAGGGCACGCGGCTGCAAGGCTCGGAGGGCGACGTCACGCAGGATTTCGTGCTGGTCAACGGGCCGGCGTTCATGAGCCCCGATGCGAGCTCGTTCGCGCGCAGCCTCAAGCTGCTGGCAGCCACCACCGACAAGGCGGTGGGTGCCAAGCAGGTGCTGTCGGCGGCGCTGCGGGGTGTCGAGAAGGTCGTGGAGGCCGCGGGCGGCCAGAGCGCCACGCTGACCGCGCTCGGCGGCCATCCGGAGACGAACCCGCTGGGCGAGACGTACTACTCGCAGGTGCCGATCCTGTTCGGGGCGTACTTCGGCAAGATCTGCGTGCGGCCCGCGTCGCCGGCGCTGCAGGCGCTGCACGGGGCGCCGGTCGACCTCGCGCACCGGCCCGACGGCCTGCGCGATGCCGTCGCGGCGCACTTCGAGGAGCAGGGCGGCGAGTGGGAGCTGTGCGTGCAGCTGTGCACCGACATCTCCGAGATGCCCATCGAGGACGCGAGCGTGGCGTGGGACGAGACGGCGAGCCCGTACCGGCCGGTCGCCCGCATCGTGGCGGGCGCACAGGCCTCGTGGAGCGAGGCGAAGGCAGACGCGATCGACGAGGGGCTGTCGTTCAGCCCGTGGCACGGCATCGCGGCGCACCGGCCTCTCGGGGGCGTGATGCGCGTGCGCAAGGGCGCCTACGAGGCCGCCGCGCGCTTTCGGGCCGAGAAGAATCAGCGCACGCTGTCGGAGCCGAAGGCCATCGGCGACATCGCGGCCTGATCGAGCGCGGCGGGCTGCTGGTCCAGCGGCGAGGCGGCCTCGATCTCGATCCACGCGTCCAGCCCGCCGCGCAGCGCGCGGGCGCGGTGATGGCCGTGGTCTGCCAGGATGCGCACGCCGCGCAGGGCCGACACCTCGTTGGGGCAGCTGCAATACAGCACGATCTCGCGGTCGCGCGGCAGGCGGGGCGCGTGGCCGGGCAGGTCGGCCAGCGTGGCGACGATGGCGCCGGGCACGCGGCGGCTGTCGTGCAACGTCGCGACGGCCGAGCGCACGTCGATCACGATGGGCTCCTCGCCGCGGCGGATCAGCTCGCGCAGCTCGTGCACGGCGATGCGTGGCGCGTAGCGGTCGCTGAGCATCCAGCGCCGCCGCAGCCAGCGGCCGGTGATCAGCGCGGCCAGCACGATGGCGATGCCGACGGCGGCGATGGTGCCGAACTCGGTCATGATGTCCAGCACCATCACGATCTGGCCGGCGAAGAGCACGCCGATGGCCAGGAACACGAGCGTCCAGATCAGCGAGGCGCCGATGTCGTACGAGATGAAGCGCTTCCAGGACATGCCGAGCGCGCCCGCCATCGGCGCGGCAACCACCGAGATGCCGGGCAGGAACTTGGCGGCGATCAGCGAGCTGCCGCCCCAGCGCGACAGGATGCCCTCGCTCTGGCGCACGCAGGTGTCGGGCGACAGCGAGATGCGGCACAGGAGCTTCATCACGCGGTGCCCGCGCCAGCGTCCGGCCTGGTACCAGACGGCGTCGCCCAGCACGTTGGCCACGACGGAGACGGCCACGCACACCATCAGCGAGATCTGGCCCGCCATCGCCACGCCGCCGGCCACCACCAGCAGCGGGGCCGCCGGCACCGGCGCGCCCACGCGCGCGGCCAGCGTGATCAGGAAGACGATCAGCGCGCCGTGGGCGATGAGCAGCGGGATGAGGTCGCGCATGGCGGGACGCAAGACGGATGCAGGAACGGAATCCCGGAAGGATACAGGGCTTGCCGAGGCACGTTCGCCGCAGGGGCTGTCGCGTGGCATCGCGCGGCGGCGACAATCCGGGCATGTCAGACGAGAACCAGATCGAGATCCCGCCGTCGTTCATCGCGCTGTTCGTCGAGGCCGGCCGGATCAAGCCGAGCGCGACGCGCGCCGAGATCACGCAGCGCTACGAGTTCTGCGAGGCGCTCGCCACGATGCTGGTCGAGCGCGCGCAGACGCTCCAGTGGCAGCTGGGCATCCCGGAAGCCGATGTCCTGGACCGGCTGCACGCCGGCCTGCGCGGCCCCGACGCGCCGGTGCCGCCGGACGAGGGCGAGTGGATCATCACGCGGCTGGCCGAGCTGCTGGAATGGTCGCGGCCGGCCTGGAAGCGCGACTGACGCCGCTCCGTCGCGTGCAAGGGCGGCCCTGAAAAGACGATGCCCGCAACCATTGCTGGAATGCGGGCAACATCACCGAACGTCTGGTCCAGACGACGGTTTCCTGCGGGTACTGGGTGACGGGTTCCCATCGTTCCGCCCAATTTGCGGCCGGTTGCGTACCTCGGACACTTCGTATTCTCCAGATCCCGCACGGAGTCGATCGCCGGAGAAGCGGCCGGTTTCAGGCCAGTTCCGAATGGCGCGACTCGTCCGCGTCGCGCGCCGCCGCGCCCTTGCTGACGCTCTCGCCGTCGTTCTTGCGCAGGCCCCGGAAGGCCAGCGACGACAGCAGGGTGAGCGTCGCCATCATCAGGTAGCCGTGGTGCAGCGCGCGCGTGACGGCCACGTGGTCGGACTGCGGCAGCTCCGCCAGGAAGAACGAGGTGACGAGCGTGGCCATCGCCAGGCCGAAGCTGAGCGAC
Source organism: Vitreoscilla sp. (assembly GCA_045810285.1). GTDB lineage: Bacteria > Pseudomonadota > Gammaproteobacteria > Burkholderiales > Burkholderiaceae_C > Scleromatobacter. Next base: position 15,866 of record JBJMWE010000433.1, on the reverse strand, counting down.
ATCTGCTGCAGCGTGCTGGCGATGGTGCTGGCCATGGAGGCGTCGTCGGGCTCGATGTCCGCATAGGCCATCGTGTTCAGGCTGGAGAACTGCAGCGAGTTGAACAGGCCCAGCATCGACCCGAGCCCGATGATCGCGCCCAGCCACGTGCCCGGCCCGACCAGCGCGTAGCACGCGATGCCGCACGCCACCAGCACCGTGTTGGCCACGAGCACCTGGCGATAGCCGAAGCGCCGCAGCAGCGAAGCCGACATCACCTTCATGAACATCGCGGACGCCGCGGCCGGCATCATCAGCAGCCCCGATTCCCAGGCCGGCAGCCCCAGTCCCAGCTGGTACAGCAGCGGCAGCAGGAAGGGCAGGCCGCCGATGCCCAGGCGCGTGACGAAGCCGCCCAGCACCGAGATGCGGAAGGTGCGCACCTTGAACACCTGCAGGCGCAGCAGCGGGAACGGCACCTGCGTCGCGTGCCAGCCGTAGGCCGCCAGCAGCGCCGCCGACAGCAGGAACAGCAGCGTGACCTGGAACGCCGGAACCGTGTGCTCCCCGAACACCTCCAGCAGCCATGACAGCAGCGCGACGCCCGAGGCGAACAGCACGAGTCCGACGACGTCCAGCGGCGGTGGATCCGCGACACGGTAGTCCGGCATGACCTTGCGGGCGAGCCACAGGCCCACGAGCCCGACCGGCACGTTGACGAAGAACATGACCCGCCAGTTCAGCCAGTGCACGATCAGCCCGCCGACCGTCGGCCCCAGCAGCGGTCCGATCAGCGCGGGGATGATGATGAAGTTCATCACCCGCAGCAGCTCCGACTTCGGGAAGGTGCGCACCACGGCACTGCGGCCCACCGGCATCATCATCGCGGCGGAAATGCCCTGCGGCACGCGCGAGGCCACCAGCAGGCTGGCGTTGGGCGCCAGGCCGCACATCACCGACGAGAGCGTGAACATGGCCAGCGCGAACAGGAAGATGCGGCGGCTGCCGAAGCGGTCGGCCAGCCAGCCGCTGACCGGGATCGACACCGCCAGCGCCAGGATGTAGCTGGTGGCCACGGCCTTCAGGCTCAGCGGCGTGACGCCCAGGCTGGCCGCCATCGACGGGATGCCGGTGTTGACGATCGTCGAGTCGAGCTGCTCCATGAACAACGCGGTCGCGACGAGCCAGGGCAGGTAGCGCTGGGTGCGGGCGAGATCCATCGCGACCCATTCTGGCGCGCATGCGGCCTCGACGGGCGCGCAGGGTCTCCCTGGCCGCGGCGCGTGCGGGTCGACGACAATCGCGGACCGGATTTCCCGACCCTGCCCCGAGACGCCATGAGCTTCGAAGTCGCCGACACCCTCGACATGTCCACCCCCGCCGCCAAGCGCGCGTCCTACGAGCTGCTGGCCGCCCAGGTGCGCTCGCTGCTGGAAGGCGAGCGCGACTGGATCGCCAACCTGGCGCAGTTCTCGGCCCTCGTCTGGCAGTCGGTGCCCGAGCTGAACTGGGCCGGCTTCTACCTGGCACGCGGCGAGGAACTGGTGGTCGGGCCGTTCCAGGGCAAGGTGGCGTGCGTGCGCATCCCGTTCGGCAAGGGCGTCTGCGGCGCCTGCGCGCGCTCGCGCGAGGTGCAACTGGTCGAGGACGTGCACGCCTTCCCCGGCCACATCGCGTGCGACTCCGCGTCCAACGCCGAGCTGGTGCTGCCGGTGGTCGCGGGCGGCCGCCTGGTGGCCGTGTTCGACCTGGACAGCCCGCGCACGGCGCGCTTCGACGCCGAGGACGCCCGTGGCTTCGCCGCGGCGGTGGCGGTGCTCGCCTCCGGCACCGACTGGCCCTGAAGCGACGGCGCCGGCTACGGGTTAGACCTGATCGGCCGTCCGGTGCGGCGGTCGTTGACCAGGGGCGGGCGCCGCATTCGAACCCGTTTCCGGCTCGACACTGCAAAAAACGCACACCCCATCGATGCTTCACGGGATTTGAGCCCCGGATTGCAGAAAAGATCGCCATCGACGGACGATTGTCTGCATATCATGGGTGCATGATTTCGATGCAGGGTGTCCCGTCGTCGCTGATCGCTCGCCACGAGTCGTGGGTGCGCAAGCAGGCCAGTGCGCTGTCGCGGCGCCTGCCGGCCAACGTCGAGAAGGCCGACCTGATCCAGGCAGGGCTCATCGGTGTCGCCCAGGCCGCGATCAACTTCCAGTGGGAAGGCGACCCGGACAGCGAGGAGGGCCGCGAGGCGTTCCTGCGCTACGCCCAGCTGCGGGTCAAGGGCGCGATGCTCGACGAGCTGCGCCAGATGGACCAGCTGAGCCGCTCGCAGCGGCGCAAGTACAAGGTGATCCAGATCGCCCGCGAACGCTGGATGCAGGGCCACGACCAGCCCCCCAGCCTCAGCGAGCTGAGCGCGGTGTGCGGCATCGAGGTCAGCGAGATTGCCGAGCTGGAGCAGGCCGCCTCCACGGCGCAGACCCAGAGCCTGACCGACGACGACGACGACGGCGACCACCACGCCCCGGCCAGCCACGCCGCCACGCCCAACGACGAGGTCGAGGCGCGGGTCGACACGGCCATCCTGCTGCGCCGGCTCGAGAAGTTCTTCGCCACGCTGCCCGAGCGCGAGCGCCAGGTCATCGACGCCTACATGGGCATCGGCATGAGCACCGAGGAGGTGGCCGAATCCCTGGGCGTCAGCACCTCGCGCGTCTCGCAGATCTACCAGGCCACCGTCAAGCGCATCGGCCAGCACTTCGCCCAGAAGGAGCAGCGCGCGCTCGACAAGTACCCCGTGCGCTCCGGCCCCGAGTTCGAGACCCTGCTGGCCAAGCGCGAGGCGCAGCTGCCGTGGGGCACGCTGCTGGAACAGGCGCTCACGGCGCCGGGCGAGCGCTTCGGCGCGCGCCGCCGCAAGACGGCGTCGGCCGCATCCAACCACGGCCGCGTCGAGGGCGACGAGGCGGCCTGACAACCGGGCGCCCGGCCGGGTGCCCGCTCTCGAGTGTCGGGCGGACGTCGGCCGGCGCGAGGGGCGCGCACGCACGTCGATTGCCGCGGCGGGGGATTGCAACGTCGGCCTCGCTCCCGCCCATGTCCCATGACCCGCACCTTGCCGGCGCGACGCGCCGCGGCTTCCTGCAATCGGCCGGGGCGCTGGCCGGCACGCCGCTGGTCGCCGGGCAGGCGCATGCCGCCGCGCACGCGGTCGCCGAACCGCACGCCGCGGCGCCGGTCGCGCTGACCCTGCACGTCAACGGCCAGGAACACGGGCTGCACGTCGAACCGCGCACCACGCTGCTGGACGCGCTGCGCGACCACCTCGGGCTGACCGGCACCAGGAAGGGCTGCGACCGCGGACAGTGCGGCGCCTGCACGGTGCTGGCCGGCGGGCGGCGCATCAACGCCTGCCTGTCGCTGGCGCTGCAGCACGACGGCGACGAGATCACGACGATCGAGGGCCTCGGCCAGCCCGGCCACCTGCACCCGCTGCAGGCCGCCTTCATCGCGGAGGACGCCTTCCAGTGCGGCTACTGCACGCCGGGGCAGGTCTGCTCGGGCGTCGCGCTGGTGGACGAGGCGCGCCGCGGCGACTGCAGCGCCGCGTCGCCCGACGTCCGCCGCCAGGGCGCCGTCGCCCTGACCGACGCCGAGATCCGCGAGCGCATGAGCGGCAACCTCTGTCGCTGCGGGGCGTACGCCAACATCGTCTCGGCGGTGCGCATCGTCGCGCGGCAGGAGGGCGTTGCATGAGCGCACGCACGGCCGCTCCGAAGGGCGCTCGCGCCGCAGGTCTTCTGGTGAGCGTTTTTCGAGTTCCGAGGGGCGAAAGGAGTCGTGCCCGATGACCCCGTTCGCCTACCACCGCGCCCGCAGCGTCGACGACGCCGTGCGGCTGGGCGCCGCGCCGGGCGCGCACTTCCTCGGCGGCGGCACCAATCTCCTCGACCTCGCCAAGGGCGGCGTCGTGCACCCGCTGCTGCTGGTCGACGTGACGCGCCTGCCGCTGGCCGGGATCACGCCGCTGCCCGATGGCGGCCTGCGGCTGGGGGCGATGCTGCGCAACAGCGACGCCGCCAACCACGCACTGGTGCGCACGCGCTACCCGCTGCTGAGCCAGGCGCTGCTGGCCGGCGCGTCGCCGCAGCTGCGCAACATGGCCACGGTCGGCGGCAACCTGCTGCAGCGCACGCGCTGCCCGTATTTCTACGACACCGCGTTCGAGCACTGCAACAAGCGCCTGCCCGCAAGCGGGTGCGACGCCGTCGGCGGCATCAACCGCAACCACGCCATCCTGGGCGCGAGCCCGGCATGCATCGCGACGCATCCGTCGGACATGTGCGTCGCGCTCGCGGCCCTGCGCGCCAGCGTGCGCGTGCGCGGGCCGCGCGGCGAGCGCTCGATCGCGCTGGCCGACTTCCACCGCCTGCCCGGCGACGCGCCGCAACACGACACGACGCTGCAGCCCGGCGAGCTGATCCTGGCCGTGGACTTGCCGCCGGACGGCTTCGCCGCGCATGCGCACTACCTGAAGATCCGCGATCGCGCGAGCTACGCGTTCGCGCTGGTCTCCGTGGCCGCGGCGCTCGACGTGCGCGACGGCGTGGTGCGCGATGCGGCGATCGCCCTCGGCGGCGTCGCCCACAAGCCGTGGCGACGCCCGGAGGCCGAGGCCCGGCTCGTCGGCCGCGAGCCCGGCGACGAGGCGTACGGCGCGGCCGCCGACCTGCTGCTGCAGGGCGCCCGGCCGGCCTCGCAGAACGGCTTCAAGCTGACCCTGGCGCGCCGCGCGATCGTGCGCGCGCTGCAGGGCGCGGGAGGGCAGGCATGAGACATCCCGTGTCAACCTGTCTGCGGGACGAGCGCCGGGCCGCCCCAAGCCGACCCGCAGTCCCCCGGGGGGACGGAGCGTCGTACCCGGCGCGGGAGGGGCGCACATGAGCGTCATCGGCCAGGGGCTGGATCGCGTCGACGGGCCGTCGAAGGTCTGCGGCCAGGCCCGCTACACGGGCGACATCGCCGTGCCGCGCATGGCGCACGCCGTGATCGTCGGCAGCGCCGTCGCCAGCGGACGCGTCGCGGCGATCGACACCGCCGCCGCGCAGCGCGCGCCGGGCGTCGTCGCGATCATCACCCACCTGAATGCCATGAAGCTGCCGCAGGACGGCAAGGCGGCGGTCAAGCCGCCGGAAGGCCGCGTGCTGTCGCTCCTGCAGGACGACCGGGTGGCCTACGCCAACCAGCCGATCGCGGTCGTCGTGGCGGAGACCTTCGAGCAGGCCGACGGCGCTGCCGCGCTGGTGCGCGTGACGTTCGAGCGCGCGCCCGTGCGCGGGGACGTCGCCGCCGCCGGGCGCGAGGCCCACGCGCCGGACAAGAGCCGGATGAACGGTCTGCCGCCCGACACGAGCCGCGGCGACGTGGAAGGCGGCCTGCGCGCCGCGGTGCATCGCCACGACGCCACGTACACGACGCCGTTCCAGCACCACAACCCGATGGAGCCGCACGCCACGCTCGCGCGCTGGGACGGCGAGCGCCTCGAGATCGAGGACTCGACGCAATACGTGGCCGGCGTGCGGCGCACGCTCGCCAAGACCTTCGGCATCGCCCCCGAGCGGGTGCACGTGCGCTCGTCGTTCGTCGGCGGCGCATTCGGCGGCAAGGGCTCCGCCTGGTCGCACGTGGTGCTGGCCGCCATGGCCGCGCGCCAGGTCGGCCGCCCCGTGCGGCTGGTGATGCAGCGGCCGCAGCTGTTCGGCCCGGTGGGCGGGCGGCCGCACACGACGCAGGCGATCCGCATGGGCTGCGACGGCGAGGGCCGGCTGACGGCCCTGGAGCACCGGTCGACATCGACCACGTCCACCCTCGAGGACTGGGTCGAGACCTGCGCCGTCGTCACGCGCATGCTCTACGCGTGCCCGGCGGTGGCCACCGCGCACCGCCTGGCGCGGATGGACGTCGGCACGCCGACGTTCCAGCGCGCGCCCGGCGAGGCGAGCGGCATGTTCGCCCTCGAGAGCGCGATCGACGAGATGGCGCTGGCCGCGGGCCTCGACCCGGTGGCCTTCCGGCTGGCCAACGACGCCAGTCGCGACGACCAGAAGGACGCGCCGTTCTCCAGCAAGGCGCTCACCGAGTGCTACCGCCTGGGCGCGGAGGCGATCGGGTGGTCGCGCCGCCAGGCGACGCCGGGCCTGCTGCGCGATGGCCACTGGCGGGTCGGCCTGGGCTGCGCCAGCGCCACGCGGCCGGCCAAGCGCAGCCCGTGCGCGGCGCGCGTGCGCCTGGGTGCGGACGGCCACGCACTGGTCAGCGCCAGCACCGCGGAGATCGGCTGCGGAACGACCACCGTGATGGCCCAGGTCGCGGCCGATGCACTCGGCTTGCCGGTCGAGCGCGTGCGCTTCGAGCTGGGCGATACCGACCTGCCCGAGGCGCCCATCTCGGCCGGCTCGATGACGATGGAGAGCGTCGGCTCGGCGATCGTCGACGCCTGCGCGAATGCGCGGCGCCAGGTCGTGTCGGTCGCGGTTGCCGATCCCGAGTCGCCGCTGCACGGCCTGGCGGTGGAGGACGTCACCATCGAGGAAGGCTGGCTGCGCGAGCGCACGGGCACGGCCCGGCGCGACAGCCTCGCGGTGCTGCTGAGCCGGCGCGGCGGCGCGCCCCTGGTCGCCGACGGCAGCAGCCGCCCGGGCGAGGAGGAACAGCAGTTCTCGATGAACTCGTTCGGCGCCGTGTTCGCCGAGGTGCACGTCGACGGCGAGCTCGGCATCGTGCGCGTGCCCCGCGTCGTCGCCCGCTTCGGCGCCGGGCGCATCATCAACGCGAAGACCGCGCACAGCCAGCTCCTGGGCGGCATCGTGTGGGGGCTGGGCATGGCGCTGACGGAGGAGTCTGTGCTCGACCCGCGCTACGCGCGCTTCGTCAACGCGAACCTGGCCGAGTACCACGTGATCGTCAACGCCGACGTGGGCGAGATCGACTGCACGTTCGTCGACGAGGTCGACCCGCACGTCAACGCGCTCGGTGCCAAGGGCCTGGGCGAGGTCGCGATGACGGGCGTCACCGGCGCGGTGGCCAACGCGATCTTCAACGCCACCGGCAAGCGCGTGCGCGACCTGCCGATCACCCTCGACAAGCTGCTTTAGAGATTCCTGAGCGCTTCGAAGCCAGGTGCCGTCTTCGTCGCGCTGAACTCGACCACGTCCAGGCGCGCCGCGCCGTGCAGGGCGAACGGGTCGCGCGCCAGGTAGGCGGCCAGCGCCGCCTCGTTGCCCGAGCGCGCCAGGATCACGCCGCCCGTGCGCGGGATGCGGCGGCCCGAGGCGACGAACAGGCCGTCGGCGTAGCCCCTGTCCAGCCATTCGACGTGGCCGGGCATCAGGGCGTCGATCTCCTCGACGGGCTTGAGATAGGTGAGCGTGACGATGAACATGGCGTGCGGGGAGGTGACGGGCATCGTCGTTGCCGACATCGGGCAACGACCGCGAGGAGTCCAATGTACCTGCGCCGACTTCGCCACGTGCTGTCCAAGGCCGGCAGCGCCTGGATCGACGACCACGCCCAGAGCATGGGCGCGGCGCTGTCGTACTACACGGTGTTCTCGCTGGCGCCGCTGCTGCTGATCGCGATCTCGGTGGCCGGCCTCGCCTTCGGCCGCGAGGCGGCCCAGGGCGCGGTGGTCGACCAGCTGCAGGGCCTGATCGGCCAGCAGGGCGCCCGCGCGATCCAGGACCTGCTGAGGAACGTTTCCAGGCCGTCGGAGGGCGTGATCGCCACCGTGACGGGCATCGTCGTGCTGGTGATCGGCGCCACCTCCGTGTTCGCCGAGCTGCAGGACGACCTGAACCGCATCTGGCAGGTGTCGACACCCCGCAAGGTATCCACGTGGTGGGCCTGGCTGCGCACGCGCATCCTGTCCATCGGGCTCATCCTGGCGATGGGCTTCCTGCTGCTGGTGTCGCTCGCGGCGAGCGCGGCGTTCGACGCGTTCGCGGCGTGGTCGACGTCGCCGATCGCGGGCTGGGAGCCGCTGGTGCACGGCATCAACCTGGCCCTGAGCTTCGCGCTGACCACCGCGCTGTTCGCGCTGATCTACCGCTTCATGCCGCAAGCCACGATCGAGTGGCGCGACGTCGGCATCGGCGCGCTGGTGACGGCCGCGCTGTTCGCGATCGGCAAGACGCTGATCGGCCTGTACATCGGCAAGAGCGCGCTGGCCTCGGGCTTCGGCGCCGCGGGCTCGCTGGCGGTGCTGCTCGCCTGGGTCTATTACTCGGCGCAGATCTTCCTGTTCGGGGCGGAATTCACGTGGGCCTATGCCCATGCGTTCGGCTCGCACCGGGAGCAGCCCGCGGCGGTCCCGGCCGATGCCGCGGCACGGCCTGCCGTCCGCTTTCGCTGAAAGCCCGTCCACCCCAGTGGCACATCGCTTGCCTCGAAGACCCCATGACACCAGCCATCCCGGCGGCGCTTCGCCGCTCCCTGCGCGACACCTTCGGCTTTCACGAGCTGCGCTCCGGCCAGCACGAGGTCATCACGCGCGTCCTGGCGGGCAAGCCCACGCTCGCGATCATGCCCACCGGCGCCGGCAAGTCGCTGTGCTACCAGCTGCCGGCGCTGCACCTGGAGGGCACGACGGTGGTGGTCTCGCCGCTGATCTCGCTGATGAAGGACCAGGCCGGCAAGCTGGAGGAGGCCGGCGTCGCCGCCGAGCAGCTCAACAGCGCGGTCAAGGCCAGCGAGCAGGATGCGTCGATGGAGCGCATCGCCGACGCGCGCTCCGACATCGTCTTCGCCACGCCGGAACGCCTGACCGACCCCGAGTTCCGCGCCACGCTCGCCTCGCAGGGCGTCGCGCTGCTGGTGGTCGACGAGGCGCACTGCATCTCGCAATGGGGGCACGACTTCCGCCCGGCCTACCTGGAGATCGGCGCCGCGATCGAGGCGCTGGGCCATCCGACGCTGCTCGCGCTGACGGCCACCGCCACGGCGGAGGTCATCGACGACATCCGCCACCAGCTGGGCGTGCCCGAGATGGAGGTCGTCAACACCGGCATGTACCGGCCCAACCTCGAGATGCAGGTGCTGCAGGTCACCAGCGAGGCGGAGAAGTTCGACACGCTGCGCGAGACGCTGCGCACGACGCCGGGCTCGGGCATCGTCTACACGTCCACCGTCAAGACCTGCACCGAGGTGTTCGAGCGGCTGCGCGACGCGGGCGAATCGGTGTCCATCTACCACGGCAAGCTGCCCGCGGCCGAACGCAACGCGAACCAGGACGAGTTCATGAGCGGCGCGCGCCGCGTGATGGTGGCCACCAACGCGTTCGGCATGGGCATCGACAAGGCCGACATCCGCTACGTGATCCACTTCCAGATGCCCGGCAGCGTGCAGGCCTACTACCAGGAGGCCGGGCGTGCCGGCCGCGATGGCGAGACGGCGCGTTGCGTGCTCATCTTCGATCGCCGCGACCGCCAGGTGCAGCAGTTCTTCCTCGCGCGGCGCTACCCGCTGGTGGCCGACCTGGTGCACGTCATCGAGGCGCTCGAGATCGCGCCGCAGGGATCGACGCAGGCCGAACTGCAGCAGCGCATCCCGGGCATGCCCAAGAACCGGCTGTCCGTCACGCTGAGCCTGCTGCGCGACGGCGGGCTGGCGTGCTGCGACGCGGCGCGCGGCTGGCACCGCAGCGAACGCGAGGCGACGCCGCAGCACCTGGGCGCGCTGGCCGGCGACTACGCCAGGAAGGCCGAGCGCGACCACGAGGCGCTGGAGCGCATGGTGTTCTTCGCGCAGACCGGCTTCTGCCGCTGGAAGACGCTGCTGGAGGGCTTCGGCGAGGCGCTGCCCGAGGGCATCGACCGCTGCAACCACTGCGACAACTGCGTGCGCTTCGCGTCGCAGTCGACCGAGCTGCTGGACGAGCCGGTGCCGGTGCCGCGCCTGCTCGAGATCACCGAGTTCTCGAACTCCATGTTCGAGGTGGGCGAGGCCGTGAAGGCGCCGCGCTACGGCGAGGGCGTGGTCGCCCGGATCAAGGGCGACGAGGTCTCGGTGCGCTTTCCGGACAAGTCGCTGCGCACCTTCGTCGCGGAGTTCCTGAAGAAGGTCCGCGGACGGCGCGCGGCGGCGACCCGTCGTGCGCCGGCGCGTCCCGGCGCGGTGGCCTGAGCGCATCGCGCGGGCCGGAGCAGGGCAATGGGCGTGCCCGGCAGGGGACATTCAGATTCATGGAAAACGCTCTGCTGTCGGCTTGAAAATTGCCAAGCCCAGGCATCGCAAACTCGCGCGGGCGGGCTACAGTCCAGCGACCCTTTCGCTGAGGACTGGATAGTCCCTCGTGCTGCCGCCTGCCGCCGTGAACGACGCTCTCCCGCTCTCCGCATCGCATGATCGCCGGCGCACCGATTCCGCGGAGCTGGCGGAGCTCAAGCGCGAGATCGCCCGGCGCGACGACGTGCTCTCCGTGGCGGCGCACGAGCTGCGCAACCCGCTGCACGCGCTGTCGATGCACCTGGCGCTGGCGCGCACGACCGCGCTGGCGGGCAACGCCGCCGAGGCGGCCGAGCGCATCCGCCGGGCCGAGCTGACGCTCAGGCGCTATTCCGAGCGCGTCACCGTGCTGATGGAGCTCGTGGCCTCGCCCGCCGCCACCTACTCGTTGGCGCATCGGCGCATCGACGTCCCGGCCCTCGTCGCGGCGCTGGTCGACAGCCTGGCGGAGGAGGCCCGCCAGCGCGGCATGGCCGTGCGGGTGGACTGCGACGAGGCGGCGTTCGGGCCGATGCGCGCGGTGGATCCCGTCGCCTTCGAGCAGGTGGTCGACAACCTGCTGCTCAACGCCTTCAAGCATTCGTGCGCGTCGCAGGTGACGATCCGACTGTCGGCCGGCGACGGCTGCTGGTCGCTGCAGGTCGAGGACAATGGCCACGGCATCGCGGCCGCCGACCAGGAACTCGTCTTCGGCAAGTTCGCGGTGGCGACCCATTCCTCGCGCGGCGCGGGCACGGGACTGGGGCTGTGGATCGTCTCTCGCCTGGTGCAGGCGATGGGGGGCGAGATCTCGCTGAGGAGCGGTCCGGAGCAGGGCTGCACCTTCACCGTCCGAATACCCGAGCGTGACGACATGAGCACGAACCGATGACCTCCTCGACCTCCGACAACGTCCCGACCATCGAGCGGCTGCACAGCGCCGTGCCGGGATTCGACCAGATCCTTGGCGGCGGCCTGTTCCGCACCGGCGTCTACATCATCCAGGGCCTGCCCGGTTGCGGCAAGACGATCCTGGCCAACCAGGTCTGCTACGGCCACGTCGCCGAAGGCGGGTCGGCGGTGTACGTGACGCTGCTGGCCGAATCGCACTCGCGCATGATCCAGCACCTGTCGACGCTGTCGTTCTTCGACGTCAAGGCGTTCCCCGACAAGCTGGCCTACATCAGCGCCTTCCACGACCTCGAGACCGCGGGCCTCAAGGGCCTGATGGACGTCCTGCGGCGCGAGATGCGCACGCGCAAGGTGGGCGTGCTGGTGCTCGACGGCCTGGTCGCCGCCTCGGAGGGCGCCAGCGACCTGGACCTGAAGAAGTTCATCCACGAGCTGCAGAGCATCGCGGTGCTGCAGGACTGCACGGTGCTGCTGCTGACCAGCGGCAACATCCACCGCATGGCGGCCGAGCACACGATGGTGGACGGCCTCGTCGAACTGGAGGACAAGCTGTTCGAGGCGCGCTCCGAGCGCTCGATCCAGGTGCGCAAGTTCCGCGGCGCCGGACCGCTCCGCGGCAAGCACTCCATGCGCATCGACAACGACGGCATCACCGTGTTCCCGCGCATCGAATCGCTGTACCGCATCGCCGCGGGCGACGCCGCCAGCAGCGAGGCCGCGGTCACCACGGGTGTTCCGTCGCTGGACGCGCTGCTGGCGATCAGGGGCGTGCCGGCCTCGAGCGCGACCGTGGTCATCGGTTCCACCGGAACGGGCAAGACGACGCTGGGCCTGCATTTCCTGCACGCCAGCACGCCCGATGAGCCGGGCCTGCACCTGGGCTTCTTCGAAGGCCCCGACCGCCTGCGCTCCAAGGCGCGGTCGATGGGCCTGGCACTCGAGCCGCTGGAGGCCTCGGGCGCGGTGGAACTGATGTGGCAATCGCCCGTCGAGGCCTCGGTCGACGAGATCGCGGAGCGGCTGCTGGCCGCCGTCGCGCGCAGAAGCGTGCGGCGCCTGGTGGTCGATGGGCTCTCCGGCTTCCTCGAATCCACGGTCTACCCCGAGCGCATCGCGCGCTTCTTCTCCTGCCTCGTCAACGAGCTGCGCAACCGCCGCGTCACCGTCCTGATGTCGCTCGAGACGCGCGACGTCGTCAGCAGCGTCATCTCGATGCCATGGGGCGTGTCCGGGCTCGTCGACAACCTGTTCTTCCTGCGCTTCGTGCACGACGAGGGGCATGTCGAACGGCTGCTGACCATCATCAAGATGCGCGACACCGACTACCAGGCCGGGCTGCGTCGCCTGAAGATAGATTCGCAAGGAATGCACATTGCCGGAACCTATCGGGCCGACGGCGACGTCATCCCGTCGGCGCAACCCGTGTCCAACCCGGAAGGCGCCGCGCCTTCCCTGACGAAATGACGGCACGGGGATAGAAGGCATCGCGTGAAGACCATTCTTGTCGTCGACGACGAACTGGGCAGTGCCGAAGTGCTGAGCCTGATCCTCGAGGAGGAGGGCTACAAGGCGTTCTGCGCGGTCAACGGGCGCCAGGCCCTGGTGCAGGCACGCGACGTCGTGCCGGATCTCGTCATCGTCGACTACATGATGCCGCTGATGAACGGCACCGAGCTGTCGCGCGAGCTGCGCGCCGACCCGAAGTTCGTGAACACGAAGATCGTGCTCAACAGCGGCCTGCCGGAGGCGGCGATCCGCGAACAGTTCGACGGCTACGACGCGTTCCTGCGCAAGCCGTTCAAGGTCGAGGCGCTGCTGGAGATCGTGCAGCGCTTCATCGGCCGCTGAGAACCGCTCAGGCGGCCGCCGCGCGGGGCGGCAGGCCCAGGCGGCGCAGGACCAGGGCGTCCAGCGACAGCTTGCCGGGCCCGAACACCACGAGCCCGAGCAGGATGGCGCCCCACGTGAAGTGCATGTGGATGCCGGCGGGGCAGTCGAAGCCCCACAGCTGCGGGTACGAGATCACCGCCATCGCGTTGACGACGAACAGCCCCGCCGCGCCGAAGCGGCCGGCCAGGCCGAGCGCGATCAGCACCGGGAACGCGAGTTCGCCGAAGGCGCCGACGCAGGCCGCCAGGTCGGGCGGCAGCAGCGGCACCTTGTACTCGTCGTGGAACAGCGCGAGCGTCGCGCTCCAGTCGGACACCTTGATGATGCCGGCCCGGAAGAACACCGACGAGACGTACAGGCGCAGCGCCAGCAAGGCCAGCGGTTGGAGATGGTCGGCCAGGCTCGTGAGCGTCCGGGCGCGTTGGATGAGTTGTCGCATGGGAGAGGTTTTTCAGTAGGTGGCACCGCAGACCAGGCGCGCCGCGAGGGCGCGCGCCAGCAGGGCGCCGAGGTCGAAGTCGGGATGGCGTTCGAGCGTGCCGCCGGCGGCATCGGCCAGCGTCGCGCCGCCCGCCGAGGCCTCGATGAACGCGGCCTCGGCGGGCGGGCACCGCGTGACGGTGACGGCGAAGCCGTCGCGCGCGACCAGGGCCGTCTCGGCCTGGCTCCAGTCCACCTCGAACGCGCCGTCGAAGCCGGGCTGGTGGATCGTCCAGATGTGCACGATCGGGAAGGCGGAGCGCACGACCGCGAGGCCGGGCGACCACTGGAAGCGGATCGCGTCCTGGCGCTCCGGCGGGATCGCGGCCAGGGCGGCGGCGTCCCAGCCGGGGGCGTCGGCCGCGCCGTACGCGAGGTGCGCCGCCCACTCGAGACGTGCCAGCTCCGGCAGGTACGCCATCGGCCGCGTGTGCTCGAAGGTGGCGAGGAACTCGTCGAAGCCGGCGCCGAAGCGCGTGAGGTCGCCGCTCGTCGAGGGCGTGCCGCGCTGGTACTCGCGCGCCAGGCCGTGGAAGAACTCGTCGCCCACCACCTGGCGGATCACCGGGTACGCCGCGGACAGTGCCTTGTCGGCCGCCGCCACCATGTTGGCCCGGTAGATCGCCATGCGGCCATCGACGATGTCGGCCTCGCCGGCGAGCCGCCGCGCGAGCGCGGGCGTGCGCGCGCGATCGCGCAGCGCGGCCGCGAAGTCGACCTGGAAGCCGAGCAGGTCAGGCATGCGCGGCCTCGCGATCGGCGATGTCGCTCGCCTGCGCCGCCTGCTGCAGCAGGACGTCCAGGGCGGGCAGGTCGGTGTCCCATTCGATCAGCGTCGGCTTGGGGCCGAAGCGGCGGCAGGCCTGGGCGTACAGCTGCCAGACCGGGTCGCACACCACGGCGCCGTGGGTGTCGACGAGGCAGTCGTCGACGACGCTGTGGCCCGCGAGGTGGATCTGGCCGATGCTGGCGCCATCCAATGCATCGAGCCGTTCCGCCGCGTCGAAGCCGAAGTTGACCGCGTTGACGTACAGGTTGTTCAGGTCGAGCAGCAGCCCGCAGCCCGTTCGGCGCGCGAGCTCGGCGAGGAAGGCCGTCTCGGTCATCTCGCTGTCGCGGCATTCGACGTAGGCGGAGAGGTTCTCCACCAGCAGCTGGCGCTTGAGCACCGACTGCACGTGGTCGACCCGATCGGCCAGCAACGCGAGCGCCTCGCCGGTGTAGGGCAGGGGCAGCAGGTCGTTGAAATGGACACCGCCGACGGCGCCCCAGCACAGGTGCTCGGAGACCAGCGCCGGCTCGACGCGGTGCACCAGGCGCTCGAGCCGGGCCAGGTGCTCGTCGGCCAGGCGGTCGGCCGAGCCCAGCGACAGGCCCACGCCGTGCAGGCTGATCGGGTACGCGGCGCGCGCGCGCTCGAGGGCGTGCATCGAGGCGCCGCCCTCCAGGAAGAAGTTCTCGCTGTGGACTTCGAGGAACGCCAGCGCGGGCCGTCGCTCGAAGACCTCGCGGTAGTGCGGCTGGCGAAGGCCGACGCCGGTGCCGACGGGGGAGGCGGGGGCGGTCATGTCGGCCTTCGGGCGCGCAGTCGCGGGAGATTACTTCTTGGGGGTCATCGTGGAGCCGCCCATCTTGTCGCAGGTGCCCTTGTCGACGTACTTCCAGTCGCCCTTGTCGTTGTCCTTGGTGGCGGTGCCGGCGCACGAGTGCGAGCCGGTGGCGCTGGCGCAGTCGTTGGAGCCGGCCTTGGCGATGCCGAAGCACTTCTCCTTGTTGGCGTGGTCATCGGCGGCTTGGGCCACGCCCAGCGTGCCCAGGGCGAGGACGGAGGCGAGGGCGGCGCGGATGAAGACTTGCTTGTCCATGTTGGAACTCCTTGAAGGTTGTGGATGATGCTCGCTGAAGTGCGGCACCTCCGTCTGTCGGGCGAGCACGCGGTTCCTTACGGGCCTGTCGAAAAAACTTTCGGCGGGCCTCAGTGTCATCGTGCGCGCGGTCGCAGGATCCACGTCGGCCCAGGCGCCACCCCTTGCGCTCCGGTCATCCCTTTCGCTCCGGTCATGCCTTTCGCTCCGGGCCATCCCTTTCGCTTCAGTCATCCCGGGTCATCCCTTTCGCTCCAGTCATCCCTTTCGCTCCGGTCATCCTGCGCGCAGTCGCAGGATCCACGCTGGCCGGGGCGCCACCCCCTGCGGGCGCGTCGCTGCCGACATGGCCCCACATCGCAGCCGGCGTGGATCCTGCGACTTCGCGCAGGATGACGATCATGTTAGCGAGCCTCACTGTCATCCTGCGACTTCGCGCACGATGACACCCACGTCGCCCCCCCCCAATCACGTTGGTCACAC
>JBJMWE010000432.1:0-13961 GCA_045810285.1 Vitreoscilla sp. | reverse complement strand
TGGCGACGATCATGTCGATGATCAGGAACGGAATGAAGATCAGGAAGCCGATCTGGAACGCGGTCTTGAGCTCGCTGGCGACGAAGGCCGGCACCAGCACCTTGAACGGCACGGCGTCGCCCTTGATGTCGGCGGGCAGCTTGGCCAGCTTGGCGAACAGCTGCACGTCGGACTGGCGCGTCTGCTTGAGCATGAAGGCGCGCATCGGCACCTGGCCCTTCTCGAGCGCGTCGGTGAAGCTGATCTGGTTGGCCTGGTACGGCGCCCAGGCGTCGGTGTAGACCTTGTCGATCGTCGGCGACATCACGAAGAAGGTGAGGAACAGCGACAGGCCGGTGATGACCTGGTTGGGCGGCGCGGCCTGGGTGCCGATGGCCTGGCGGAACAGCGACAGCACGATCACGATGCGGGTAAAGCCCGTCATCATCAGCAGGATCGCCGGCAGGAACGACAGCGCCGTGAAGAACAGCAGCGTCTGGATCGGCACCGAGAAATTGCTGCCGCCACCGCCCGCGCCCACCAGCAGCGGCAGGCTCGGGCCGGCGACCGCGGGCGTCGTCTGGGCGACCGCCGCGAAGGCCGGCAGCGCGAGCAGCGCGGCCAGGCCGGCAGCCTTGAGGAACTTATTCATCGCGGCCGCCCTGCGCGCCGGTGGCGCCGCGCCAGCGCGCGATCAGCTGGTTGACGGCTGCGGTGTGGGCGGGCGCCGAGGGCGTCGCCGCGACGTCCGGTGCCGGATAGCTGGCCAGCTGCGTCACGCGTTCTCCGGTGACGCCCAGCACCAGCCAGTGGCGCTCGGCGCCGACGGCGATCTCGACCACGGTCACGCGCTGCGAGGTGCCCAGGCTCAGCTGGGAGACGTGGCGCAGCACGCTGCCCGCGGGGCCGGTGGCGCCGCCGATGCCGGCGCGCTTCATCAGCCACAGCGCGAGCGGGATCAGCGCGATCACCAGCACGAAGGCCATCAGGGGCATCAGGGAATGGGTCATCGAGTTTCTCTTTGTCGACCGGTGCATCGAGGCACGGAAGCGTGGGCGGCCTGCGCCGCCCGGGGTATCCGAAGATCAGGTCCGGCTCAGGCGGCGCATGCGCTCGCTGGGCGTGACGATGTCGGTCAGGCGGATGCCGAACTTGTCGTTGACGACCACCACCTCGCCCTGGGCGATCAGGAAGCCGTTGACCAGCACGTCCATCGGCTCGCCGGCCAGCGCGTCGAGTTCGACCACCGAGCCTTGCGCCAGCTGCAGGATGTGCTTGATCGGAATGCGCGTGCGGCCCAGCTCCACCGTCAGCTGCACCGGGATGTCCAGGATCATGTTGAGGTCGTTGCCGGCCCCGGTGATCCCTTCGGTCGAAGCGAAGTTGGTGAAGTTGGCGGGCGCGACGCTCTCGGTCTGGATCGCGCCGCTCATGCCGCCCGCGGGCTCCGGCTTGGACTCCGCCAGCGCCGCGGCCCACTCCGCCGCCATCGCGTCGTCGTCGCTCATCTCTTCAGCTGCCATTGCTATCTCCCAGCCAGCTCAGGTTCGAGCTGGTCAACAAGCGATCGATCTTGATCGCGTACTTGCCGGTCGACGTGCCGTAGTGGCAGTCGAACACCGGAACACCGTCGACCTTGGCCTGGATCATCGGATCCAGGTCCAGCTCGACGAAATCGCCGGGCTTGAACGACAGCAGTTGCTCCACCGTCGCCGGGGCGGTGCCCAGCTCGGCGACGAGGTCGACCTCGGCCGACTGGATCTGCGCCTTGAGCAGGTTGACCCAGCGGCGATCCGGCTCGACCGAGTCGCCCTGGATCGTCGAATACAGCACGTCGCGGATCGGCTCCAGCGTCGAGTACGGGATGCAGAAATGCACCGAACCCGAGGTCTCGCCCACTTCCAGCGTGAAGCTCGAGGCGACGACGATCTCGCTGGGCGTGGCGATGTTGGCGAACTGCGGCTGCATCTCCGAGCGCTGGTACTCGAGGTCCAGCGGGTAGATGCCGTGCCACGCGTTGCGGTACTCGGTGATGATGCAGTCGACCAGGCGCTGGATCACGCGTTGCTCGGTGGGCGAGAAATCGCGGCCCTCGATGCGCGTGTGGAACTTGCCGACGCCGCCGAACAGCGCGTCGATCACCGCGAACACCAGGCTCGGGTCGCACACGATCAGGCCGGAGCCGCGCAGCGGGCGCACCGACACGATGTTGAAGTTGGTCGGCACCACGATCTCGCGCAGGAAGGCGGAGTACTTCTGCACCTTGATGCCGTTGATCGAGACTTCCGGGCTCTTGCGGATGAAGTTGAACAGCCCGATGCGGATGTTGCGCGCGAAGCGCTCGCCGATGATCTCCATCGTCGGCATGCGGCCACGGACGATCCGCTCCTGGTTGGCCAGGTCGTAGTTGCGGATGCTGCCTTCGACCTGCTCTTCCTGCTCGAGCTTCTGGCTTTCGCCCGTGATGCCCTGGAGAAGGGCATCGACTTCGTCTTGCGAAAGGATCTGCTGGTTCATGGCTGCGCCGTGTCAGTCGAACTTGCGTGCGGTCACTGGATGATGAAGCTGGAGAACTGCACCGAGCGGATCGGCGCATTGGTGTCCTCGACGGCCTTCTTCTTCTTTTTCTTCGCCGCGGCGGCGACGGACGCGCCCTCGGCCGCCGGGGCCGCTTGCTCGTCCTCGTCCACGTCCTCGCCCATCGCCCTGAGGGCTTCGCGGCGGATCTGCTTGGCCAGGAGTTCCTTGCCCTCGCCGCCGGACAGGTCGGCGGACGACTTGTGGGCGAGCAGCAGCAGGATGTTGTTGCGGATGGCCGGCAGGTAGGTCTTGATCTCCTCGCCCGCGTGCTCGTCGGGCACTTCCAGCACGATGCCGATCTGCGCGTAGCGGTCGGCGTCATGGTCGGCCAGGTTGACCACGAACGGATCCATCGGGACGAAGACGGGCTTCTCGCCCTTGTTCTTCTTCTCGTGCTTGGCGGGGGCCACCTCGGCGGCGTCGCCGTCCTCGGCCGCCGCGGCTTCGGCCGCCGCCTTCTGCTTCTTCATGTAGACGAGCGCGCCCACGCCGCCGCCGCCCAGCACGAGCGCCGCGACGGCGACCATGAGGACCAGCTTCTTCTTGCCGCCCGACTTGACGGGGACGGCATCTGCGGCAGCGGCTGCAGCGGACATGGACACGGCTCCTGGCGAATTTGTTGGAAGCGCGCACGAGCGCGCATCGTTGGAGACGATTATTGGGATCGGGGGCCGATTCGAATGGCTCGAAAAGCGGCAGAAAAACCGTCAGCCCCTACAGCAGCGCCATGAATCGCCGAGGGTCTTGCAGCGGCTGCCCCTCCCGGGGAGCGCCCGCGGAGTCACGCCCGCGGTGTCAGGTCTTGAAAGTTGCGGTGTCAGGTCTTGAAACGTGCAGTCCGCCGGGCGGCCGCAGCGAGCGTCGCCATCGAGGGCGCGGTTCGCGCGCTTCGGCCTGAGGGCGGTATCGCTTCACGGTACCCGGCGTCTGACGTCTGCGTGATCGAAGACCGGACCCCGGCCTGGGACACTGCACGATTCAAGACCTGACACCGCAACTTTCAAGACCTGACACCGGGCTGGGCGGTCAGGCGTAGGTGTCGAGCAGGCCGCGGGGCTGGAGGGCGCGGCGCGGGGTCGCGGCCAGCGCCATGTCGTCGGCGCCCTGGTTGCCGGTGTGGGGGTTGTCGGCCTGGCGGCCGGGGCCGCCCGTGCCGCCGCCCTGGGCCTGGGACTGGGCCTGCTGGAAGGCCGGCTGGTCGGAGACGCCGCCACCGGTCAGGCTCAGGCCGACCTGGCCGAGCTGCTCGGACAGCTGCGGCATGGCGTGCTGCAGCGCGTCGCGCGTGGATTGCACGTCGGCGCTCATGTGGACGCGGGCGTGCGCGCCTTCCATCTCGATGCGAACGCGGATCGGGCCGAGGTCCTGCGGGCTCAGCTGGACTTCGGCGTGCTGCACGCCGCCCTTCATCCAGACGTCGATCTGGTGGCCGAGCGCCGGTGCGAAGGCCGGGCTGTGCGGGGGCATGGGCAGGGTCGCCTGCGCCGGCATGGCCGGCGGCGGGGCCTGCACGCCCTGGTTGGCGTCCAGCGTGGCGTTGCTGGGGGCGCCGACCGCCCCCGCCTGCACGGCCACGGGGTCCGGTTGCGGCAGCATCGCGGCCAGCGCATCGCGCGCCTCGGTGGCGGCCTTGACGGCGCCCTCCGCCTTGGCCAGCGCGGCGGTGATGTCGGCACGGTTGGCGGCGCCACCCTTGGCCGACTGGCCGGCAGCCGTGTCCGGCGCGGCCGCCGTCCTGCCCGCGGCCAGGTTCGCCAGCAGGGCCTGGCGACCGTCGTCCTTGCCGCCCTTGCCGGCCGCCTTGCGCAGTGCACCCAGCGGGTCGCTGGCGAACTCGTCGTGGTCGTCCGCGAGGCCCTTGTCGGCCAGCGAGGTCGTGGGCGGGGCGATGGGCTGTTGCTGCTGGGCCTGCTGGGCGGCGAGCAGCGCCGCCGGGTCCAGCGGCGCCTTCGGGTCGGCGGGCCTGCCGTCCTTGTCGGACTTGCCGTCCGCGTCCCGGGCGTCGGCGTCCTGCTCGCCGTCGGGCTTGTTCGCCGACTCGGCCCTGGGCTTGGCGTCCGCGGCCTTCAGGTCCTTGTCGACGGAGCTCGGCTGCGCCTTCAGCAGCTGCGCGGCGAAACCGCCGCCCTCGCCTTCGGCGGCGGCGAGCGCCGGCTTGGCCTTGCTGGCGGCATGCGCGGCGTGGGCCGCGTGCGTCGTGGCGTGCGCGCCGTGGGCGCGGGGGTGGGAGCTGGGTTGCAGGGCCATGGTGTCGGTCGCGGAAGGTGCGGATGTCGGGGATGCGGGTTCAGAAGCCGGAGTGCGCGCGCGTGGTCGCGAGGCGCTGGGCCAGCTCGTCGAGGTTCTTCTGGTCGCGGCGGTCGGCCACCTTGGCCAGCATCGCCTCGCGGCGCTGGATCAGGCGCTCGACGGTGGCGACACGGATCTCGCGCTCGACGAGCCGCTGGCGATGCGCCTCGACCATGCGATGGGCGTGCTCGAGGACCGATTGCTGCTGCGTGATGGCCTGGTCCAGGCGCGTCAGGAAGCCCTGGTAGCTGCGCAGGATCTCCATGGTCGCGGCCTGCTGGAACTGCGCGGACCACTTGCGGCAGTACTCGGTGCGGTAGGTGCCGAGGCCGTCGGCCTGCTGCTGCTGCGCCTGCGCGTTGGCGACGGCGGTGCGCACGTTGGCCATCTGCTCGTCGCGGCGCTTCTGCTCGCGCTCGAGCAGGGTCTTGAGCAGGGCGAGGCGTTTCATGCGCGGCTCCGGGGGGCGGTATCGGCGCGCGTAGATCCTGCGACTGCGCGCAGGATGACACCAGGGGAGGCGGCCGGCGCCAGGCGGTGGAAGGCCCCGCGCGCAGTCGTGGATCCTGCGACCGCGCGCACGAGGACGGCCGACTGGATGGCCCACGCGGCGTCCCCCTGCGCGGAGCCGCAGGATCCATCGGGGAGCGGTGCGACGGCCATCACAGCGTGATCGCCTTCGCCAGCTGGTGCTTGCTCTCGGCCATCGAGGCGCGCTCGTGCATGTCCTGCTGCAGCAGCGCGGTCAGCTTCGGGCTCATCTTGACGGCGGCGTCCAGTTCCGGATCGGCGCCCGGCGTGTACGCGCCCAGCTGGATCAGGTCGCGTGCCTTGGTCACCCTGGACAGCGCCTGGCGGGCGATGCGCGCGGCGGCCAGGTGGTCGCGCGGGGCGACGCTGGTCATCACGCGCGAGATCGACTTCTCGACGTCGATCGCCGGGAAATGCCCGCTCTCGGCCAGCTCGCGCGACAGCACGATGTGGCCGTCGAGGATGCCTCGCGCCGCGTCGGCGATCGGATCCTGCGGGTCGTCGCCTTCGGTCAGCACGGTGTAGAACGCCGTGATCGAGCCGCCACCCGGGCCGGCGTTGCCCGAGCGCTCGACGAGCTGCGGCAGCTTGGCAAAGCAGCTGGGCGGGTAGCCGCGCGTGGCCGGCGGCTCGCCGATGGCCAGCGCGATCTCGCGCTGCGCCATCGCGAATCGCGTGAGCGAGTCCATCAGCAGCAGCACGTGCTGGCCGCGGTCGCGGAAGTGCTCGGCCACGGCGGTGGCGTAGTTGGCGCCCTGCATGCGCACCAGCGGCGGCGCGTCGGCCGGCGCGGCCACCACGACCGAGCGCGCGAGGCCGTCGTCGCCGAGGATGTCCTCGATGAATTCCTTGACTTCGCGGCCACGTTCGCCGATCAGCCCGACGACGATCACGTCGGCCTGGGTGTAGCGCGCCATCATGCCCATCAGCACCGACTTGCCCACGCCGGTGCCGGCGAACAGGCCGATGCGCTGGCCGCGGCCGACGGTCAGCATCGAGTTGATCGCGCGCACGCCGGTGTCCAGCGGCGAGCGCACCGGGTCGCGTTCCATCGCGTTGATCGAGCGGCGCACCATCGGCTCGTCGCGCACGTCGGCCAGCGGGCCCAGCCGGTCCAGCGGGCGGCCGTGCGCGTCGACGACGCGGCCCAGCAGGCCCGCGCCCATCGGCAGGTGCAGGCCGCGATCCTCGCTGCGGCGCCACGGGTGGTTCTCGGCGCCGAACTGCGGCGGCAGGTGCGGCACGGCGCGCGGAACCACCCGCGCGCCGCTGGCCAGGCCATGCAGCTCGCCGGTGGGCATCAGGAAGGCGCGGTCGCCGTCGAAGCCGACGACCTCGGCCGTGACGGGCGGCTCGTTGGGCGAGCCGGAGACGTCGCACACCGAGCCGACCGGCACGCGCACGCCGGCCGCCTCCAGCACGAGGCCGGTGACGCGCACCAGCGTGCCCTGCATCTCCAGCGGCTGCGGGACGATGGCGTACTTCTCGATGTCGACCAGGTAGCGCTGCCAGCGGGCGGCGCGCTCCGAGGTGGACGTGCCGGCGGGTGTCACTCGTCCACCCCCCCGACGATGATCTCCGGCGCGTCCCAGCTGTCCTCGCGGCCGAACACGGCGGCGGCGGCGGCCCAGCGGGTACCGATGCGGGCGTCGACCTGGCCGAGGTCGGAGTCGACGATGCAGCCGCCCGGCTCGATGGCGGGGTCGGCGATGATGCGGGCGTCGCGCGCCTTCAGCGCCTCGCCGGCGCCGGCCATCACGTGCTGCTGGTCGGCCGGGTGCACCCGCACGCGCAGGTGGCGCGCCGACAGCACGATCGCATTGACCGCTTCCTGCGCGACCCGGGAGACGATCTCGGGACGCGTGTCCAGTTCGTGGCGCACCACCTGGCGCGCGAGCTGCACCGCGGTGCGCGTCACCGCAAGCGCCATCTGCTCTTCCAGCCCGTTCCACTGCTCGTCGAGGCTGGCCAGCAGGTTGCCGAACTGCGCGGCCATCTGGCGGGCGAAGCTCTCCTTGAACGCCTCGAGCGCGACCTGGCCGTCGCGATACCCGTCCTGGTATCCACCCTCGCGCGCAAGCTGCACCTCGGCCAGCCACTCGGCCTCGGTCGGCGGCGGCGGCGGTGGCGGCGGTGCGGCGTGCACCTTGTTCTCGGGACGGTCGGCCGGGTGCGGCGACTGCGGGCCCGCGCCGCCGAACGAGCCGGGGCGCCAGCTGGCGAAGCCCTCGAGCTCCTCGCGCGGGATGAAGCGCGACTGCGGCGCGCCGCGCGGGGGCAGCGGCGCCGGCTTGTCGAAATCCTCGGCCGCGCGCGAATGGAACGTCGAGGCCTTAGAGGAAGTCATCGGCGCCTCCCGAAGCCAGCACGATCTGGCCTTCGTCGACCAGGCGGCGGACGATCTTCAGCATTTCCTTCTGCTCGGACTCCACTTCCGAGACGCGCACCGGGCCGCGCGAATCGAGGTCCTCGCGCAGCGTCTCGGCGGCGCGCGTGGACATGTTGCGGAACACCTTCTCGCGCAGCTCGGGCGTGGCGCCCTTGAGCGCGATCACCAGCGATTCGCTCTGCACTTCCTTGAGCAGCGACTGGAAGCCCTTGTCGTCGAGCTTGTTCAGGTCGTCGAACGTGAACATGTTGTCCATGATCTTCTGGGCCAGCTCGTTGTCCGCCTCGCGGATGTAGTCGAGCGCCGAGGTCTCCACCGACGAGCCCATCAGGTTGATGATCTCGGCGGCCGTCTTCACGCCGCCCAGCGACGCCTTCTTGAGCTTCTCGCCGCCGGCGAGCACCTTGCTCATCACTTCGTTCAGGTCCTTCAGCGCGGACGGCTGGATGCCGTCGAGCGTGGCGATGCGGATCAGCACCTCGTTGCGCTGGCGTTCGGTGAACGACTTCAGCACCGAGGACGACTGGTCGAAATCCAGGTGCACCAGGATCGCCGCGACGATCTGCGGGTGCTCGTTGCGCAGCAGCTCGGCCACCGAGCTCGCGTCCATCCACTTCAGCGACTCGATGCCCGTGACGTCGCTGCCCTGCAGGATGCGGTCGATCAGCAGGTTGGCCTTGTCCTCGCCGAGCGCCTTGCGCAGCACGGCCTTGACGTATTCGTCGGTGTCCTGCACCAGCACGTGCTGGGACTGCGCGATGGTGCCGAAGCGGTCGAGCACGCCGTCCATGCGCTCGCGCGTGATGGACTTCATGCGGGCGATGGTCTCGCCCAGCTTCTGCACTTCCTTGGGCGCGAGGTGCTTGAAGACGGCGGCCGCCTCCTCCTCGCCGAGCGACATCAGCAGGATGGCGGCGTCCTCGATGCTCTGGTCTTCCTTGGCGGCCTTGGGCAACGGCATGGTGTTCTCGTCTGCTCGAAGCGTCAGGTGGCGGCGGATTCGCCGTTGACCCAGTCGCGCACGATGTTGGCGACGACGGTGGGGTTGTCCTTGGCGAGCTGGCGCGCGCTCTCAAGCTTCCTGGCCATCTGCGGCGCCTCCAGCAACTCGGGCAGGGAATCCATCGGCAGCTCGTGGTTGTCGTCGACGACCGCGTTCAGGCCGTCGTCGCGGGGCTCGACCACCTTCGGCGCGATCGCGGCCATCACGGCCGGGCGCACCAGGCCGAACAGCACGGCGAGCGCCACCAGCGTCAGGCCCGCGGGCACGCCGCCGGCCCGCAGCAGGTCCAGCAGCCACTGCTGCTTCCACAGCGGCAGGTCCTCGGCCTTGAGCGCGGCCTCGGCCTTGAACGGGGCGTTGATCACCTTGACGGAGTCGCCGCGCGTCTGGTCGAAGCCGATGGCTTCCTGCACGAGCGCGGTGAGCTTGTCCATCTCGTCCTGCGAGAGCGGCGTGCTGGTGGTCTTGCCCTTGGCGTCGGTGTTGACCTTCTGGTTCACGACCACCGCGGCATTGAGGTGGCGCACCAGGCCGGTGGCATTGCGCGTGACGCGCACGGTGCGGTCGACCTCGTAGTTGGTGACCGTCTCGCGGTGGCCGTTCGCGCCGACCGTGCCGCCCTGGGCCGCCTGCAGCGGGGCCGAGGCGCCGTTGATCGGGGCCGTGGCGGCCACCGGCGGCTGGTTGCTGCTCGCGCCCGGCACGCCCGAAGGCACGTTGCCGGCGCTGCCGCCGGCGTCGCTGGACTGCTGGCTGCGCACGGTGGCGTCGGCCGGGTTGCCGTTCGGCTTGAACTGCTCGGAGGTGGCTTCGCTCTGCGAGAAGTCGATGTCGGCGGTGACGGAGGCGCGCAGGTTCTCGCGGCCGACCACGGGCTCCAGCAGTTCCTGGATGCGCTTGGTGTAGCCGGCTTCCATCTGGTTGCGGTACTGCAGCTGCGTGGCGTCCAGGCCCTGCGAGTTGGCGCGGTCGCCGTTCTCGGTCAGCAGCGCGCCGGTCTGGTCGAGCACGCTGACGTCCTTGGTCTGCAGCTCGGGCACGCTGGAGGCCACCAGGTGGACGATGCCGGACAACTGCGAGCGGTCGAGCGTGCGGCCGCCGCGCAGCATCAGCACGACGGAAGCGCTCGGCTTCTGCTGCTCGCGGAAGAAGCCGTTCTGGTTCGGCAGCGCCAGGTGCACGCGGGCGCTCTCGACGGCGTCGATGGAGCCGATCGTGCGCGTGAGCTCGCCTTCGAGGGCGCGCTGCAGGTTCACGCGTTCCTGGGTCTGCGTCTGGCCGAACTTGGCGTTGTCCATCAGCTCGAAGCCGACGACGCTGGACTTGGGCAGGCCGGCGGACGCCAGCTTCAGGCGCACTTCGTTGACCTTGTCGGCCGGCACCAGGATGGCCGTGCCGCCTTCGGCGAACTTGTAGGGCACCTGCATCGTGGACAGCTGCGCGACGACGGCGCCGCCCTCCTTGTCCGGCAGGTTGGCGAACAGCACGCGGTAGTCGCCCTGCGAGCTCCACAGGCAGATCGCCACGATCACGGCGGCCAGGCCGGCGACGCCCACGCCCAGCTTCATCTTCGCGCCGGCCGGCATGGCCAGCATGCGGTCGAGCGGGCCGGGGGCGACGGCGAGGGGAACTGCAGGGGCGAGAGCTTGTTCCATGGAGGCGGCTGAAGGCTGGTTTGTTCGCTTGGGCAACCGGACAGGGAACAACCCAGCCTCGGCGCAATGAACGCATTCTTTAGCCTCGCCCCCTCCGACGAAGCCGGGAGAAGGACGCCATTCGTCCAGCAGATCTCTTCTTCTGTTACAAGCCCGATCGCTAAAGTTCAGACCATGCCAGCCGAACCCGTCCTCCGCCTCGCACGCGCCCTCGCCGCCCCCGCCGCGGCAGGCCGTCGCCCGGGCGCGCGGGCGACGAGGAGCGCCTCATGACGATGGACGTCCGACTCAAGCCCTTCGACTTCGCCGCCGCGGTCGCGCGCGCGGGCCTGAAGACCGACGGCACGCCGATCGCCGGCGGCGCGAGTCCGCTGGGCTCGTCGGCAGGCATCTCCGGCACGGGGGCCGCCGGCAAGGCGGGCTTCGGCAGCGCGCTGTCGGACGCGCTCAAGGGCGTCAGCGACATGCAGAACCAGGCCAGCTGGATGCAGAACGAACTGCAGATGGACAACCCGACCGTCAGCCTCGAGCAGACGATGGTGACCATGCAGAAGGCCCAGATCGGCTTCCAGGCCGCCATCTCGGTGCGCAACCGGCTGGTGCAGTCCTACACGGACATCATGAACATGCAGGTCTGAGCGTCCTGACGCCTGGAGATCGACAGGGCGCCCGCGGGCGCCCTTCTCGTTGGTGGCGTAGGAGGCTGAGCGGCAGCGCCGGCCGGAGGGGTCTGGCCTTTCCTGAGTTCGCGCCGCTTCCTCGGAGACCGAGGACCTGGTGATCGCGGACGAAGGACAGGCCTGACCTCGATCATCGGCCGGGATCGGGGTCAGGCCTGTCCTCGGATCGCGGCGACGTCATCGCCTTGATCGGCTCGATGGGCGCGATCCGCGGAAAGGCCAGACCCCTTGGCTGCGGCGCGCGCCACGCCGCGCTTGCGCAAGCGGGCTTACTTGATCGTGTAGCTGTCGCCGTAGGTCTTCCACTTCAACGGCGTGTCCAGGCCGAGATTGCCGTTCTTGAGGAACACGCGCTGCTCGGTGTCGACGCGCGAGGTGTCCGAATGCGCTTCTTCCTTCTTCATCACGGCCTTGCGCACGTCGAGGTAGGCGTTGAGGTAGGTCGTCTCGTTGCCGCCCTGGGCCGGCGTCTTGGCCTTCTTCATGGCCGCCTTGCGGATGCCGCCGAAGCTGTCGGAATCGCTGCCGGGGCCGTGCATCACCATGGCGTCGTAGTAGATGAACTGGCCGAGCGCGTGCAGGCCGTCGGACTTGGCCTGGTTGACCGCCGGGTTGAAGTAGGTGTTGTCGCGCTCGGCGTCCTGCGCCTGCTGGAAGGCCGTGTCCGAGGCCGCCTTGTGCCAGGCCGAGACGAAGGACGAGCCGAGGCCCGAGTGCGAGTCGCTGCCGTTGACCTTCTTGAGCGCCGGGATGTACTTGGCCAGGCCGTTGCCCGGCTCGCGGTTGGCGTAGTCCTGCACGACTTCCAGCATGTCGCCCGTGCCGGAGCAGAAGCCGATGATGCCGCCGGTGTAGCCGCGGCCGTCGCCGATGTCCTCGATGTAGGTGTACTGCGCCTTCCAGTCGAGCGACGAGTTCTCCGCGCTGGAGACGAGCTCCATCGCGATCTCCTTCTTCTTCGCGTCGAACAGGTCGACCGACGAGACCTTGGCGGCCAGCGCCAGCGCCTTGCCCTCGGCGTCGTCGGCCTGCATCGCGGCCTCGTCGTCGGCGGCGCTGCCGCCGCCGCAGCCGGCGACGAGGCAGGAGGCCGCCAGCGCGAGCGGCAGCAGGACGAGACCGAGGGGGCGCACGCGGGCGCCGGACACGAGGACAGTCATCTTGGATCTCCGGTGGGTGGTGGTGGGAGGGAAATGGCGCGGGGCACGGCGGCCCCGCGCGCGAGGGAACTTCTCATTGCTTCGTGAAGCGCCAGGCCTGGTTGACGTTGCCCGTGCAGTGCCACTGCTGGATCTTTCCGCTGTCATTGGTGCTCCAGCCGGCCACGTCCAGGCACTTGCCGCTGTTCTCGTTCGTCAGGACGAAGGTCGTCGCGTCGGAGCCCGGCCTGATCGAGAAGCGCTGCGCGCCGGTGCCGTTGTCGGTGTACTGCTGCACCTTGGCACCGTCGGCGGTGGAGGCCGACGCGATGTCGATCGCCTTGCCGCTGTGGGTATTGACCAGGCGGTACCAGCCCGCGCCCATGTTGGTCACCTTGAACGTCTGCGCGCCCGTGCCGTTGCACTGGTACTGCTGCACCTGCGCGCCGTTGGCGGTGGAGGCGGACGCGATGTCGACGCACTTGCCGCTGAAGGCCGACGTGATCGTGTAGGTGCCGTCGGCCAGCGCGCCCGGCGGGGTCGCCTTGGCCGCGGCCATGATCTTGTAGAACTCGTAGGCCTTGGTGTTGACCAGGCTGTAGTCGTTGAAGTCGCTGCCGCCGGGCATGTCGCGCTGCAGTGCCCAGTACGACAGCAGGCCCAGGCCCTTCTGCTGCGCGAAGGAGGTCAGCTGCGTGGCGTCCGACTGGCGGAACACCTCGCTGGTGGTGTCGTTGACGCCGATCATCGGGGTCACGCCGATCATCGCCCACAGCTGCGCGTCGGACTTGCCGCTGAAGATGGGCTTGATCTGGT
Source organism: Vitreoscilla sp. (assembly GCA_045810285.1). GTDB lineage: Bacteria > Pseudomonadota > Gammaproteobacteria > Burkholderiales > Burkholderiaceae_C > Scleromatobacter. The sequence continues at coordinate 900 of JBJMWE010000432.1, read as the reverse complement.
TGAACGTGGCGGTGGCGGCGTTGATGGCGCGCTGGCCCATCGCGCTGGACGCGTCGCCATAGTCCATCGCCATGATGTTGACCATCGAGACGTCGACGCCCGCGCCGGCCGCGCTGCGCACCACGGTCACCGCTTCCGAGGGCAGCCCGGTCGGGTCGACCGGCAGCGTGTACGACACATACAGGCCGGGGTACGCCGCCTGCAGTCGCCTGGCGACGTTGTTGCGGCGTGTATTGAGCGTGCCGCTGTTGATCTGGCTGCCCTCGACGTCGAAGTCGATGGCGCGCGCGCCGGTGGTGTCGAGCGCGTTCCTGATCAGGTTGTACATCCCGTCGTCGGAGCAGGCGCCTTCCAGGTAGGTGCCCGAAGCGCCGCCGAACGACAGGATCACGCGGCCGCCGGCGGCCTGGAAGTTGAGGATGTCGGTCTTGCCGGCGCCGCTCAGGTTGGCTTCGAGCCCGCCGCCCATCGAACAGCCCCCGCCCGACACGCCGAACGCCATCGTGGCCGCAGTCACGCCGCCGGCCGACTTGGCCTGCATCAGCGTCGACGGCGTGTAGCCGCCGCCATACGCCCAGGTCTCGAAGTACGGCGCGACCTCGGTCGCGTGGGCGGCTTGTGTGAGCGCTAACGCGGCCGTGGCGGCCAGCAGGGCGGGACGAGTCTTCATGGATTCCTCAGTCGGATTGGGAGTTCGGGAAAAGGCCGCGCTCCAGGAGGAATCGCGACCGCAGACCGCTGTCGTGGCCGGGTGCGAGCACTGGCCCTCTCGCCTGTCGTCGAGGCCGCCCGGGTCAGTCGGTTGGCCTCCAAAGTCATTAAGTCAATTTGCTTTAATAACTTGTGCGAAGCGTAAAGCGGCGCGTCGACTGGTCATGACCGGGTTAGTACCAATGCATA
>JBJMWE010000431.1:0-7249 GCA_045810285.1 Vitreoscilla sp. | reverse complement strand
CGCAGGATGACGGATGTTGTTGTCCGGCGTTCCCGCTGCGCCCCATTGAAGCGTCATCGTGCGCGCAGTCGCAGGATGACGGATGTTGTTGTCCGGCGTTCCCGGTGCGCCCCATTGAAGCGTCATCCTGCGCGCAGTCGCAGGATGACGGATGTTGTTGTCCGGCGTTCCCGGTGCGCCCCCATTGAAGCGTCATCCTGCGCGCAGTCGCAGGATCCACCCCCGCCAGGCCGCCTCCAAGGCCGGGCGCCTCACGCGGCCAGGTAGCGGTCCACCAGCTCCCCCAACGCATCGCGCGTGAACGGCTTGCTGAGATAGTCGTCCATCCCCGCCTCCAGGCAGCGTTCGCGTTCGCCGGCAGCGGCGCTGGCGGTCAGGGCCACGATGGGCACGCGCTGGTTCTGGCGCAGGCGCGTCTCGCGTGCGCGCCAGATGCGCGTGGCCTCCCAGCCGTCCAGCACGGGCATCTGGCAGTCCATCAGCACGAGGTCATAGGTCGTCTGGCCCATGCGGGCGAGCGCCTTCTGGCCGTCGACGGCGAGTTCCGCGTTGACGCCCAGCTGCTCCAGCATGCCGCGCACCACCAGCGCGTTGACCTCGTTGTCCTCCACCACCAGCACGCGGCCCGGGCGCACCGCCGGCACCTCCGCGGATTCGCCCGCGGCGGCCAGTTCCTCGCTCAGCGAGGGCCGCGGCGTGGGCGTGCGCGGCGTCGGGCGGAAGCCGATCGTGAACTCGAAGGTGGTGCCGCGCCCCGGGATCGAGCGGCAGGTGACGTCGCCACCCATCGCACGCGCCAGCCGGCGCGAGATCGTCAACCCGAGCCCGGTGCCCGACCGCGCCGGCGCGGTGCTGGACGGCCCCTGCTCGAAGGCGTCGAAGATGCGCTCGATGGCGTCGGGCGGAATGCCCTCGCCGCTGTCGCTCACGCGAAAGCACAGCTGGCCCTCGGCCATGGCCACCGACACGCCCACGCCGCCCTGCGCCGTGAACTTCAGCGCGTTGCCGATCAGGTTGTGCAGCACCTGCTTGACGCGCGAGGCGTCCATCAGGGCCGCCGCCGGCAGGCCGAGGTCGAACACCACCTCGAAGGCCAGGCCGCGCTCCTCGGCCACCGGCTGCAGCAGGTCGGTGACGTCGCGCACCGTCTGCGCGATCAGGGTGGGCTGCGCGTCGATCTCGATGCGGTCGAACTCGATGCGCGAGAGATCGAGCAGGTCGCCGATGACGGTGACCAGGTGCTCGGCGGAGTGGCGCAGCACGTCCAGGCGCTGGCGCTGCAGCGCCGACAGCGGTTCCACCGCCACCAGCTGCGTCATCCCGATGATCCCGTTCAGCGGCGTGCGCAGCTCGTGGCTGACGGACGCCAGGAAGCGCGTCTTGGCCGCGTTCGAGTGCTCCGCGAACACCAGCGCGCGATGGCGTTCCTCGGCGATGGCGGCGTTCTCGAAGCGCAGCCGCGTGGACTCGGCGAAGCGGCGATGGCTGTTGCGCGCCTCGAGGAACAGCAGCGCCCCGAAGACCACGGCCGCGGCGGCGGTGTAGTGCGAGAGCGGCGTGGGCGTCATCGCCTGCTGCTCGATCAGCGGCCCCAGCACCAGCAGCAGCGACGCGCCGGAAGCCAGGCGGTGGGCGGACAACGCGATGGTGCCGGCCGACGCCACGCCCACCATGCCGGCCAGCAGCACGCCGTTGACGGCGGGGTCGGAGGTGGGCATGAACAGCACCGGGATCAGGCCCCAGGCCAGGGAATCGAGGATGACGCCGATGAAGAAGCGGACCTTCCATGCGCGCAGCCGCAGCGAGCGATGGCGGTCGCGCACGTAAAGGCGTCCGTCGACCAGGCGCGCGATCGTCAGCACGATCTTGAAGGCCAGCCACCCGGCCAGCAGCGGCTGCGGCACGCTGGCCGCCAGCAGCAGGCCGGTCAGCACCGTGAATGCGAACCCGCCGAACAGCATCGGCTCGGTGATCGCGTAAAGCGTGTTGATGCGCTCGAAGCCGATCTGCCGGTTGATCGCGGCCGTCGCGGCGCGCGCGTCTGCCACCGGTGCGGGATTCGGGCTGGATTGATTACCCACCGGGGTATCCGTCAGGCAATGGCGGCGACCATGATTGGCCGCAGTCTACCGAGTTTCCGGCTGTCGCGGCCCTGTCATTTGCGATGGGGCGGGCCGCGACGGCCGCGGTCAGGCGAACACGCCTGCCGTCTCGGTCATGCGGGCGCTGACTTCACCGAGATGGTGCATCGTGTCGCCGAACTGCATTTCCATCGTCGTCAGCCGCTTGAAGTAGTGGCTGCCCACGTATTCGTCGGTCATGCCGATGCCGCCGTGCAACTGGATCGCCTGCTGGCCCAGGAAGCGCGCGCTGTTGCCCAGCTGCACCTTGGCCTGGGCCACCGCGCGGCGCCGCACGTCGGGCGCTTCGCCCAGCTTCAGCGTGGCGTAGTAGCTCATGGAGCGGGCGAGTTCCAGCTGCATCTTCATGTCGGCGATGCGATGGCGCAGGGCCTGGAACGTGCCGATCGGCACGCCGAACTGCTTGCGCGTGTTCAGGTAGTCGACGGTGAGGTCGAACAGCTTGTCCATCACGCCCACTGCCTCGGCGGCCAGGGCGGCGATGCCGATGTCGATGGCGAGCTCGAGTGCCGCGAACGCGGGGCCGGCGGCCACCAGCAGGGCGGCGGGCGTGTCGGACAGCGTGACTTCGGCGGCGCGCGAGCCGTCCTGCAGCGCGTAGCCGCGCGTGGCCACGCCGCTGGCGGCGCGCTCCACCAGGAACAGCGCGATGCCCGCCGGGTCGTCCGCGGCGCCGCTCACGCGGGCGCTGACGATGAAGGCGTCCGCCTGGTCGCCGATCGCCACCAGGCTCTTGGTGCCGGACAGCGTCCAGCCGTCGCTCGTCTTCGTGGCTTTCGTATCGACACGTTCCAGCCGATAGCGTGCGGCACGCTCCTGCCAGGCGAGCACGACCCGTGCCTCGCCGGAGGCCACGCGCGGCGCCCAGCTCGCGCGCGCGTCCGCGGGGGCCTGCGCGAGCACCGATGCGGCCACCAGGGCCACCGCGGCGACCGGCTCGAGCACCAGGCCGCGGCCCAGGGCCTCGAGCGCCAGCATCGCCGCCACCGGGCCCATCGCCATGCCGCCGTCTTCCTCCGACGTGCCCAGGCCCAGGAGGCCCAGCTCGGCGATCTCGCTCCAGGCCTGTGCACTGAAGCCGCCGGCCCTGGCGATCGCGGTGCGGCGCTCGAAGCCGTAGCCGCGCTCGACGAAGCGCTGCACGGCTTCGCTCAGTTGCTGTTCGTCGTCGCTGAAATCGAAGTCCATGGTTCTTCCTATCGGCCTTGGCCGCTGATTTCGACTCGGGCGAGCGCGCGGCCGCTCCGGAGCGAGCCCGACAGCCCCTCGGGGGCCACGAGCCAGGCGAGTGGGGTGGTCATACGCCCAGCACGGTCTGCGCGACGATGTTGCGTTGCACTTCGTTCGAACCGCCGTAGATCGTCGTCTTGCGGTAGTTGAAGTAGTTGGCCGCCAGCGGCGCATGGCGCACGTCGCCGACGTGGTCGCCTTGCCATCCGGCCTCCATCGCCTCCCAGATGAAGGGCAGGCTGAACGGGCCGCCGGCCAGCATCAGCAGCTCGGTGTAGCGCTGCTGGATCTCGCTGCCGCGGATCTTGAGCAGGCCCGCGATGTCCAGTGCCTTCTTGCCGCCGGCCTGGGCGCTGAGGACGCGCAGCACCATCATCTCGAGCGCGACGATGTCCACCTCGAGCAGGGCGACCTGGTCGCGGAAGCGCGGCTCGTCCCACACGCCTTCCGCCTTCGCGAGGCGCTTCAGGCGCTCGAGCTCGCGCTTGGCCCGGTTGACGTCGGCGATGTTCGTGCGCTCGTGTGCCAGCAGGTACTTGGCGTACGTCCAGCCCTTGTTCTCCTCGCCGACGAGGTTCTCGGCGGGCACCTCGACGTCGTCGAAGAACACCTCGTTGACCTCGGGCTCGCCGTCCATCAGCACGATGGGCCGCACCGTGACGCCCGGCGATTTCATGTCGACCAGCAGGAACGAGATGCCCGTCTGCGGCTTGCCCTCGGTGGACGTGCGCACCAGGCAGAAGATCCATTCGCCGTACTGGCCGAGGGTCGTCCACGTCTTCTGGCCGTTGACGATGTACTTGTCGCCCTGGCGCACGGCGCGCGTCTTCACGGAGGCGAGGTCGGAACCGGAGCCCGGTTCGCTGTAGCCCTGGCTCCACCAGACGTCGCCAGACGCGATGCCGGGCAGGAACTTCTTCTGCTGCTCCGGCGACCCGAATGCCATGATCACGGGCGCCACCATCACCGGCCCGAACGGCACGATGCGCGGCGCGCCGGCCAGCGCGCACTCCTCCTCGAACAGGTGGCGCTCGATCGCGTCCCACCCCGGCCCGCCGAATTCCTTCGGCCACCCGTAGCCCAGCCACCCCCGCGCGCCGAGGATGCGCGCCCAGCGCTGCATGTCGTCCCGATGCAGCCGCAGCCCGTTGTGCACCTTGTGCGCGATGTCCTGCGGCAGGTTCGCGGCGACCCAGGCCCGGATGTCGGCGCGGAAGGCCTGCTGCTCCGGTGTGAAATCGAGATCCATGGACGTTTGTCTCCTGCGCCGCAAGGATGGCGCAGGGCACGTTTTAGCACGATCGTTCGAATTTGGATGTCGTCGAGGTGACGACGCATCGCAGGGCTTTCCCCAGCCGATGAGTCGCCCGGAAGCCTGCCCCCGAGCTCGAGGTCGCGCCGGGCCGGGCCTTCGTCAGCCGACGCTGTCGCTCGGACGCCGGCCTGAGATTCGAGGGAGCGCTGGAACCGGCTCTGCCGGGCCAGCCGCGGATGGCCCCTCGGGGGCAGGGAGCGCAAGCGACCGTGGGGCCATCGTTTAGTCCCTGAAGTTTTCGTACTTCAGGGGCTGGTCGGCGAATTCCTTGCGCAGCAGCGCGATGCCGCCCTGCAGGTCGTCGCGGTTCTTGCCGGTGACGCGCACGGTGTCGCCCTGGATGGAGCCTTGCACCTTGAGCTTGGCCTCCTTGATGGCCGTGACGATCTTCTTGGCGAGCGGGGCGTCGATGCCCGCCTTGATCTTGTAGGTCTGGCGCACCTTGTCGCCGCCGATCTTCTCGATCTTGGCGGTCATGTCGAGGAAGGTGACGGGCACGTTCTGCTTGGTCAGCTTGCCGATCAGCACGGTGCTGATCTGCTCGATCTGGAAGTCGCCGTCGCCGACGAGCTGGATTTCCTTCTCCTTTTCCTTGAGCTCGACCGCGGCGCTGGTGCCCTTGAAGTCGAAGCGGGTGCCGATCTCCTTCTTGGTGTTTTCGACCGAGTTCTTGATGGCGGGCATCTCGGGTTCGAGGAGGACGTCGAAGCTGGGCATGGGAGGGAATCCGGAGCGTGGTGAGGGGACAGGTGCTGGGACCTGCGAAAATTCTGCCATGTCCTCAGCCCCCTGGCTCGAAACCGATGTCTCGTTGAAGGCCTTGAACACCTTCGGCCTGCCCGCGACCGCGCGCCGCCTCGCGCGCATCCGCACGGATGCCGACGTGCGCCGCGTGCTCGATTCGCCCGAGCTGGGCCGCTCGGCCAAGCTGGTGCTCGGCGGCGGCAGCAACCTGGTGCTCACGCGCGACATCGACGAGGTCGTGCTCAAGGTGGAGGTCGACGGCCTGCGGCTGGTGGCGACGCGCGACGACGCGTTCATCGTCGAGGCCGGTGCCGGCATGACCTGGCACGAGGTCGTCACGCAGACGATCGCCCGCGGCTGGCCCGGGCTCGAGAACCTGGCGCTGATCCCCGGCACGGTGGGCGCGGCGCCGGTGCAGAACATCGGCGCCTACGGGCTGGAGCTGGCCGACCGCTTCGATTCGCTGGACGGCGTCGATCTCGTCACCGGCCTGGGCATCACGCTCGATCGCCGGCAGTGCCTGTTCGGCTATCGCGACAGCGTCTTCAAGAACGTGCTGGCCGGCAAGGCCGTCATCACCCGGGTGCGCTTCCGCCTGCCGCGGCCCTGGCAGCCGGTGCTGGGCTACCTCGAGCTGGAACGCAAGGTCGCCGAGACGGGCATCACCGATCCGAGCGCGCAGCAGGTGCACGACTGGATCTGCGCGATCCGGCGCGCGAAGCTGCCCGACCCGGCGGTGATCGGCAACGCCGGCAGCTTCTTCAAGAACCCGATCGTCACGGAAGACCAGTGCCGCGACATCATCGGCCGCGATCCGCACGTGGTGCACTACCCGATGGCCGACGGCACGTTCAAGCTCGCGGCCGGCTGGCTGATCGACGCCTGCGGCTGGAAGGGCAAGTCGATCGGGCGCGCCGGCGTCTACGAGAAGCAGGCGCTCGTGCTGGTCAACCGCGGGGACGCGATCGGCGCCGAGGTGGTGACGCTGGCCAAGGCGATCCAGGAGAGCGTCTACGGGCGCTTCGGCATCCGCCTGGAGCCCGAGCCGGTCGTCCTCTGAAGGATTCGCGAGGCCGCCCGCAGCGCGGCGCCGTCTCCTTTGTTAGAGTGCGTGCGCGGCATGCCGGCCCGGACGGCGCCGCCACGAACAACACTGGAGACCTCTCGATGACGATCGCGGCCCTTCGCAAAACTTCCTTGTCGGTCGGCGCGTGCGTCGTCATCGGTGCGGCGCTGCTGGCGCCCTTCGCGGCCCCGGCGCAGGCGGACTCCTCGACGGGCCGCTCGGTCACTTCGACGCCGGTGCGCGGCGCCACCGGGCGCCAGCTGTGGCGGCTGTCGGACTACACGACCATCGAGCTGGTGGCACGCGAACCCGGCGCACCCGAGAACCAGCACCCGTACGCGGCCGAGCCCAACACGCTGCACGCGTGGCTGCAGCAGATCCAGATGGTGCGCGGCGGGGCGGCCAAGCCGCTGTTCGCGATCGACGAGCTCAACAACATCGTGCCGTCGCTGGTCGACGCCCTGGCCCATGCGCGGCCGGACCAGGACGTGGCGGTGGTCAGCGCGGCGCGCCACGAGGACAACACCTTCTTCAGCATCTCGGCGGTGACGGCGCGGCTGTTCGCGGTGGACGGCCACCTGAACATCATCGTGCACGACGCGCGATTCGACTTCTACGACACCGCGCGCGGCAGCGGCATGGCCCCGCATTTCACCGTGGGTTCGCGCACGGCGGAGGGCACGAGCCCGATCCAGAGCGCCAGCGCCACGAGCAAGCGCTTCGACTGGCTGGTGCTGGGCACGGTCGCGCCGG
>JBJMWE010000430.1:0-27278 GCA_045810285.1 Vitreoscilla sp. | reverse complement strand
CGGCGCAGGCCGCACCCCGCCGCCGGCGCGCATGGACGCCCTTCAGAAGCGCATCCCCAGGGGTGGATCCTGCGAGTTCGCTTCGCTTCGCGCAGGATGACACACGCAGCGGGCTCGGCGCACGACGGATGCCGCCGCCGGACCGCGTGTGCGCCCCTCAGACCAGCACCACCATCTTGCCGCCCACCGCCTCCGCGTCCAGCAGTTCGTGCACGCGGCGGATCTCGTCGAACGCGAACTGGCGCACCGGCGCGGCGTCGACCTCGCCGGCCTCCACGAGGTCGACGATGCGCTGCAGCGGCACGTCCGACAGCGGGTACTCCGGCGTGCCGTACACGAACGCGCTGGCGAAGAAGCTCAGGTGCCGTCCGCTGGGCAGGTGCGCCAGCGGGTCGAACCGCTCGATCGCAGCGCCGCCGCCGACGAAGCCCGCCATGCACACGCGGCCGCCGCGGCGCGCCAGCCGCAACGACTCCAGCAGCGTGGACGTGCCCACCAGGTCGAGCACCGCGTCGAGCCCCGCCGGCGCCAGCGCCTTCACCTCGTCCGCGAACCCGGGCCCTTCGACCACCACGTGCTGCGCCCCCCTGGCCCGGGCCACGGCGGCGCGATCGGGATGGCGCACCGACGCGACGACCGTCGCGCCCGCCAGGCGCGCGAGCCCCAGCGCGGCCTGGCCCAGCGCCGACGTCGCCGCGCGCACCAGCACGTGGTCGCCGCGCCGCAGCGCGAGGTTGTCGTGCAGGCAGCTCCAGGCCGTCGCCCAGGTCTCCGGCAAGGCCGCGAGCTCGGCCCAGTCCAGGCGCGTGCGCACCGGCACCACGTTGGCGGCGGGCACGTTCACCTTCTCCGCGTAGCTGCCGCTGCGGCTGCGCCCGAGGCCGCCCATCAGCGCCATCACGCGCTGGCCGGGCTGCAGGGCGCCGGACGGATCGGCCAGCACCTCGCCGACGCACTCGATGCCGGAGATCTCCGCCACGTCGCCCCACAGGCCCTGCCGGAAGTACTGCTCGGCGCGGTTGATGCCGAACGCCCGCACCCGCACCGTCACCTCGCCCGGCGTCGGCAGCGGATCGGGCACCTCGCGGATCTCCAGTTGCTCCGGGCCGCCGTACCCGCGTCGAACGATCGCCTTCATCACCCTCTCCTCGTTGCATCGAAGGCCGCAGTCTCGGATTTCCCGGCCAACGAGGAAATTTCAAAGTTCGATGCCTGACTGTATATTTCATGAACAATGGACTTCACGCTGCAAGAACTCTCCTGCCTGCTGGCGGTGGCCTCCGAAGGCAGCTTCCAGGCGGCCGCGGCGCGGCTGCACCGCACGCACCCGGCCGTGCATTCGGCGCTCAAGCAGCTCGAGCACCGCGTGGGCGTGGCGCTGCTGGATCGCACGCAGTACCGTGTCCGCCTCACGGAGGCCGGCCAGGCATTCGCACGGCATGCCGCGGCGGTGATGGACCAGGCCGGTCGCCTGTCGGACTTCTCGGAGCAGCTGGCACGCGGGGAGGAGTCCGACCTGCGTGTCGTCGTCGGCGACCTGACGCCGACCGCGCGCGTCCTGCCGCAGCTCGAGCGCTTCTTCGCGGCGTGGCCGCGCACGCGCCTGCACCTGCATTTCGAGGCGCTGAGCGGCCCCTGGGAGCGGCTGCACGCGGGCGATGCCGACCTGATCGTGCACCACGTCGACAAGTCCGACGCACGCCTCGAATGGGCGGGCCTGATGCAGGTCACGCTGGTGCCGGTCGCGGCGCCGCAAGGCCTGCCGTTCGCCGTCACGCGCTCGCTCACGCCCGAGCGCATGCGCGAGGCCGTGCAGGTCCTCATCCGCGATTCCGCGCGCGACGCCAGCCGCGACTACTTCGTCATCGAAGGCGCGCGCAACTGGACGGTGGGTGACCAGCACACGAAGAAGGACCTGATCCTGCGCGGCATGGGCTGGGGCCACATGCCGCTGCACATGATCGACAAGGAACTCCGCTCGGGCAGGCTCGTGTCGCTCGAGGGCCGGCATTTCAAGCGAACGCGGCTGGACATCGTCGTCGCCCGGCGTGCAGACCGCCAGCCCGGCCCGGTCGCGCGGGCGCTGTGGGAGGCGCTCGCCCTCACGCCACCTTGAACGCCGCCACCGCGCCCACCAGGCGGGCGGCCTGGTGCTTGAGGCTCTCCGCCGCGGCGGCCGACTGCTCGACGAGGGCCGCGTTCTGCTGCGTCACGCGATCGAGCTGCGTCACCGCGTCGCCCACCTGGCCGAGGCCGCCCGACTGCTCGCCGGTGGCCGCGCTGATCTCGGCGATCAGGTCGCTCACGCGGCGCACCTGGCTGACGATGTCCTCCATCGTGCGGCCGGCCTCGTCGACCTGGCGGCTGCCGACCTCCACGCGCTCCACGCTCGCGGCGATCAGCGTCTTGATCTCGCGCGCGGCCTGCGCGCTGCGTTGCGCGAGGCTGCGCACCTCGCTCGCCACGACGGCGAACCCGCGGCCGTGCTCGCCGGCGCGGGCGGCCTCGACGGCGGCGTTGAGCGCGAGGATGTTGGTCTGGAACGCGATGCCGTCGATCACCCCGATGATGTCGGCGATCTTCTTGGACGACGCGTTGATCTCCTCCATTGTCGAGACGGCCGTCATCACGGTGGCGCCGCCGCGCGCCGCGACGTCGCTGGCCGACTTCGCGAGCTTGTCCGCGGCGAGCGCGGCCTCCGCGTTCGCGCGCACGGTGGCGGTCAGCTGCTCCATCGACGACGCCGTCTGCTGCAGGCTGCCCGCCTGCTGCTCGGTGCGCTGCGAGAGGTCGGCGTTGCCGGTGGCGATCTCGCCCGCGCCGATCGCGATCGAGTCGCTGCTGTCGCGCACGCTGCCCACGATCGCGACCAGGCTCTCGTTCATCGCCTTGAGCGAGCGCAGCAGGTCGCCCAGCTCGTTGCCGTGGTCCACCTCGATGCGCGAACCGAGATCGCCGGCGGCCACGCGGCGCGCCACCGCGATGGCCTGCTGCAGCGGCTGCGTGATGCCGCGCACCAGGGCCCGCATCGCGACCGCGGCCAGCAGGAACGACGCGGCCACCGCGCCGGCCAGCAGCCAGCGCAGGCGCGCGGTCTCGGCCTCGACCGACGCGTCGTTGGCCTGGCCGCGCTTGAGAAGGAAGTCCGACAGCGCCGTCGACGGGACCATGCCCAAGCGGTACGACGGATTGATCGTCTTGATCAGCACCTGTTCGGCGTCGTCCCAGTGGTCGCCGCGCATCGCGTTGGCCGCTGCCTGCACGCCGGCGATGCCCAGGCCGCCGGACGTCTCGTACCACGCGTCCGCGAGCTTGCGCTCGTCGGGCGACGCGATCCCGGCGTAGTAGGCCTTCCACATGGCGGCGATGTCCTGCGACGCCTTGTCGATGGCCGTCCAGTGCACGGTCAACGGATGGTCGTGCAGCTTGGACCAGTCGAACTGCGGGTTGTGCTGCAGCGCCTGCAGCACGTGGCTGCGGTTGGTCTCCATCAGCAGGCGGATGCGCGTGAACGCGATCTCCGACTCGCGATCGGGCAGCGCGACGTCGTGGTACGCCTCGCGCGTGCGCCAGGTGCTGTAGTTGCCGAGGCCGCCGATGGCGACGACGGCCGCCATGAGCAGGCCGAGCACGGTGATGATGAGGGTGCGGATCTTGATGTTGGCAAGCATGGCGGTGATCTCGTTGAAGAGCGGTCGATGCGGGGCGTTCGCGCGGGCTCGCGCGTCAGGCACCCGCGCGCGCGAGCGCGGGCCGGGCGCTGCGGCGGCCACGCTCGCAGCTGCCGAAGAACTCGGCCAGCGGCGCGTCGAGCTCGGCCGGGTCGTCGAACTCGAGGTAGGTGACGTCGCACAGCGTGCCGAGGTCCTTGAGCAGCGTCGTGCGGATCGGCGCCTGCTTCCACACCAGGAACAGGATGGGCGTGCACGCGCCGCGGAACACGTGGTAAGACAGCTCGAACGCGCTGCTCTCGCTCATGCCGGCGCGGATGTTGACGAACACGTCGGCCTGGTCCAGCTGGCGCAGGCGGTGCGCGCGGAAGGTCTCCGGCGTGAACGCACGGCCGGTCTCGCGCTCGAAGGATGCGCGGAACGTGTCGGCGCTCTCGGCGCGGCAGCCGGTGAGGTAGCGGAACGCGTGCGGCTGGCCATCGCGGGCGCGGATGCGTTCGAGCACGGACGCGACCACGCCCTGCTGCGTCTCGCCCGATTCGGTGAAGGGCTGCCGCACGAACAGGCGCAGGTCGAGGCCGGCGGGTTCGTCCATCGACACCAGCGCCGCCGGCGTCCGCGCGGCGCGCAGCCCGGCGAGGAACGCGTGCGAGGCGCGGTCCGCCTGGCTGGCCGCGCGGTTCTTCAGCAGCGTGCGCGCGGCCTGCATCGCCAGCTCGAAGACAGACGTGGCCGGGCTCGCGTGCGCCTCCTCGTGGCCCTGGGCCACGCCGGCCAGGAACGCCGCGGCGAGCTCGCCGCGCTCGCGCGCCTGGTCGCCCGGAAGGCCGCTCGCGGCGGGCCGCATGCGCCCGAGCAGGCGTGCGGCGTCGGCCGGCGTCCAGCGGGCGGGCGGACGCGCGGCGCCGCGCGCCAGGCGCTGGAGCAGCTCGTCGGCTGCCAGTGAATGGAATTGGTCGGTGGATCCCATCGGTGTCGACTCCCTTGTCGTCTCATGCCGAGGCAGCGGAGTCGCAGCGAGCGTCCGTGGGCAGCCGGCGCCCGCGCGGGCGCACTCGTTCAGGCAGGCGGGGCGGACCCGGCCGGCATGCGGCAACCCCGCTGTCGTGGCCCGCATGACAGGGCGGGCCTTAGACCGGAAGCTTTGCGTCCCCGCCTTTCGGTCGGGTTTGCCTTTGCGGGAAGACGCTGTCGGCGCATCCCTCGCGACCTGTTTATCGGCCCGACCCGGAACAACTCGATACGTCTACGGGGTACCGGCATCGGCTGTCCAGAATTCCCGACAAGCGGCCCGAACCGTCAGGTCGTCCAGTCGATGGCGTCGAGCAGCCGCCGCAGGCGCCGGGCCTTGTGCGGGTTCAGCTGCTCGGCCCACGCGACGCGTCCGCGCAGGTGCTGCTCCCAGTCCGGCAGGCCCGCGCGGTTCTGCGCCGCGGCGCCGCGCGTCGCGCACGGGTGCAGCTGCGCCTTCAGGCGGTCGAATTCGTCGCGCGGCAGGTTGGGCCGCGCGTTGACGACGATGTTGCACACCTGCTGGCGCCGCGCACGGGTGATGCGGCGCGTCTTGCGGTGGTTCAGCGCGAAGCCCTCGTCGAGCGCGAAGGCGCCCAGGCGCGCCTCGACATGGTCGGCCGCGCGCAACAGGCCGGCGTCGCCGGACAGCACGATGTCGTCCGCGTAGCGGGTGTAGCGGGCGCCGAGCGCGCGCGCCAGCGCCGCGATGCGCACGTCGAGCCGGAACGCGCACAGGTTGGCGAGGGCCGCCGCAGTGGGCGCGCCTTGCGGCAGGTGGGCGTCGCGCAGCCGCATCGCCTGCGTCCACGCGAGGACGCCCTCGGTTCGGTGGCTCATGAAGCGTGGCGGGTGCGGTCGCCGCCAAACCTGCTGGTGATGCGAATGGTGTGGCGTCGCGCAGCGACGCGGGGGCCATCGCCTCGAGTGGGCATGACAAGAGCGTTGCCGACGGGGGTACCCCGCGGATCGGAATTGGTTCGATGAACGTTCCGAGGGACACTTGGGCGGCGACCGCGTGGTGATTATGGAACGCGGCCGTGCCGCACCGTCGAGCGGGCGGAACTTCCGCATCGCGGCGGGATCGATCTGCGCGCCCGATACCCCGTTGTTGCATCGATGAGCCAGCGCAGCGGCTCGTGACAATTGAGCACTTGTCCACCGTCGGCGTCCTGTTCTATGCTGCGCTGCGTCACGTCCCTGGTCATGAAGCTTCCGCGTCCCGCCCTCGTCCGCCCCCTTGCCGCCGCCCTGCTCCTGCTGGCCGGCGCCGCTGCCTTCGCGCAGGAAGGCGATGACACGCTCGTGGCCGACACCGACCTCCAGGTGCTGCCCAGCGACACGCTCGACCACGCCGTCTGGGCCACGCTGCTCCCCGACAACGACGCGGTCGACCCGACGGTCGTCCGGTCCGCCATCTCGGCCGTGCTGGCTGCCCGGGACGCCAGGCCCCGGTCCATCGTCCCGATCACGGCCCGCAAGGACAAGCCGGTGGTCGTGCAGGTGCGCATCGATCCGAACGCCGTCATCGCGCCGCCCACGCGGCTCATGTTCGACAGCAACCAGGTCGTGCAGATCCACGCCGACGGCATGCCCGCGCCCAACGGCCCCGACCGCGACCCGATGGTGCGCGTGATGCCACGCCAGGCCGACCCGAATGCCGTCACCGTCGGCGCACGCTGGAGCACGCAGGATCGCATCCCGGCACCGCTGCTGTCGGGCCTGTCGTGGGGCGCGCATGCCGATCTCGTGTCCGGCGCGGTGTCCGCCCGCGCCGGCAACGTGCGGCGCTCGCTGCGCATCACCGCGATGTGGGACACGCCCGAAGACCTGTCGATCGGCTTCACGCCGGGCTTCACGCGCGGCGGCGGTCGGGAATTCGAGCACTACGTCACGGGGCTGGAGGTGACCACCGTCGACAAGACCAAGCTCGCGCGCTGGAAGAGCTACGTCGAGGTGTCCGGCGAGAAGCTGGCGTTCAACAACGTCATCGACAACAGCACGGCCCACGTGGCCGCCGGCGCCAGCTACGCCACGTCGTCGAGCACGCAGCTGGACTTCAACGTGTCGCGCGGCACGACGTGGACATCCAACGACCTCACGTCCAACGTGGGGCTGTCGGTCCGGTTCTGAGCGCCCCTGGCCGCGGCGTGCAGCCGCACGGCGCCCGCCCTGCGCTCCTTGCGCCCGCGTGAGTGCGCTCAGCCGCGCTTGAACTGCAGGCCGTCGAACTTCTCGCTGTAGAACGCGACGCGATCCTTCAGGTCGGCGTGCTCGTCGTACGGATCCGCCAGCGTCCAGGCGGCGTCGGGCATCTGCCCGTCGAGGAACTCCATCGTGAAGTAGCTCGCCTCGCCCTTGAACGGGCAGTAGGTGCGCGTGTCGCTGGGGCGCATGCGGTCCATGCGCACGTGGTCGCGCGGGAAGTAGTAGCGCGGCGGGTTGCCGTCCTCGTCCACCTCGATGACGTCGTCCGAGTCGGCGAGCACGTCGGCGCCGAGCACCGCGCGCAGGCGGCCGCGCACGGGGCGCTGGTCGACACGGTGCTCGGGATGGTCGCGATGGCCGGGGGATTGCATGGTCGGGCTCCTTCGTTGCGTGCCTGCGCGCGCAGCGGCAAGGCGCGCGCCTCACAGCCCTTGCGGGTAGGTCTCGGGCGCCTCGCGCGCGTGCGCCGCGCGGCCCGCCGTCCAGGGCGCATCGGCCTCCAGCGGCTCGACGGCGCGGGTGCGGTCGATGTGGATCAGCGCGTCGAACTGCCGGGCGACCTGCGCGTGGAAGTAGTGGCTCTGGCGCTCGGTGTCGGGCCGGTAGATGACGCCGATCGCGCGCTCGAGCAACGGCGGCTCGAACGCGCGCGCCAGGCGCGGGTCGTCGCGCAGCGGCAGCAGGAAGCGGTGCAGGCCGGTGGCGTGCAGCACGCCCTCGATGGAATCGCCGCGCGACGGATTCACGCGCTTGTGCTCGGCCGCCGCGTCCCATTCGGTGGCGGCCGTGACGGCGCCATCGTGCGTCGTGAAGCCGATGAGCCAGCTGTCCTCCGGGAAGCGCTCGCGCACGAGCTGGCCCAGGTTGAGCTCGCCGCGGGCGCGGCCCATCTCGGTCTGCGAGGCGTCGCCCAGGTGCGAGTTGTGGGCCCACACGACGATCTTCGTCGGCCGGCCCGGCCGCCCGAGGTGGCGGTCGATCTCCCACAGCGTGCGCGCCATGTGCGTGTCGCGCTCGTTCCACGACGAGACGTCGCTGAGGTACATGCTGCGGTAGTAGCGCTCGGCGTCGCGCACCAGCGCGGCGTTCTGCTCGGCGTCGAACTGCGCCTCGGGGTCGTCGCCGACGTCCGCATGGCCTTGCGCGCGCCGGTGCTGCAGGTCGACCAGCGTGCGGATCACGGCCTCTTCGCACGACGGCGTCGAGCCCAGGCCCGTCATCAGGCCATAGACCTGGCTGTCGCCGCCGAAGGGCTCGAAGCACGCGTAGCGCTCGCGTGCGCGGGCCGCGACGTCGGGCGCCTCGCGGTCGAGATAGCCCAGCACCGCCGCCATCGAGGCGCTCAGGCTGTAGAGGTCGAGGCCGTAGAAGCCCGTCCGCGCGGCGGCGGGCCGGCCGGCGTTCCAGGCGCGCAGGCGCTCGACGAAGTCCACCACCGCGGTGTTGCGCCACATCCAGGTGGGGAAGCGCTGGAAGCCGGCGAGCGCGTCGACGGCCGACGCGTCGTCCCCCAGGCCGCGCACGAAGCGGTTGACGCGGTAGGCGTCGGGCCAGTCGCCCTCGATCGCGACGGCGTCGAAGCCGCGCTCGGCGACCAGGCGCAAGGTGATGCGGGCGCGCGCCTCGTAGAACTCGTGCGTGCCGTGCGAGGCCTCGCCCAGCAGCACGAAGCGCGCGTTGCCGATGCGGCGCAGGAGCTCGTCGAACTCGTCGTCTCCGCCACCCAGCGGCAGGGCGGCAACGCGTGCTGCCTCGACCTGGCGTTCGTCCGGTTGCAGGGCCTGGCGCTGGAACAGGGAGGACATGCGGCGCTCCTTCGGATCCGGCGCGACACGCTGTCGCCCCGGGCAGGAATGGCAGCAAGGCGCGCGCCCGGCGGAGCGCCGTCAGTGCGTCTTCTTCCTGCGCGGCGCCGGCCTGTCGAACAGCGAACGGAGCTCGTCCTTCGCATCCTCCAGGTGCTTGCGCTGGCGTGCCGCGAGGTTGTGGCCGGCGCGATTGATGTAGAAGGTCAGCATCGACATCGCCGACCGATACGGGTCGCTCTTGCGGCGGTCGCTGTGCTCGGCCGAGCGCTTGAGCGAGCGGGCGATCTGCTTCGGATCTTCCAGCTTGAAGACGTCGGGCTGGAGGTCCAACGCGTCGCTTGTCTCGGTGACGCGCCGGGACCACTTGCGGGCGGACGGCGTGCGCGACTTGGCGTGGGTGGCGGCCATGGGGGCTCCTCGGGGACGGTGCCCCGGGGCGAGCAAGCGCTGCACCCGCGCCGGTCCGAACGTTCTCAGCGGCCGACGCCGTCGAGCAGGGCGGCGGCGCGCGCCATTGCATCCGCCTTGGCGTCGCGGTTGGCGGCGTCGGACTGGCGGGCCTTGCCGGGGTCATCGAAGTCGTGCGTGGCGCCAGGGTAGGTGGTCACCGTGACCGGGCCACCGGCTGCGCGGGCGAGCGTGTCGGCGCATACCGTCGGCGACACCTCCTCGTCGGCCGCGCCGAGGAACACCCACACGGGCGCATCGACAGCCACGCGGCGCGTCAGCAAGGCCTTGGGGCCGCAGCCCGGATAGAACACGAGCGCGGCGCGAAAGCGCCTGGTGCCATCGACGGCCTCGCCGGCCGCCTGGCGCAGCATCGCATTGAGCGCCGTGCTCGCGCCGTTGGACCAGCCCTGCAGCATCACGCGATCGGGCAGCACGTCGCGGCGCGCGGCGAGCCAGGCCAGCGCGCCCTCGGCGTCGAGGGGGCGCACGGTACGTTCGTTGACGGCCTCGCGATCAGGATCGTCGTGCGTGAAGCGGCCGTAGCCGTGCGCACGGCCGCGCGGGCCGAAGCTGTCGACCAGCAACGCGACGTAGCCGTGCGCGGCCCAGTAGTCGCCCCACATCTGGTGGCGCCTGGACAGCGTCGCCGCATTGCAGGGCGATTCCCGATCGACGGCAACGACGCTGCAACCCGCGTTGACGTTGGACGAGTACGGCCCGCCGCGCCCGTGCAGCAGCACGATGGCCGGATGCGGGCCGGGGCCGTCCGGGGCGAACAGGTAGCCGACCAGCTCCGTGCGGCCATCGGCGCTCGGGAAGTGCTCGGGGCGCGGGGCGGCGGCGGCCACGGCGCTCGCCGCGGCCAGCGCGAGCGAGAGGGCGACGGCGCGCAGGGATGGTCGGGCGCAAGGCAGCATGCCCGCAAGTGTCGCGTCCCGCGCGCGCGAGCGGAAGAGCTGCGCGAGGGAAGCCGGCCTTCGCCAAGCTGACGGATCGAAGACGGGGACGAGCCTTGCCGCCCCTGCCATTCGCCTCCGCCGCTCGCGTTTCAGGCCAGCAGCGCGTGCAGGCCCTGGTACCCGACGTACGCGCCCACCAGCAGGATCAACCCGCCCGAGAAGTACGGCGCCTTGGCCGCGAGCGCGCTGAAGCGGCCGTTGCCTATGCGACGGGACAGGTGCTTCAGGCCGACGGCCGCGATCACGCCCGAGGCGACCATCGTGAGCGCGAGGCCGACCGAGAAGCCCAGTACCAGCGTGGCGCCGAGCGCGACGCGCTTGAGCTGCAGGCACAGCAGCAGCACCGTGATCGACGCCGGGCACGGGATCAGGCCGCCGGTCAGGCCGAACATCACGATCTGGCCGGTGGTGACGGTGCGGCCGGCGAAGCGGCGCTCGATGTCGGAGGCATGGGCACGGGCGTGGGCATCGCCGCCGCCGGCGTCGACGAGCGGTGCCGTGCCCGCGCGGGCTTGGGCATGCGCGTGGCCGTGCCCGCAATCCTCCCCGGGCGCATGGGCGTGGCCGTGGTGATCGTCGTGGTCGCCGCCCGCGCTCGCCTCGTCGTGGTGGTGGTCGTCGTCGCCGTGGTCATGAAAGCACGCCGCCCGGTCATGCGCCGTGCGCCACAGCATCCACAGCGCCACGCCGATGATCAGCACCGCCGAGATCACCTGCATCCACGGCTCGCTCGCCTCGGCGCTCCAGCGCTGGCCGAAGACCATGCCGCCGAGCGCGATCAGCCAGACGATGGCCGTGTGGGAGGCCGTCGCCGCCAGCCCCAGCAGCACCGCCTGCAGGACGGTGCCGCGCACGGCGACGATGAACGCCGCCATCATCGTCTTCGAATGGCCGGGCTCCAGGCCGTGCAGCGCGCCCAGCAGGATGGCGCTCGGCAGGAACAGCCAGGCATTGCCGCCGGCCAGCAGGGATTGGAAGTCGCTCATAGGTACTTGGTGATCGCCTTGAACTGGCTGATGGCGTCGCGCGCGCCGACACCGTCGACGGCATGCTCGAGGCAGTGGTCGATGTGGTCGTGCACCAGCGTCTTCTTCGCATTGGACACGGCGCTCTCGACCGCCTGCATCTGCTGGGCGATCTCGAGGCAGTCGCGGCCGTCCTCCAGCATCGTGACGATGCTGCGCAGGTGGCCCTCGGCGCGTTTCAGGCGCTTGATGATCTCGGGGTGGGACGGGTGGACGGACATCGGTTTCATCCTGTGGGGGAGGATAGGATAACCGATGCTGCCATCCGGCGCCTGAACCGCGCGGGGCGCGGGGTCATCCTCTCCCGGGGGATGTCAATCGCCAAATTAGTTGTATTGCACAACTTGTCGGTGTATAGTGAACTCACGGACAACGAGGAAGCACCCGATGAAGACCGCCACCCAGCTCCTGATCATCGATCCGCAGAACGACTTCTGCGACGTCCCGGTCGGCTATCGCCCGGTCGACCCGCTCACCGGCACCGCCGTCGCCCCCACCCTGCCGGTGGCCGGCGCCCACGCCGACATGCTGCGCACCGCGCAGTTCATCAGCGAGGCCGGCTCGCGGCTGCAGGAGATCACCGTCACGCTCGACTCGCACCACCAGGTCGACATCGCCCACCCCACGTTCTGGCGCCTGCACGACGGCGGCGACGTCGCACCGTTCACCCAGGTCACCGCCGCCCAGGTGCGCGCCGGCGCGTTCCTGCCGCGCGACCCCGCGGCCCTGCCGCGCACGCTGGACTACCTCGACCAGCTCGAGTCGCGCGGCCGCTACGTGCTGATGGTGTGGCCCGTGCACTGCGAGATGGGCACCTGGGGCCACGACGTGCATGCCGACGTGCGCGACGCCTACAACCGCTGGGAGCGGGCGCAGCTGCGCAACGTGCGCAAGGTCAGCAAGGGCGAGAACCCGTGGACGGAACACTACAGCGCCATCCAGGCCGAGGTGCCGGACCCGGAGGACGAGCACACGCAGCTCAACGCCGCGCTGCTGGCCGCGCTCGACCGCGCCGGGCTGCTGTTCATCGCCGGCGAGGCCAGCAGCCACTGCGTGCGCGCCACCACCGAGCACATCGTCGCCAACCTGCCCGGCGGCCGCCCCGAACGCGTGGTGCTGCTGACCGACTGCATGAGCCCCGTGGCCGGCTTCGAGGCGCAGCACCAGGCCTTCCTCGACGACATGCGCACCAGGGGCGTACGCCTGGCCACGTCGACCGAGGCGCTGGGCCTGCTGGAAGCCGCCTGAGCGGCCGGCGCCGCGAACGATGAGAATCGCACCATGACCCCCATCATCCAAAGCCTGCTCGAGACCGACCTCTACAAGTTCACGATGTGGCAGACGATGCTGCATCGCCATCCGCAGGCGCAGGCCGAATACCGGTTCGTGTGCCGCAACGCGCCGGCGTTCCCGCTGTCGGAGCTGCTCGCGCAGGTGAACGAACAGCTCGACCACCTGTGCGCGCTGTCGCTCACCGAGGACGAGCTCGGCTACATCGGGCGGCTGCGCTATGTCAAGAACGACTTCGTCGACTTCCTGCGCATCTTCCGCTTCCAGCGCCGCTTCGTGCGCGCACAGGTCGCCGACGACGGCCGCACGCTGCAGATCGTGGCCGAAGGCCCGCAGGTGCACGTGATGGGCTTCGAGATCTACGTGCTGGCCATCGTCAACGAGCTGTACTTCCGCCGCGCCGACCAGGTCGCCGCGCTCGCCGAGGGCCGCACGCGCCTGCGCGCCAAGATCGCCGCGCTGCGCGAGTTCGGCGCGCGCGAGCCGGCACGCGCCCATCCGTTCGAGTTCTTCGACTTCGGCGTGCGCCGTCGCTTCTCCCGCGCCTGGCAGGAGGAAGTGGTGCGCACGCTCAAGGACGAGGTGCCCGAGTTCTTCAAGGGCACGTCCAACGTCTTCCTTGCGAAGAAGTACGGCCTCGTGGCGATCGGCACGATGGCGCACGAATACCTGCAGTCGTACCAGGCCTTCGACGTGCGCCTGCGCGACTTCCAGAAGATGGCGCTCGAGAACTGGGTGCAGGAGTACCGCGGCGACCTCGGCGTGGCGCTGACGGACGTGGTGGGCATGGACGCCTTCCTGCGCGACTTCGACCTCTACTTCGCCAAGCTGTTCGACGGCCTGCGCCACGACTCCGGCGACCCGGTCGAATGGGGCGAGAAGGCGCTGGCGCACTACGCGACGCTGCGCATCGACCCGCACAGCAAGCGCCTGACGTTCTCCGACGGCCTCGACCTCGAGACGGCGTTCTCGATCTGGCGCCACTTCGCCGACCGCACGCAGCTGGGCTTCGGCATCGGCACCTCGCTCACCAACGACGTCGGCCTCGTGCCGCTGAACATCGTGATGAAGCTGACGCAGTGCAACGGCCAGCCGGTGGCCAAGCTGTCGGATTCGCCGGGCAAGACGCTGTGCAGGGACGAGACCTTCCTGGCCTACCTGCGCCAGGTCTTCCATGTCGCGCCCGAAGCCACTCCCGCCTGAGGAAGCCGCATGCTCCGCATCACCGTCGCACAGTTGAACTACATGGTCGGCGACGTCGCCGGCAACGTCGGCAAGATGGTCGACGCCGCACGCCAGGCGGCCGCGGCGCACGCCGACGTCGTCGTGTTCTCCGAGCTCTCGCTCACCGGCTACTATCCCGGCGACCTGCTCGACGAACCCGAGTTCCTCGCGCGTGTCGCGCAGGGCCTGGCCGACCTGCAGGTGGCCTCGCAGGAATTCCCGTCGCTGCACTGGATCGTCGGCGCGCCGCTGGCGCACGCGGGCGTCGGCAAGCGCCTGCAGAACGCGCTGGTCGTGCTCAAGGCCGGCCAGGTGGTGCTGCGCTACTCCAAGCAGCTGCTGCCCACGTACAACATCTTCGACGAGCTGCGCCACTTCGCGCCCGGCCCCGACGTCGCACGCGTGCTGCGCATCGGCGTCACGCAGGTGGGCCTGATGATCTGCGAGGACGGCTGGAACGACAGCGGCGCCGACTACGCCGTCAACCCGTTCTCGCGCCTGGCCGACGCGGCGCCCGACCTCGTCGTGTCGATCAACGCCAGCCCGTCGGACATCGGCAAGCGCGAGATGCGCCACCAGGTCTTCGGTGCGGCGTGCCGGCGCCACGGCTTCCCGCTGCTGTACGTCAACCAGGTCGGCGGCCAGGACACGGTCGTCTTCGACGGCGCCTCGTTCGCCGTCGACGCGAGCGGCACCGTCTGCTACGAGGCGCGGCGCTTCGTCGAGGACGTCACCACGCTGACGTTCCAGGACGGCCGCCTCTCGTCCGACATCGGCACGCCGCTGGCGCCGGTGTCGCCGCAAGGCCTGTCGACGATGGCGTTCTACCGCGCGCAGATCGTGCTGGGCCTGCGCGACTACGCGCGCCGCTGCGGCTTCACGAAGGCCGTCATCGGCTCGTCGGGCGGCATCGACAGCGCGCTCACGCTGGCGCTCGCGGTCGACGCCCTCGGCGCCGAGAACGTGGTCGCCATCACGATGCCGTCGGTGTATTCGTCGGCCGGCTCGGTCGACGACTCGGTGACGCTGTGCCGCAACCTCGGCGTGGCGCTGCACACGCATCCGATCGCCGACACCGTGGCTGCGTTCGCCGCACAATTCGAGGCCTCGTTTGGCCAGCCGCTCAAGGGCCTGCCGCTGGAGAACCTGCAGGCGCGCGTGCGCGGCACCACGCTGATGGAATACTCCAACACGTACGGCCACCTGCTGCTGACCACCGGCAACAAGTCGGAGATCTCGGTGGGCTACTGCACGCTGTACGGCGACACCAACGGCGGCCTGGGGCTGATCGGCGACCTGTACAAGACCGAGGTCTTCGCGCTGTCGCGCCACCTCAACGAGGCCGCAGGGCGCGAACTGATCCCGCAGGCCATCATCGACAAGGCGCCGTCGGCCGAGCTCGCGCCGGGCCAGCGCGACACCGACAGCCTGCCGCCCTACCCCGTCCTCGACGAGATCCTGAAGCTGCTGATCGAGGGCGCACGCCTGGCGCCGCCCGAACTGGCGCGCGCCGCCGAGTTCGTCGCGCAGCTGCGCGCGACGCCAGAAGGCGAGGCGCTGGTGCTGCGCGTGCGCGGCCTGATCGCGCGCAACGAGTACAAGCGCCGCCAGGCGCCGCCCATCATCCGCGTGCGATCGCGCGCCTTCGGCAGCGGGCGCCAGATGCCCATCGCCGCCAAGGTCGCCTGAACGACAAGGACGCCCATGCCCTCCGACATCGCCGTCCTCGTCGGCCGCTTCCAGCCTTTCCATGAAGCGCACCTGGCGCTGCTCGCGCGCGGCCTCGCGGTCGCCTCGCGCTGCGTCGTGATCATCGGCTCTGCCTTCCAGGCGCGGACGCCGCGCAACCCGTTCACCTGGAAGGAGCGCGCGGAGATGGTCCGCCAGGCCGTGCCCGAGGCCGATCGCGAGCGCCTGGTCGTCGTGCCGATGCGCGACTACTACGACGAGGCGCGCTGGGTCGCCTCCGTGCGCGCGGCGGTGGCCGCGCTGCTGCCGCCGGAAGAGGCGCCGCGCGTCACGCTGGTCGGCCACCTGGCGGACGCCACCAGCAGCTACCTGTCGGCCTTCCCCGGGTGGACGCTCGCCTCCGTCGACCGCCTGCCCGGCGCCGGCGGCACGCAGCTGCGCGACGCGCTGTTCGGCGCGCAGCCCGCCGACGCCCACACGCCGCCCGCCATCGACGCCGCGCTCGCCGCCTTCGTCGACCAGGTGCCGCCGTCCACCATCGCGTTCCTGCGCGCCTGGACGGCCATGCCGCACTACGCGGAGCTGGCCGTCGAATGGCGCATGCTGCAGCGCTACAGGCAGGCCTGGCGCGCGGCGCCGTACGAGCCCACGTTCGTGACCGTCGACGCCGTGGTGCAGTGCGCCGGCCGCGTGCTGTTGATCCAGCGCGGCAAGGCCCCGGGCCGCGGCCTGTTCGCCGTGCCCGGCGGCTTCATCGAGCAGCGCGAGACCTGCTGGCAATCCTGCCTGCGCGAGCTGGAGGAGGAGACGCACCTGAAGCTGCTGGACGCGACGATGCGCCGCAGCCTGCGCTCGGTGGCGGTGTTCGACCACCCCGACCGCAGCCAGCGCGGCCGCACGATCACGCACGCGCACCACTTCGATCTGGGCGACCGCGAGCTGCCCGAGGTGCGCGCGGACGACGACGCCGCCACGGTGCACTGGCTGCCCATCGCCGAGATCGCAGGCATCGAGGACCGGTTCTTCGACGACCACTTCCACATGCTCGACCACTTCCTCGGGCTCACCGCGGCCGAACCGCAGGCCTGACGCTCCGGCGAAAGGCGGGTTACGCCTGCGGCTAACCCGCCCTACCGGGCTTCCGCGGCGTCGAACGTTGCGCGGCCCGCAGCGTCGTAGGGCGGGTTAGCCGCAGGCGTTACCCGCCGTTCGTCGCCCGGCTGGCACGCGGTTCGAAACCACGAAATGCACCCACCGGATCGGCGCGCGGGCGAACCGCGAACGGCGGACCGGCGCGCCCCCGAACGGCGGGTTACGCCTGACGGCTAACCCGCCCTACCGGCCATCCGCCTACCCGCACGCAATAAAGGTGTACAGTACAACCAATCAACCCGAAGTCAAGCAGGACGCGCCATGGCCCTCCGCAAGCCCGACCCCGCCCGGAACGACTTCCCGCGCCCCTTCACCACCGTCGACGTGCTGATCTTCACGGTCGTCGACGACGCCCTCAAGGTGTTGCTCGTGCAGCGCCCCGGCGAGGGCGACGAGCCCTTCCTGGGGATGTGGGCATTGCCCGGCGGGTTCGTGAACGTCGATTTGGACGCCGACCTCGAGGCCTGCGCGCGCCGCAAGCTGCGCGAGAAGACCGGCGTCGCCAGTCCCTACCTCGAGCAGCTGGGCAGCTGGGGCGGCGCCGCGCGCGACCCGCGCGGGTGGTCGGCCACGCACGCGTACTTCGCGCTGATGCCGTCCGACGGCGTGGCCCTCGCCAAGGGCGCGAACGCCGCGGATGTGGCATGGTTCGGCGTCGACGACCCGCAGCTGGCCAGGAAGAAGCTGGCGTTCGACCACGCGCAGATCCTGCGCGCGGGCATCGAGCGGCTGCGCAGCAAGGTCGAATACACCTCGCTGCCGGCCTACCTGCTGCCCGAGCCGTTCACGCTGCCGCAGCTGCAGCGCACCTACGAGATCGTGCTGGGCCGGCCGGTCGACAAGAGCGGCTTCCGCACGCGCATGCTCGCGGCCGATTTCCTGGTGGAGGTCGGCATCGTCGACAGCGATTCCAACCGGCCGCCGATGGGCTACCGGCTGAAGGACCGCGACACGCCCGTGTTCTTTCCGCGCACGTTCAGCCCGCGCGGGTGACCGCCTCGGACGAATTCGATCGCTACCGCAAGCCCACCTTGTCCAGTCGATCGAACTCCGCGTCCGTCAGCTCGATCTCGCGCGCCTTCACGTTCTCCTCCAGATGCGCCACCTTCGACGTGCCCGGAATCGGGATGATCACCGGGCTGCGCTGCAGGAGCCAGGCGACGGCCACCTGGCTGGGCGTGGCGCCGTGCGCCCTGGCGATGGCATCGAGCGCGGCCGTGCCCTCGCGCGTGAGTTCGCCGGCGGCCAGCGGGTACCAGGGGATGAAGCCGATGCCGTGAGCCTCGCAGAACTTCAGCACGTCCTCGCTGCCGCGGTCGGCGAAGTTGTAGCGGTTCTGCACGGTGGCCACCGGGAACACCCTGGCGGCCGCCTCGATCTGTTCGACGGAGACCTCGCTGAGGCCCGCGTGCGCGATCACGCCGTCGTCCAGCAGCAGGCGCACCGCGTCGAACTGCTCGTCGCGCGGCACCTTGGCGTCGATGCGGTGCAGCTGCCACAGCGCGATCTGGTCGACGCCCAGGCGCTCGCGGCTGGCATGCGCCTCGCTGACGAGGTGGCTGGGGTTGCCGTTCTGCGTCCACACGTCCGGCCCGCTGCGCTCCAGGCCGCCCTTGGTGGCGACGGTGACGTGCGCGTACGGGAACAGCGCCTCGCGGATCAGCGCCTCGGAGACCTCGGGCCCGTAGGAGTTCGCGGTGTCGATGAAGTCGACGCCCAGCTCCGGCAGCCGGCGCAGCGTGGCCAGCGCGCCGGCGCGGTCGTCCGGCGGGCCCCAGATGCCCTTGCCGGTGATGCGCATGGCGCCGAAGCCCAGGCGGTGGATCTCGAGTTCGCCGCCGATGCGGAACGTGGTGGGGTGCTTGGCCATGACGTCATCTCAGTGGGTGAAGCCACAGTATGGTCAGGCCGCGCGGGACGCGTACGGATGGGGTCTTCGCGCTTCAGGCGGCAGCCGTCGCCTGCGCGTCCAGCGCCGCCAGGTGCTGGTGGATCAGCGCCACGGCGGCCGCGCCGTCGCCGATCGCGCCGCCCACGCGCTTGACCGAGCCGGCGCGCACGTCGCCCACCGCGAACGCGCCGCGCACGCTGGTCTCGAACGGGTTGGGCACCCGGCCGGGCTTGACCTGGCCGTCGGCGCCGGTGGCCGCCTCGACGCCGGTCCGCACGAAGCCATGCTTGTCGACGGCGATGCCGCAGCCTTCCAGCCAGCGCGTCTCGGGGTCGGCGCCGACGAACAGGAACACGTTGCGCAGCTCGCATTCGTGCACCTCGCCGTCCTTGCCCCCCTGGCGCCACTTCACGCTGCTCAGCCCCGAGGGCAACTGGCCCTGCAGCTCCACGAGCTCCGTGTTCGTCCACAGCCGGATGTTGGGCGCGGCCTCGATGCGGTCGATCAGGTAGCGCGACATGCTGGCCGCCAGGCCCGGCCCGCGGATCATCATGTGCACCCGCTCGGCGTGCGCCGACAGGAACACCGCGGCCTGCCCTGCCGAATTGCCGCCGCCCACCAGCACGATCTCGCAGCCGGTGCACATCTTGGCCTCCAGGCCCGAGGCCCAGTACCAGACGCCGCGACCCTCGAATTCCTCGATGCGCCCGAGCGCCGGCCGCCGGTAGCGCGCGCCGCTGGCGCACACCAGGCTGCGCCCGCGCAGCCGGCGCCCGTCGGCGAGGTGGATCGCGAACACGCCCTCGCTCTCCGCCTTCGAGCAGTCGAGCGACACCACCTCCGCCGGGATGATCATCTTGGCGCCGAACTTCTGCGCCTGGATGAACGCGCGGCCGGCCAGCGCCTGGCCCGAGATGCCGGTGGGAAAGCCGAGATAGTTCTCGATGCGTGCGCTGGCGCCCGCCTGGCCGCCGAACGAGCGGCAGTCGACCACCGCCACGCGCAGGCCCTCGGACGCCGCGTAGACGGCCGTGGACAGTCCCGCCGGCCCCGCGCCCACCACCAGCACGTCGAAGATGCCGTCGCAGACGCGGTCGTCGATCATGCCCAGTGCGGTGGCCAGCTGCGTCTCGCTCGGGTCGACCAGCACCGTGCCGTTGGGCGTGACGGCCACGGCCTCGGCCTTCGCGGCGCCGTACTGCACCAGCAGCTGGGCGGCCACCGGATCGGACTCGCCGGTGACGACATGGTGCGGCTGGCCGTTGCGCCGCAGGAAGGTCTGCAGGCGGATCACCGAGGCCGAGCCTTCGGCGCCGATCAGCGTGGCGCCGCTCGCGCCGGCCTGGATCAGCGAGACGCGGCGCAGGATGAGCGCGCGCATGATGCGCTCGCCCAGATCGGCCTCCGCGATGATCAGCGCGCGCAGCTGGTCGGGCACCACGAGGAAGCCCTCGACGTCGCCGACGGCCTGGGCGTCGACCAGCGACGCGCCGCCATACAGCGTGCCGGCCTCGGCCAGGAACTCGCCGGGCGCGTAGTCGTGGTACGGCACCCGCCGGCCCAGGCCGTCGCGCTGCACCACGCTCACGCCGCCCTTGACCAGCAGGAACAGCCCGCGCGATTTCTCGCCGGCCTGGATCAGGAAGGCGCCGTCGGCGAACGTGCGCGCCTCGCCGAAGCGCTGCACACGCTGGATGTCGACGGCATCGAGCAGCGGGAACATCTGGTACGCGCGGTTGGGGTCGGGCTGCTGGCCCGGCGCGGGGGCAACGAAGGTCGGCGGTTGGTCCACGAGGAGGCTCCGGGTTCGGGCACGCGCGACGGCGCGGCGGGGGCACAGGAAGCTCGACTTTCGCACGACGGCGCGTGCCTTGCAGCGTCCCCGACATGCAACGCCCGCGGCACGTGCCTTGCCGCCCGACCGGAGTCGCAGAACATCGGGAAGCGCGCCATGGCCCAGGACGAAGACATCCGCATCGAACCCTTCACCCACGCCGCCGGCGGCTGGACGTCGGTCAGGGAAGTGGCGCACGCCCTGCGGGAGGCGCACATCCCGCTGGACGGCACGCGCGTCCTGCTCAAGCAGAACAAGCCCGACGGCTTCGCCTGCGTCAGCTGCTCCTGGGCCAAGCCGGCCGACCCGCATCCGGCGGAGTTCTGCGAGCACGGCGCGAAGGCCACCGCGTGGGAGCTCACCACCGATCGCTGCACGCCGGCGTTCTTCGCGCAGCACACGCTGACCGAACTCGAGTCGTGGACCGAGCTGGAACTCGAATCGCAGGGCCGCCTCACCGCGCCGCTGCGCTGGGATGCGGCCAGCGACAAGTACGTCGAGGTGTCGTGGAACGACGCCTTCGCCGACATCGGCGCGCGGCTGAAGGCGCTCGAGCCGGCGTCGGCCGTGTTCTACACGTCGGGCCGTGCGTCGCTGGAGGCCTCGTACATGTACGCCCTGATGGCGCGGCTGTACGGCACGAACAACCTGCCCGACAGCTCCAACATGTGCCACGAGAGCACCTCCGTCGGCCTGCCCAGGAGCATCGGCGTGCCGGTGGGCACGGCGCAGCTGGAGGACTTCAAGCAGTGCGACTGCATCTTCATCATGGGCCACAACATCGGCACCAACGCGCCGCGCATGCTGCACGACCTGCAGGAATGCCGCGAGCGCGACGTGCCCATCCTGGTGTTCAACCCGCTCAGGGAACCGGGCCTCGTGCGCTTTGCCAACCCGCTGAACCCGCTGCAGATGGTCACGCCGGCGGACACGACGATGAACACGCAGTACCACCAGCTCAAGGCCGGGGGCGACCTCGCGGCGCTCACCGGGCTGTGCAAGGCGATCGTCGCGCTGGACGACCAGGCGCGCGAGACCGGCGGCGACGCGGTGATCGACCATGCCTTCGTCGCGGAGCACACCCACGGCTTCGAGGATTTCTGCCTGCACCTGCGCCAGGTCGAGTGGCCGGCCATCGAGCAGGCGAGCGGGCTGGCGCGCGCGGCGATCGAATCGGCGGCGGCGGTGATCGGCCGCTCGAAGCGCGTGCTGGGCATCTACGGCATGGGCCTGACGCAGCACAAGTCGGGCGTGGCCAACGTGCAGATGGTGGCCAACCTGCTGCTGCTGGGCGGCAACATCGGCAAGCCGGGCGCGGGCATCCTGCCGGTGCGCGGGCACTCCAACGTGCAGGGCCAGCGCACCGTGGGCATCACCGAGAAGCCCGGGCAGGTGCCGGCCGACAAGCTCAAGGCGCTGTTCGACTTCGACATCCCGCAGCAGAAGGGCCTGACCACGGTCGAGACCTGCCAGGGCCTGGCGGACGGCTCCGTGCAGGCGATCGTCGCGCTCGGCGGCAACCTGCTGCGCGCGGTGCCGGACGGGCCGGTCGTCGAGCGCGGCTGGCGCCGCCTGAAGCTCAGCGTGCAGGTGGCCACCAAGCTCAATCGCAGCCACGTGGTGCACGGCGAGGTGGCGTACCTGCTGCCCTGCCTGGGGCGCATCGAGGTCGATCGCCAGGGCGGCGTGGAACAGGCCGTGTCGATGGAGGATTCCACCGGCTGCATGCACGGCTCGCGCGGCATGGCGGAGCCGGCCAGCGCGCAGCTGCTGTCGGAACCCGCGATCGTCGCCGGCATCGCCAAGGCCACGCTGGGGCCCAACAAGGTGCCCTGGGACGACTGGGTGGCCGACTACGCGAAGGTGCGCGAGGCCATCGCGCGGACGTACCCCGAGATCTTCCACGACTTCGAGCAGCGCATGTGGCAGCCCGGCGGCTTCCACCGGCCGCTCGGCGCCTGCCATCGCGAGTGGAAGACGCCCAACGGCAAGGCCAACTTCATCGTGCCGCCGTCGCTGGACGAGGACGACGACATGACCGCGCGCGGCCCTGACGTCATCCGCCTGACGACGCTGCGCAGCTTCGACCAGTTCAACACGACGGTGTACGGCCTGCACGACCGCTTCCGCGGCATCCACGGCACGCGCCACGTGCTGATGATGAACGATGCGGACATCGCGCGGCTGGGCTTCGCGGACGGCCAGCTGGTGCGGGCGCGCACCGCCGCCGACGACGGCGTCGTGCGCGAGGTGCCCGGCCTGCGCATCGTGCGCTACGACATCCCGGCCGGCTGCGCGGCCGGCTACTTCCCCGAGCTGACGCCGCTGGTTCCCCTGTGGC
Source organism: Vitreoscilla sp. (assembly GCA_045810285.1). Lineage (GTDB taxonomy): Bacteria > Pseudomonadota > Gammaproteobacteria > Burkholderiales > Burkholderiaceae_C > Scleromatobacter. The sequence goes on along the minus strand of JBJMWE010000430.1, from coordinate 4,725 downwards.
ACCACGCCGTGGGCAGCCAGGTGCCGGCGTACAAGTCGGTGCCGATCCGGCTCGAACGCATGTGACGCCTCGCGCCGTCATTCGGCGCGGAGCAAGGCGAGGTCGCGGAACCTGCGGCCCGAGGATGCGCATCGGCGTGCGTGGATCCTGCGACTTCGCGCAGGATGACGGGAAGAGCCGGGCGGGCGGCACGACCCGGGGTTCGCCCGCCGGCGTGATGCGCCGGCCTTTCAGGGTGATCCCCTAGCCGCGCCTCAGCCCCGGTTCAGGCAAGGCCCCCAGGCAACGCGACTTTGCCTTCCAGCAACGCGGGCGGTGTCAACAGCGGCCGTCGAGCTGCCGTTTAATAGGCAGCCTCGTCCACGTCCGCACGCCTGCCCGATGACCTTGTCGACCGCCCTTCCGATGACGCGCCGCGGCGCACTCGCCGCCGCCCTCGCCGCGGTGGCGTGGCGCCCGTCCCGGGCCGCCGCGGACAGCGACGCGGCCCAGGCCGAGGCGTTGCACGTGCTGGATCGCTTCGCGTTCGGGCCCGCGCCGGGCGACCTCGAGCGCGTCACGCGCATGGGCGCGGGCGCGTGGGTCGCGGAGCAATTGCAGCCCGGGCGCCTGGCGCTGCCGACATGGCTGTCCGACCAGCTCGCCACGCTGCGCACGCCGGGACGGACGCAACGCGAACTCGTCCAGGGCTACCGCGACGCGCAACGCGAGGCGCGCCAGGCCAGGCAGGCGGAGACGGCGTCGCCCGACGGCACGAACCCGCCGGACCCGGCCGCGGGCGAACGTCGCCGGCAGGCCGCCGCGATCGCCTACGAAGCCGGCCAGGAGCGGCTGCTGCAGGCGCTGGCCAGCCCGCGCCAGCTGCAGGAGGTGCTGGTCGACTTCTGGTTCAACCACTTCAACGTGTTCCAGGGCAAGGGCCTGGATCGCGTGCTGGTGGAGAGCTACGAGCGCGAGGCGATCCGCCCCCATGTGCTGGGCCGATTCCGCGCCATGCTGGGGGCCACGGCCAAGCACCCGGCGATGCTGTTCTACCTGGACAACTGGCTGTCGGTGGCGCCGGGCTTCCAGCCGGGCCGCAGGAAGGGAACGGGCGGCGGCGCGCGCAAGGCCAGCGGCCTCAACGAGAACTACGCGCGCGAGCTGATGGAGCTGCACACGCTGGGCGTGGACGGCGGCTACACGCAGCAGGACGTCACCGAGCTGGCGCGCATCCTCACGGGCTGGACGATGCGGCCGGACGGGCCGAACCGCCGGCACTTCGCCGATGCGACGGAGGCGTCGGCCAGCGGCCAGGGCGACTCGATCTTCGTCTTCGACGCGCGTCGCCACGACGACGGCGGCAAGACCTGGCTGGGCCGCGGCATCGCGCCCGACGGGCAGCTCGAGGGCGAACGCGCGCTCGACGTGCTGGCGCGGCACCCGGCGACCGCGCGGCACCTGGCGACCAAGCTCGCGCGCCGCTTCGTGGCCGACGTGCCGCCGCCGGCCCTGGTCGACCGCCTCGCGCAGCGCTTCCTGGCCACCGACGGCGACCTGCGCGAGGTGATGCAGGCGCTGGCCGACAGCGCCGAATTCCGCGACCCACGGCCGACGAAGTTCAAGACGCCCTACCAGTACGTGCTGTCCGCGGTGCGCGCCACGGGCATCACCACCACCAACGTGCGCCCGCTGATCGCGCAGCTCGCGCAGCTGGGCCAGCCGCTGTACGGCTGCCAGACGCCCGACGGCTGGCACGACACCGAGGCCGACTGGCTCAACCCCGCCGCGATCACGCAGCGCGTGAACTTCGCCACCTCGCTGGCCTCGGGCCGGCTGCCGCTGCAGCGCGCCGACGACCCGGAGATGCCGGCCGGCAACGCCCTCAAGGCGATGGAGAGACAGGCCGACCGCGCCGTGAACGGCAGCCAGCCGGTGGAGGGCTCCACGTCGCCCGTCGATGCCGCCACGCTGCTGGCCACGCTGGGCCCCGCCATTTCCGGCAGCACGCGGCGCGCCGTCGAGGACGCCCCGCCCCCGCTGCGCGCAGCGCTGCTGCTGGGCAGCCCCGACTTCATGCGTCGTTGAAGGAGCCCGCCATGCAACGCAGACAGCTTCTGAAATCGGCCGCCGCCGCCGGCCTCGCGTGGAGCGCGGTCGGCCGCACCGCCTTCGCCGCCACGGGCAATGCGCCGCTGCCCGGCAACCGGCGCCTGGTCGTGGTGTTCCTGCGCGGCGCCGTGGACGGCCTGAGCGTCGTCGCGCCCTATACGGAGGGGGCGTACTACCAGCAGCGCTCGTCGATCGCGCTGGCGCGTCCCGGCCAGGACGGCGGGCTGCTCGATCTGGACGGCCACTTCGGCCTCAACCCGAACCTCGCGCCGCTGATGCCGCTGTGGCAGGCGGGCAAGCTCGCCTTCGTGCACGCCTCGGGCTCGCCCGATCCGACGCGCTCCCACTTCGACGCGCAGGACTACATGGAATCGGGCACGCCCGGTCGCAAGGGCACGCCCGACGGCTGGCTCAACCGGCTGCTGGGCACCGAGCCGCCGGCGGGCGCGCGCGCGAGCGCCGCCCGCGGCATCAGCGTCGGCGCCACGCTGCCGCGCATCTGGGCCGGCCCCAACCCGGTGGCCAACATCGCCAACGGCAAGGCCGCGACGAAGCCCACGCAGCTCGATCGGCCACAGGTCAGCAAGGCGTTCGACGCGCTGTACGCGGGCGACGACGCGATGTCGCGGGCCTATCGCCAGTCGCAGCAATCGCGCGCCGAGGTCAACGAGGCGATGAACCCGGCCGCCATGGCGCACGAGCAGATGGTGGCCGACAACGGCGCCCCGCTGCCGGGTGGATTTCCCGACGACGCCGCCCGCCTGGCGCAGCTGATGCGGCGCGACCCGAACGTGCAGATCGCCTTCGTCGCGCTCGGCGGCTGGGACACGCACGTCAACCAGGGCGGCGCCAAGGGCCAGCTCGCCAACCGCCTGCAGCCCCTGGGCCGCGGCCTGGCCGAGTTCGCCACCCGCCTGGGGCCCGCATTCGACGACACCACCGTCCTCGTCATCTCCGAGTTCGGCCGCACCGCGCGCCAGAACGGCACCGGCGGCACCGACCACGGCCACGGCAACGCGATGTGGGCCCTCGGCGGCAACATCGCCGGCGGCAAGGTCTACGGGCGCTGGCCGGGCGTCGACGCGTCGGCGCTGTACGAGGGCCGCGACCTCGCGATCACCACCGACTTCCGCCAGGTGCTCGCCGGCGTGTGCATGAACAACCTGCGCCTGCCCGACGACCGGCTCGCCGCGGTGTTCCCGGGCTTCGACGGCGCGGCGCTGAACATCGCGCGGGCCTGAGCGGGGCGGCCCCGCACGCCTTGACGCCGCGCGGGCCGCAAGGACACTCGCGAGCGGTGAGAATCGCCATCCCACCACGCAGGGCAGACGACCATGATCCTCGAACTCGCCGACATCACCATCACCGCGGGCCGGAACGCCGAATTCGAAGCGGCGATCCAGCGCGGCATCGACACCGTCATCCGGAGCGCCAAGGGCTTCATCGACGCCCAGGTGCACAAGGGCATCGAGTCGACCGAGCGCTACATCCTCACGATCCACTGGCAGACGCTGGAGAACCACACGGTCGATTTCCGCGGCGGCCCGCTGTTCGCGGCCTGGCGCGAGATCGTCGGCCCGTTCTTCGCGAAGCCGCCCGTGGTGGAGCATTTCGACCTCGTGGCGTCGCGCTGATGCGCCGCCTGCGCGTCCTGCGCACGGCGCTCGCCGCCGCCCTGGTCGCCAACGCCGGACTCGCCTGCGCGCAGCCCGGCGAGGTCGAGACCGTGCCGGTCGGCGACATCGACGCGTTCGCCGCCGGCCAGAAGGGCGCGCTGCTGCTCTCGTTGACGTCGAACGATCCGGGCTGCGGCTACTGCGTGCGGCACAACGCCCGGTTCAGGACGGCGGCGCACGACAGCCCCGACGTCGGGCGTTACGCAGAGATGGCGTGGGCGCCGTGGACGGCCCTGCCGCCGCCGGTCGCGGCGTTCCTGAAGGCCCACGGCAAGATGCCCGCGGTGCCCGCGCTGGTCACCTTCGTGGACGGCAGGTTCGACAGCATCCGCATGGGCGAGCTGCCGGCACCGACGGCGCCTCCCGCTGCGCCGGCGTCGGGCCGTGTCCCGCAGGTGTCGCCGCGCGACATCGCCGACACGCTGGCGCAGTCGCACGGCCGCGTGGTCGTGATGCTGTCGTCCTTCGAGACGACCTGCGCGTTCTGCCTGCGCGCCAACCCCGGCTTCGAGACGCTGGCCCTGGCGCACCCGGACGTGCGCTTCCTGCGCGTGATGTACCGCCCCTGGACGGCCGTGGCGTACGACACGTTCGGCAAGTCACTCGACTACAACGGCCTGCCCCTCTACCTGGCCTACCAGGATGGCAGGCTCGTGCAGCGCGTCAACGGCTTCGAGGCGCCGGACGTCCTCGCGGCGCGGCTGATCGAGGCGAAGTGAAGCCGCCTGAGGTGGCGGCCTCGCAGGTCGAACGATCCGCCCTGCGCGGAGCGGCGACGCAGCACCGCGACCCGGAATGCGCCCTTGCATTCTCGCGAGGTACTAGTGTGCTGCCCCGGAAGTTCGCACGCGCGATACGGCTGCAAACGAGCCGGAGCGTCGTTGCAAAGCCTCGCCGTACCGCCCGATACGACTCGCCTTTGCGGCTGGCTCCGACTCGTTTGCAGCGCGTCTCGCCT
>JBJMWE010000429.1:0-5877 GCA_045810285.1 Vitreoscilla sp. | reverse complement strand
TGCGGCACAGCGGCGCCGTTGAAGTTCTGCCCCGCATGCGGGCAGGAAACGACGCTGCATCCGCCCACGCTGGGCGAGTTCCTGCACGAGTTCGTCGGACACTACGTGGCACTGGAGGGGACGCTTTGGCGCACGCTGGGGCTGCTGGTCTGCCGGCCCGGCCGGCTCACCCGCGAGTACCTGGACGGCCGGCGTCGGCGCTACGTGCTGCCGCTGCGGCTGTACCTGACGGCCAGCTTCCTGTTCTTCCTCGTGCTCAAGCTCGTGGCCGGCAACGTCACGCCGGGCATGAAGGTGCTGGCCGACGGCCGCGACATGGCGGTGGCGGAGTACCGGGCCGAGATCGCGTCCGCCGCGCACGCCGCATCGGGATCCGCGCGGCCGGCCAGCGGCGCGCGCTTCGAGGTGCTGAAGGCCAACGACTGCGGCGGCGCGGGCCAGCGTGCGTGCTCGCGCGTGGAGCAGTCGCTCAACGAAGCGATGGAGCACGCGCAGGAGAATCCGCAGGAGGCGCTGGAACGCGCCCGCGAGCACTTCATGCACTGGGCTCCCTACGCGATCTTCCTGCTGCTGCCCGCGTTCGCCGGCCTCATGCAGTTGGCCTACCGGCGGCGCGGCATGACCTATGGCGAACATGTCGTGTTCAGCCTGCACCTGCACGCGTTCTGGTTCCTGGCCGCGCTGGTGATGTTGGCGCTGCCGGAATCGGTGGTCGGCGTGGCGCAGTTCGCCGTCGTGGCGTACGGCGTGTGGGCCATGCGCGAAACCTACGGCGGCCGCTGGTGGCCCGCGGTGCTGCGGGCCTTCCTCGTCAGCACGCTGTACGCCATCGTGCTGACCATCGCCCTGACGGGCGCGGCCATCGCGATCATCGCCTCCCACTGATCCGGCGCGCCCTCCGGTGCGCATCCCGGTGCTTGCGCTTCTGTCATGTGTCAGATATTATTGACACGTGAAATCGAAATCCGCGATACCCGATGGCGACCGGCTGCTGGCGATGCTGGCCGCGCTGTCCAGCCCGCACCGGCTGCGCATCGTCGCGGCGCTGCACTCGGGGGGACGCAACTACGTCAGCCAGATGGCGCGCGACCTCGGCCTCAGCCGTCCCCTGCTGCACCTGCACCTGCAGAAGCTGGAGGAGGCCGGCCTCGTGACGAGCCAGCTCGAGCTGTCGGCCGACGGCAAGGCGCTGAACTACTTCGCGGTCGCCGATTTCCTGCTCGAACTGTCCCCGGCCGCCATCGCGCAGGCCGCCGCGTCCCTGACGAATTCCAACGATTCCTGAGAGGTGTCCATGTCCGAGAGCGTCTACTTCCTCACCCTCTGCCTGCCGTTGGCCACGATCCTGATCGTGTTCGGCATGCGCTATCGCGCGCTCGTGCTGCAGGCGCGCGCCCAGGCGGCCGGCAACGCGGCCAGCGTCGCCGCGCTCGCGAAGATCTCCGACGCGCTCACCGACGTCCAGGCCCGGCTCGCCGGCATCGAGAAGATCCTGAAGCAGGTGGAATGATGGGCACCGTCACGCCATCGCAGGGGGTGCCCGCCTGGCGCCTGCACCTGCTGCGCGCGATGTATGCGCTGGTCGTGGTCGGCCTGGCCACGGTCGTCTGGCCGCAGTTCTTCGGACGCACGCAGCCGTGGCCGCTGGCGGTCGGCGTCAAGTCCTGCATGATGGTGTCGTTCTCGCTGCTGTCGCTGCTGGGCCTGCGCTATCCGCTGCAGATGCTGCCGATCCTGCTGTGGGAGCTGCTGTGGAAGCTCGTCTGGTTCGGCGCCATCGCGGCGCCGCTGTGGCTGTCGGGGCGCATGGACGAGGGTACCGTGGCCACCGCCATCGAGTGCTCGGTGGTGGTGCTGATCGCGCTCGCCATCCCCTGGAGCTACGTGGTCGACCACTACGTGCGCAAGCAGGGCGAGCGCTGGAGGACGGCTTGAGCGCCGAGCGCCGCCAGGCGCGGGTGGCCGGCCTGCTGTACTTCCTGGTGGCGCTGATCGCGCCCTACGGCCTGATGGTCGTGCCCGCCAGGCTGCTCGTGGCGGGCGACGCGCAGGCCACCGCGCAGCGCATCGCCGCCCACCCCGACATCCTGCGACTGGGCATGGCCACCGAGGTGGTGCACCAGGCCATCGAGGTGTGGATGGTGCTGGTGCTCTACCAGCTGTTCCGGCCCGTGCAGCGCATGCTCGCGCGCCAGATGCTCGTGCTCGGGCTGATCCCGATCCCGATGGTGTTCCTCAACGTGCTGGCCGAGGTGGCCGCCGGCCTGTTCGCCGACGGGCCGTCGTGGCTGCGCGCGTTCGACCGGCCACAGCTCGATGCGCTCGCCCTCCTGGCGCTGCAGCTGCACGCGCACGGCTTGCAGCTGGCCGCGTTCTTCTGGGGGCTGTGGCTGCTGCCGCTGGGCCTGCTGTCGCTGCGCAGCGGCTTCATCCCGAAGGTGTTCGGCGCCGCCGCGGTCGCGGCCGGCATCGGCTACGTGCTTGGCGCGGCCACCGACCTGCTGGTGCCTGCGCTGCGACCGGCCCTCGCGATGCCCGCCTTCGTGCTCCAGCTCGGCGAGCCGGCAATGATCCTGTGGCTGCTGCTGGGCGGCGCCACGCGCGGGCAGGCGGCCGCACAGGCGCCCGCGGCCGCCTGAGCGTCGCACGCCGGCTTCAGGAGGCCGGCAGCGCCGCCGGCGTCCAGCCGCCGCCGAGCGCGCGATAGACCGCGATGCGGTTCTGCAGCAGCGCGAGCTTGACCTGCACCAACGCCTGCTGCGAGGCGAACAGCGAGCGCTGCGCGTCGAGCTGGTCCAGCGAGCTGGCCACGCCGTTGGTGAACAGCAGGTTGGACAGCTTGAAGCGCGCGGTCTCGGCGTCGGTCTGCGCCTGCTGCGCCGCGAGCTGGTCGACCAGGGTCGCGCGGCCGGCCAGCGCGTCGGCCACGTCGCGGAACGCGCTCTGCACCGCCTTCTCGTACTGCGCGGTGGCGACGTCGCGCTGCGCCTCGCTCGCGCGCAGGTTGTTGCGCGTGCGGCCGGCGTCGAAGACGGGCAGGCTGACCTGCGGGATGAACGCCCAGGCCTGGTGCTCGAACAGGTGGCTCAGCGACGTGCTGGCCGTGCCGTAGCTGCCGGTCAGCGTGATCGCCGGGAAGAACGCCGCGCGCGCCGCGCCGATGTCGGCGTTGGCGGCGATCAGCTGCTGCTCGGCCTGGCGCACATCGGGCCGGCCCAGCAGGACCTCCGACGGCAGGCCGGCGGGCACGTCGGGCAGCGTCATGTCGTCCCAGGCCGGGGCCGCGGCCAGGTTCGCGGGCAGCGGGCCGCCGACCAGCAGTTCGAGCGCGTTCTGGTCCAGCGCGCGCTGCCGCTGCGCCGCCACGTAGGCGACGCGTGCGGTCTCCACCAGCGACTTGTTCGTCTGCAGGTCGATGCTGGAGGCGACGCCGTTGTCGACGCGCAGCTGCACCAGCCTGAGCGTGTCGCCGCGCGTGTCCAGCGTCTGCCTGGCCACGTCCAGCAGCGCCTGGTCGCCGGCCAGCGCGTAGTAGGCGTTGGCCACGGACGCGACCAGCGAGATCTGCGCCGCCTTGCGCGCCTCCTCGGTGGCCGCCAGCTGCGCCAGCGCCGCGTCGGTCAGCGAGCGCACGCGGCCCCACAGGTCCAGCTCGTAGCCGGCCACGGCCAGGCCCACCGTGTCGACCGTCTGCTGGCCCGACTCGCGGGTGTGGGTGCCCTGCAGGTCGATGGTCGGGAACTCGTTGGCGCGGCTCAGGCCGACCTGGGCGCGCGCGACCTCGATGTCGAGCATGGCGACACGCAGGTCGCGGTTGTTGGCCAGCGCCGCGGCGATCAGCTGCGCCAGGCGCGCGTCCTGGAAGTAGGCCTGCCACGGCTGCGCCGCGGGCGCGATGCCGGTGGTGGCGGCGGGGGCCGACGCGGCGGCCGCGGGGAAGGCGGCGGCCACGGGGGCGGCCGGGCGTTCGTAGCGTGGCGCCATCGTGTTGCACGCGCACAGGCAGCAGGCCAGCGCGGCGGCCGCCGTGGCACGCAGGGGAAGACTCGTCACGGGCAATTTCCGGAAAGGGTTGTCGGCCATCGCGCTCACTCCCTGAACGAGCGCGACGAATGCGCCACGTCGAAGTCGTGCTGTCGCTTGCTGCCCTTGAACAGCGAGCGCACCAGCACGAAGAACAGCGGCACGAAGACGACGCCGATCAGCGTGGCCGTGGCCATGCCGCCCATCACGCCGGTGCCGATGGCCTGCTGGCTGGCCGAGCCGGCGCCGCGCGAGATGGCCAGCGGCAGCACGCCCAGCATGAACGCCAGCGAGGTCATGATGATGGGACGGAAGCGCAGCCGGATCGCCTCGAGGGCCGCCGCCGCGGGCGACTTGCCCTGTGCCTGCAGGTCCTTGGCGAACTCGATGATCAGCACCGCGTTCTTCGCCGACAGGCCGATGATGGTGATCAGGCCGACCTTGAAGTAGACGTCGTTGGCGAAGCCGCGCGACCACGCGCCCAGCAGCGCGCCCAGCACGCCGATGGGCACCACCAGCAGCACCGCCATCGGGATCGACCAGCTCTCGTACAGCGCGGCCAGGCACAGGAACACGGCCAGCAGCGAGAACCCGAGCAGGATCGGCGCGGTCGAGCCCGAGAGCTTCTCCTCGCGCGACTGGCCCGTCCACTCGTAGCCGATGCCGGCCGGCAGCTGCGCGGCCAGCTTCTCCATCTCGGCCATCGCGTCGCCGGTGCTGTGGCCGGGCGACGCGTCGCCGGCGATGCGCATGGCCGGATAGCCGTTGTAGCGGATGCTCTGCACCGGCCCGGTCACCCAGTGCACGCTCGCGAACGACGACAGCGGCACCGGCTGGCCGCTCGCGTTGATCGCGTTGAGCCGCAGCAGGTCGTCGGGCTGCATGCGCGAGCGCTGGTCGGCCTGCACCACCACGCGCTGCAGGCGGCCGGCGTTCGGGAAGTCGTTGACGTAGGACGAGCCGAAGCCGGTGGAGATCGCCGCGTTGACGGCGGCGAAGCCCACGCCCTGGCTGGCGGCCTTCTCGCGGTCGACGACGACCTCCAGCTGCGAGGCGTCCTCCAGGCCGTCGGGGCGGATGCCCGCCAGCAGCGGATCCTTGGAGGCCATGCCCAGCAGCTGGTTGCGTGCGGCCAGCAACGCCTCGTGGCCCAGCCCGCCGCGATCCTGCAGGCGGAAGCTGAAGCCCGACGCGGTACCGAGTTCGGGAATGGGCGGCGGGCTCAACGGGAAGATGAACGCGTCGCGCACCTTGGACAGCGCACCGAACGCGCGTCCGGCCAGCGCCTGCGCGGAATGCGCCGCACCCCGGCGCTCGTCCCAGGGCTTGAGCGGCACGAACGCCAGCGCCGCATTCTGGCCCGAGCCGGAGAAGCTGAAGCCCAGCACGCTGACCATGTCCTGCACCTCGGGCTGCTTGAGCATGTAGCCTTCCACCTGCTTCATCACCTCCAGCGTCCGGTTGCGCGTGGCGCCCGGCGGCAGCTGCACGTTGACGATCAGGTAGCCCTGGTCCTCGCCCGGCAGGAACGACGCCGGCAGCTTGACGAAGAACAGCACGACGCCGCCGACGATCACCGCGAACAGCATGATCATGACGCGGCGGCCCATGCGGCCCAGTGCCTTGCCGACCAGGCTTTCGTAGCCGTGCGACACCTTCTCGAAGTTGCGGTTGAACAAGCCGAAGAAGCCGCCCTTGGCATGGTGGTGACCGGCGTCCACGGGCTTGAGCAGCATGCCGCACAGCGCCGGCGTCAGTGACAGCGCCATGAAGGCCGAGAAGCCGATGGACGCCACCATCACGGTGGAGAACTGGCGGTAGATGTTGCCCACCGCGCCGCCGAAGAACGCCAGC
>JBJMWE010000428.1:0-3017 GCA_045810285.1 Vitreoscilla sp. | reverse complement strand
CTACGGCGTGTTCGAGGGCCTTCGCACGCTGCATCACAAGATCCGCGAGGAGGCGCAGCGCCGCGCCGCCGGCCGGCCCGAGCGCGCGAACGACGTGAAGCTGTCGCGCGGCGGCATCCGCGAGATCGAGTTCATCGTGCAACTGCTGCTGGTCGTGCGCGGCGGCCAGTTCCCCGAGATCCGCACCCGCTCGACGCTGAAAGCGCTCGCCCGCCTGGGCGCGGCCGGCCTGATGAAGGCCGAGACGGCCGCGCAGCTGCACGAGGCCTATGTCTTCCTGCGCCGGGTCGAGCACCGCATCCAGTTCCTCGACGACCAGCAGACGCACCTGCTGCCCACCGACGACGACGACTTGCGCTGGATCGCCGCCAGCCTCGAGCTGTCCTGCGGCAAGAACGCCTGCGAGCTGCTCGACCGCCTGGGCGAGACGCGCGAGTTCGTCTCCACCGAGTTCGACACGCTGCTGCACGACGGCCGTGCGCCGCCGCCACGCAACGGCGGCTGCCGCAACGGCAGCTGTGGCGCGCCGCAGGCCCAGCTGGACAGCGAGAGCTGGCTCGACCGCCTGCCCGAGGAGCTCGGCGAGCGCGTGCGCAAGTTCGCCGACAACCCGCGCGTGCAGAACCTGCGCGAGGAAAGCCGGCAGCGCATCGCCAAGCTGGTGCAGCGCGCCGTCGAGGAGATCCGCTCGGGCAATTGCAGCGTCGCCGCGGCCACGCGCTTCGTCGACTGGATCGAGCCGCTGCTGCGACGCGAGAGCTACCTCGCGCTGCTGGTCGAGCGCCCCAGCGTGCAGCGCCGCCTGCTGCGCCTGCTGGGCCTGGCGCGCTGGCCGGTGCGCTACCTGATGCTGCACCCGGGCGTGATCGACGAGCTCGCCGACGAGCGCACGATGATCGAGCGCTTCGACCCGGCCGCGCTCACCACCGAGCTGGAGAGCCGCCACGAGGCCTGGAAGCGCTCGGGCGAGGCCGACGAAGGCGCGATGCTGGACACGCTGCGGCGCGCGCACCACGCCGAGGTCTTCCGCACGCTGGTGCGCGACGTCGAGGGCCGCATCACGGTCGAGGCCGTGGCCGACGAGCTGTCCGCGCTGGCCGACACCATCGTCGAGCGCAGCCTCCTGTGGGCCTGGAGCCACCTGAAGAAACGCCACCGCGACGTGCCGCGCCTGGCCGTCATCGCCTACGGCAAGCTGGGCGGCAAGGAGCTGGGCTATGGCAGCGACCTGGACGTCGTCTTCCTGTACGACGACGCCGGCGAGGCCGACCCGTACCTGGCCCAGGAGGTCTATGCCGCCTTCGTGCGCAAGCTGATCACGTGGCTCACGCTGCGCACGGCCGCCGGCGAGCTGTTCGACATCGACACCGCGCTGCGCCCCAACGGCAATTCGGGGCTGCTGGTGACGTCGATCGAATCGTTCGAGAGCTACCAGCGCGGCCGCGGCAGCAACACCGCCTGGACGTGGGAGCACCAGGCCATCACGCGCGCCCGCTTCTGCGCGGGCGACGCCGCGATCGGCGAGCGCTTCGAGGCCACGCGCCGCGCCGTGATCGAGTCGGGTCGCGACGCCGAGGCGCTGCGCCAGGAGATCGCCGCGATGCGTCAGAAGGTGCGCGATGCGCATCCGCGGCGCGACGCACGCATCGACCTCAAGCATGGCGAGGGCGGCCTGATGGACATCGAGTTCGCGGTGCAGTACCTGGTGCTGGCGCACGGCCGCGACCACCCGGGCCTGCAGGATAACCTCGGCAACATCGCCTTGCTCAAGCGCGCCGAGCAGGCGCGGCTGCTGGACGCGGGCATCGGCACGGCCGCCGCCGACGCCTACCGCGAGCTGCGTCGCGCGCAGCACCGGGCGCGCCTCGACGAGCAGCCCACGCTGTTCTCCGAGGAGACGCTGGCGCCTGAACGCGCGGCCGGCCGCGCGCTGTGGCGCGCCGTGTTCGGTCCCGGCGCGTGAAGCGTCCCGGCTCGGACGGCGTGGCCTGGGTCGCGTTGGCGACGTTGCTGTGCGCCGGCGCGGTCGTCGTCACGGCGGTGTCGCTGGCCGGCGGCACCGCCCCCTTCGCCTCGCCGTTCGCCCTGGCACTCGACTGGCAGCCGGGCCTCGGCCTGCGCCAGGCCTGGCGCCTGTGGACGGGCGCGTGGGTGCACTGGAGCGTGGCGCACCTGGTGGTCAACGCGGCCGGCGCGGCCGTCGTGGCGTTCGTCGGGTGGCGCGCGCGCCTGCCGGCCGCCGCCGCAGTCGCGTGGTGCCTCGCCTGGCCCCTCACGCAGGCCTTCATGGCCGCGGTCGGGGCGGAGCGACTGGCCGTCCTGATGCCGCACTATGGCGGACTCTCGGGCGTGCTGCACGCCGGCGCGATCGTGCTGGGCCTGTCCCTCGCCTGGCCGCCCGAAGGCTCGCGGGCGCATGGACGGGTGCGCCCGCGCGTGACGCCCGCGCCGGCGGACGCGGGCTTCGCCTCCACCCAGGCGTCGGCGATCGAGCCATCCCGGATCACCGAGGGCCCCTGGGCGATGACGGACATGGGGACGTCCACCGCCGCCCTGCAGGCTTCGACGCTCGAACAGCCGTCCTCCGAACCGGCCGCCGGCGACGGCGCGACCCGTGCGCGCTGGATCGGCATCGCGATCCTGGCGGGCACGGTCGCCAAGGTGGCGCTGGAGGCGCCGTGGCAGCTGGCACCGCGCGCCAGCGACGCGCTCGGCATCGCCGTTGCGCCGATCGCCCATGCCTGCGGCATCGCGGCCGGGGTGCTGGCGTGGGCCGGCGTGCGGGCGGTGGGGGAATGCGGAGCCGACAGGGCCGGGGCACGGTTCGGCGGACAGGGTTCGTGAAACGGATGCGCCTGGCGGACGCGCAGGGGGTTGCCGTAGGGCGGGTTAGCCGCAGGCGTAACCCGCCGTTCGCGGGCGCGCCGATCCGCCGTTCGGGTTTCGTGGTTTCGAACCGCGTGCCGGCCGGGTGACGAACGGCGGGTTACGCCTGCGGCTAACCCGCCCTACCCCCT
>JBJMWE010000427.1:0-12643 GCA_045810285.1 Vitreoscilla sp. | reverse complement strand
GACGGGCCCGCGAACTGAGGCGCTCGGACGGCGCTCCGGCGCCAGGGCAAGTGTCGAACAAACCCCAACGAATCCGGGTCGATGGAGCGAATCTTGCGAGGATGGTGCATGGCCACCCCTGCTGCGCTGCGCATTGCCGTGATCACTGCCGCGAACCGCTTGCCCGACCTGAGCGATCCGGAGGGCTGGAACGAGGCGTTGCGCCTGCGCTCGCTGATCGACAGCCTTGAGCGCGGCAACTATCGGGTTGCCGGCGTGCTGGGTGCGGACGGCCAGTTGCCTGAGCGCCTGGCGAAGATGGCGCCGGACGTGGTGATCGTCGATGCAGAGAGCGGCGCGCGCGACGCCATCGAGCATGTGGTCTGGGCGACGCGCGAGGCGCCGCGGCCCATCGTGCTGTTCACGGACGAGCATGACCCGGCGCACATGCGCGAGGCCGTGGCGGCGGGCGTCGTCGCCTATGTCGTCGCAGGGTTGGCGCCTGAGCGGGTACGACCGGTGATCGATGTGGCAATCGCGCGTTTCGAGCACGAGCAGGAGATGAAGAGGGCGTTGGCCACCGTCACCGACGCGCTGCGCGAACGCGACGTGGTGGATCGTGCGAAGGCGTTGCTGATGCGCCAGCACGATCTGGCAGAGCCGCAAGCCTATGCGCGCCTGCGCAAGACCGCGATGAACCAGAGCATCACGATCGCTGAGGTCGCGCGACGCCTGCTGGCTCTGGCCGACCTGTTCGGCTGAGGTGCTCGACGCGCGTCGCGCACCGGCATGAGTCACGGCGACCATTCGTGGTGCGCACTGAAATGCTCTCGTTCGGGTACGAGCGCGCGTCCACGCAGGTTCTCGCGGGCCGCCGGCGAGGTGATGGCGTGCTCGTTCGCTGGACCTTCGGAGTTCGTTGCGAGAGTTGGCATGTCGCTTGCATGACATGGCATGCGGGCCAACGGCGGCCGGCCAGAATTCAATCGATCTCCAGGACAAAGGCGTCCGTTCGATGCGTTGCTTGCAGCGCCTCGACGGACGCCCTTTTTTTTCTTTCGCCGACCTCCTACAAGGACTCCTGCTCATGGTGCCTCGCCCGTATGCCGATATCGCAACGCCGACTTCCGCGCCTGTCGTCGACCTCGGCGCCCCCGCGGGCAACGCCCTCTCGCGCCGCCGCGTGCTGCAACTTGGCGCCGCCATCGCCGGTGGCGCGGTTGTCGCGCCGTATGGTCAAGCCTGGGCCGCGGGGTCGGACAAGCCCGAGAAGGACGAAGTGCGCATCGGCTTCATTCCGCTGACCGATTGCGCCTCGGTCGTGATGGCCTCGGTACTGGGTTTCGACAAGAAATACGGCGTCAAGATCATTCCGTCGAAAGAGGCCTCGTGGGCCGGCGTGCGCGACAAGCTCGTCAACGGCGAGCTCGACATGGCACACGTTCTGTACGGTCTGGTGTACGGCGTCCACCTGGGTGTGGCTGGCCCGAAGAAGGACATGGCGGTGCTCATGACGCTCAACCGCAATGGCCAGGCGATCACGTTGTCGAAGGATCTTGCAGGCAAGGGGGCGGTCGACGGCGCGTCGCTGGCCAAGGTCATGGCCGCCAACAAGCGCGACTACACGTTCGCACAGACCTTCCCCACCGGCACGCACGCGATGTGGCTGTACTACTGGCTCGCGTCGGCCGGCATCAACCCGCTGAAGGATGCCAAGGTCATCAGCGTGCCGCCGCCGCAGATGGTGGCCAACATGCGCGTGGGCAACATGGACGGCTTCTGCGTGGGCGAGCCGTGGGGCCACCGCGCCATCATGGACAACATCGGGATCACGGCCGTCACCACGCAGGACATCTGGAAGGATCATCCCGAGAAGGTGCTCGGCACGACGGCCGATTTCGTCGCCAGGAATCCCAACACCTGTCGCGCCGTGACGATGGCCGTCCTCGAGGCTGGTCGCTGGATCGACGCCAGCCTGCAGAACAAGCTGAAGATGGCCGACACGATCGCCGACAAGTCCTATGTCAACACGAGCGTCGATGCGATCAACCAGCGCATCCTGGGGCGCTATCAGAACGGCCTGGGCAAGACCTGGGACGACCCCAACCACATGAAGTTCTTCGATGACGGTGTGGTCAACCATCCGTACCTCTCCGACGGCATGTGGTTCCTCACCCAACACAAGCGCTGGGGACTCATCAAGGAGCATCCGGACTACCTGGCCGTGGCCAGGCAGATCAACCGGCTGGACGTCTACAAGCAGGCTGCGAGTGGCCTGAACATCGCCGTGCCGGCCAGCCCGATGCGAACCAGCAAGCTGCTCGACGGCGTGACGTGGGACGGCAGCAATCCGGCGAAGTACGCCGACAGCTTCAAGATCCACGCGTGAGTCGGCGTAGACGAACCCCGAGGGCACAGCATGGTCAGCACAGTGTTTCATACGCCGTTCGACTCCGCCACGCGGCAGGCGTCGGCCACGCCAGAGGAGGCGCAGAGCGCCGTGGCGGCGCCGGCCGCGGAGAGCTCGGTCGCGGCTGCGGCGCCGCCGCGCTCCTGGCGTGAACGCATCGACGCTCGCGCGATCGCGCTGGCGGTGGTTCCACGCGTCGCCGGCATCGCGTTGCTGATCGCGATCTGGGGACTTTGCACGACGAAGGGCGGCAGCTTCCCGACTCCGGGCGCGACCTTGGCCTCCGCACGCGAGTTGTTCGCCGATCCGTTCTACCGCAAGGGCCCCAACGACCAGGGTATCGGTTGGAACATCCTGGCCTCCCTGGGCCGCGTGGCCCTCGGCTTCGGGCTCGCCGCGCTGGCGGGCATTCCGTTGGGCTTCCTGATTGGGCGCTTCTCTTTCCTGAACCGAATGGTGACGCCGTTGATCAGCCTGCTGCGACCGGTGTCGCCGCTCGCATGGCTGCCGATCGGCCTGCTGGTCCTGAAGTCGGCGAACCCGGCTGCGATCTGGACGATCTTCATCTGCTCCATCTGGCCGATGGTGGTCAACACGGCGATCGGCGTGCAGCGCGTGCCGCAGGACTACCTGAACGTGGCACGCGTGCTGAACCTGTCCGAGTGGAAGGTAATGACGCGGATCCTGCTCCCAGCCGTGCTGCCCTACCTGCTGACCGGCGTTCGCCTGTCGGTGGGTACGGCCTGGCTGGTGATCGTCGCCGCCGAGATGCTCACCGGCGGCGTCGGCATCGGCTTCTGGGTATGGGACGAGTGGAACAACCTCAACGTGCCGCACATCCTGATCGCGATCTTCGTCATTGGCATCGTCGGGTTGCTGCTCGAACAGGCGCTGATGCTGGTCGCGCGCCGCTTCAACTACGACGAGTGAGCAACACAATGCGAGACGATTCCAAGTTCATCGAGGTCCAGCGCGCCGAGATGGAGTTCAAGACGAATCGCGCCCCGTTCCATGCGCTTCGCGATATCAACCTGAGGGTGGCCAAGGGCGAGTTCGTCACCCTGATCGGCCACTCCGGCTGCGGCAAGTCAACCCTGCTGAACCTGATCGCCGGCCTCGCGCGCCCCACGCAGGGCGTATTGCTGTGCGACCAGCGCGAGATCGCCGCGCCGGGGCCCGAGCGGGCCGTCGTGTTCCAGAACCATTCCTTGCTGCCCTGGCTCTCGTGCTTCGAGAACGTCCACCTGGCGGTGGAGCGCGTGTTCGGCGCGAAGGAGGGGGCCACCCAGCTGAAGAGCCGCGTGCTGGACGCTCTGGCGCTTGTCGGAATGAGCCACGCCGCCAGCAAACGGCCGCACGAGATCTCCGGTGGCATGAAGCAGCGCGTAGGCATTGCGCGTGCGCTGGCCATGGAGCCCAAGGTGTTGCTGCTCGACGAGCCCTTCGGCGCCCTCGATGCGCTCACGCGAGCGCACCTGCAGGACGAACTGCTGAAGATCGTCGAGCGCATCCAGTGCACCGTCGTGATGGTGACGCACGACGTGGACGAGGCAGTGCTGCTGTCCGACCGTATCGTCATGATGACCAACGGTCCGGCCGCCACGATCGGCGACATCGTCGATGTGACGCTCGCACGCCCGCGTGACCGCGTGGCGCTGGCCGATGACGCCAACTACATGCACTGCCGCAAGGCCGTATTGGACTTTCTTCACAACCGCCACACGCGACCGCAGACGCTGGTGGCGTAGCCGGGAGCGGCCGGGGGTGGGCATCGGCCAGGACCTGTCCCGGAAGCTCTGGCGCAGAACCCGCCCGTGGCGGATCGCGTGCATCACCAGGTGGCCGACATCATCTGCAAGTGCCATCCGTCGCGTTCGACCTTGTAGACCGCGATGTTCGGGTAGACCTGTTCGCCGGAGGCTGCGAAGCGCATCTGCTGGTTGACCTTCGTGACAGGCTCGATGCGCTTGAGCGTCGCAAGGAGCTCCGACGCGTCGATGCTGCGCCCCTGGCGCGCGGCATCCGCCAGCGCATAGACCGCGTCGTAGGAGATCTGCGCGCCCCACACCGGCTCCGCGCCGAAGCGGTGGCGGAAGCGTTCGAGGAACGCCTTGCCTTCCGGAAATTCTGATGCGTCGATCGCCGTGGCCGTCGCGTAAAGGGCCTTGATGCGCACGGGCCGCTGGGCGACGGACTTGTTGCGCACGACGTTCGTGCCCAGGACGATGACCTCCGTCAGGCCCGCCGCCTCCATCGCATCGAGCAATGCGTTCAACTGCGGTTCGCGCGCGAACAAGGCGATCACGTCGATCTTGGCGTCCTTCAGCCTTGCCACCAGATCGGCCGGCAGGGGGCCGTCGTCGAGCTCGACGGACAACACGGGCCCGAGGGTCTTGGCCTTCAGGGCGTCGTCGAAGGTGTGCAAGAGGCCGCGGCCGTAGTCGGACTTCTCGGTGATGGTGGCGATGCGTTTGTTCGCCGAGATCTCGCTCGCGAAGGACGCCATCGCACGTCCCTGCTTGTCGTCGCTGGCCAGCAGCCGCAGGACGTTGCCGTTGCCCAGGCCGACCAGCGAAGCGCCGGTGGCCGTGATCATCTGCGGGATTCCCTTGGCGGAGACGACCGGGATCGCCGCGGCGGCCTGCGGCGTGTTGACCGGACCGATGATGGCATTGACGCCAGAATCGACGAAGGTCTGGGCCTGCTGCTTCGAGAGCGCCACGTCGCCGCGGTCGTCGCTGGCCTCGATCTTCACGGTGAGCGGATGGTCACCCATCTTGTAGCCGGCGGCGTTGATTTCTTCGGCCGCCAGCGTCGCGCCGTTCAACAGGTCCTTGCCGCGCGCGCCGGAAGAGCCGGTCTGGGCCACCAGCACGCCGATGCGCAGTTCTCGCGGACCAGTGCTGTCGCAACCCGATGCGAGAAGGGTTGCACCGAGCGCCAGCCAGCACCACGAGCGAGTCAGTCTTGTCATGTCCGTTGTCTCCTGCAGCGTTCCTGGTCGGACCACGAACTCTGGAGCTCATGGGCGATTGGAACAAGATGTTCCGGCGTCGAACGCGACGTCGGAGCGTGAATTCTTCATGGCTCGGCCCCCGAAGATCGTCGGTTCCCGCGCGCGCCGCTGTCCATGAAGTCGCATCTGTCGACGCTCGTCAAGGCATGCGGCCAGGGGAGACAATGCCGGTCCGGACCGCCGCTGGCCAGTTGGACAGGCGGGTCCCATCCCCGCCAGGCTTTCCCATGACAGACGCTCGATACATGACCTTGCCGCATTGGCCCAACGCCTATCCGGCCAGCGGCGCCAAAGCCACCCTGAAGCTTCTCAACGAGGATTTCAT
The DNA here is from genome assembly GCA_045810285.1 of Vitreoscilla sp. Lineage (GTDB taxonomy): Bacteria > Pseudomonadota > Gammaproteobacteria > Burkholderiales > Burkholderiaceae_C > Scleromatobacter. The sequence continues at coordinate 6,913 of JBJMWE010000427.1, read as the reverse complement.
CGTGACCGAGCTGCCGCTGCAGCTGCCCTCCGGCGAGGGCGAGCATCTCTGGCTGGACATCGAGAAGAACGGTGCCAACACGGCCTTTGTCGCCCAGCAACTGGCCCAGGCCGCCGGGGTGCAGGAACGGGACGTGGGCTATGCGGGCCTCAAGGATCGCCATGCCATCACCCGCCAGTGGTTCAGCATCCATCTGCCCAAGGGCGAGACGCCCGACCTGACCGTGCTTGAGCACCCCGAATTCAGGGTACTGAGCCAGAGCCGCCACTTGAAGAAGCTGCGCCCCGGTGACCTGCGAGGCAACCGCTTCCGCATCGTGCTGCGCGACGTGACCGGCGACCGCGACGCCATCGAGGCCAATCTCGAGGCCGTTGCCTCCCACGGCGTGCCCAACTACTTCGGCGCCCAGCGTTTCGGCCACGACGGCGGCAATGTCGATCAAGGCAGGGCCATGCTGGCCCGCGAGATCCGCGTGCGCAACCCGAAGAAGAAGGGCATCTACCTGTCGGCGGTGCGCTCCTTCGTCTTCAATGAAGTGCTGGCGCTGCGCATCCGGCAGGGACTCTGGGGCAAGAGCCTGCCCGGTGACGTGATGGACGAAGCGGGCAGGGCCACGGGGCCGCTCTGGGGCCGCGGGCGAGTGACCACCACCGACCAGGCGCAGGCCCTGGAAAACGGCGTGGCTGGATGTCATGCCACCTTGTGCGACGGCATGGAGCACGCCGGGCTGGATCAGGAGCGGCGCGCCCTGGTGGCGAGCCCGGTGGACATGTCGTGGGAATGGCCGCAAGCCGATCAACTGGTGCTGGCGTTCACGTTGCCTGCCGGAAACTACGCCACATCCGTCCTGAACGAAATCCTTTGCACCGCGGAGCCTGACCGGCATGCGGATAGCGAGCCTGTGGCCGTCGAATGACGGTGTCCTTGCGTCGGATCGATGGCGGTGGGCGCAGGCCGGCGCAGGCGCGCTCGCCAGGCGCGAGCACTGCGCCCCGGATCAGGCGCGGCGCCGTCGTCAGTGGCTTCCACCCAGGTAGGCCGCCTGCACCGCCGGGTCGTTCTTGAGCTTCTCGGCCGGGCCGTGCACGGCGATGCGGCCGTTCTCCAGCACGTAGCCGTAGTCGGCGACGTTGAGCGCCGCGGCGGCGAACTGCTCCACCAGCAGCATCGTCACGCCTTCGGCGCGCAGCCGCGAGATGATGCGGAACACCTCCTCGACGAGGATGGGCGCCAGGCCCATCGAGGGCTCGTCCAGCAGCACCACCTCGGGGTTCATCATCATGGCGCGCGCCATGGCGAGCATCTGCTGCTCGCCGCCGGACAGCGTGCCCGCGAGCTGCAGGCGCCGTTCCTTCAGGCGCGGGAAGACGTCCATCGCCCGCTCGAGGTCGGCCGCGATGTCGCCCTTCTTGCGCGCGCCGGTGTAGCGCGGGAAGGCGCCCAGCAGCAGGTTGTCGTTGACCGTCATGGTGGCGAACACCCGCCGGCCCTCGGGCGAGTGCGCCAGGCCCAGGCGCGCGATGCGGTGGGAGTCGCGGCCGGTGATGTCGACGTCGCCGAGCATGACCTTGCCCTCGCGCGGCGCGATCATGCCGGAGATGGCGCGCATCGTCGTGGTCTTGCCGGCGCCGTTGCTGCCGATCAGCGTGACGACCTGGCCCTTGGGCACTTCCAGCGAGATGCCGTGCAGGACCTCGACCTTGCCGTAGCCGGCGTGCAGGTTGGTGAGCGTGAGCATGTCAGTGGGCCTCCGATCCGAGGTAGGCCTTGATGACCTGGGGATCGGACTGCACCGCCGCCGGCGTGCCCTCCGCGATCTTCTGGCCGAAGTCCAGCACGGTGACGACGTCGCACACCGACATCACGACGTCCATGTGGTGCTCGATGAGGATCAGCGTGATGCCGTGTTCGCGGATCTTGCGGATGATGACGACCAGCTCCTTGATGTCGGGGGCCGTCAGGCCGGCCGCGGGCTCGTCCAGCAGCAGCAGTTCCGGGTTGAGCGCCAGCGCGCGCGCGATCTCCAGCAGGCGCTGCTTGCCGTAGGGCAGGTTGCGCGCCTCCTCGCCGGCGAGCGATTCGAGGCCCACGAATTTCAGCAGCGCGTACGCGCGCGCGGTGGCCTCGCGCTCCTCGCGCAGGAAGCGCGGCAGGTGCAGCGCGACGTCCAGCAGGTTGCTGCGGTAGGTATGGTGCAGGCCCACGAGCACGTTCTGCAGCGCCGTCATCTCGCCGAACAGCTGCACGTTCTGGAAGGTCCGCGCGATGCCGGCCAGCGCGATGCGCGCCGACGTCCTGCCGACGATGGACTGGCCCTTGAACGCGATCGCTCCGGCCGTGGGCACGTAGATGCCGGTGAGCACGTTCATCATGGTGCTCTTGCCCGAGCCGTTGGGCCCGATCAGGCCATGGATGGTGCCGCGCGCGACGTGCAGCGTGACCTCGTTGAGCGCCTTCAGGCCGCCGAACTGCATCAGCACCTGGTCGGCCGCGACGAGTTCGCCGGCGCCGCCGGCGCCCGCGGAGCTCGACACCGCGCTGGCCGGCGCCGGCAGCGTGGCGGCCAGCGCGGCGTCGTCGGCGCCGTGGCCACGCCAGCCGAGCGCCTGGCGAAGGTAGCCGATGATGCCGTCCTGCAGGTAGTAGACGACCAGCAGCGTGATCAGCCCGAAGATGGACAGGCGCCAGTCCGTCATCGAGGAGAGGACGAACGACAGCACGGCCAGCGTCACGCTGCCGATCACGGGAATGGCGGAGCGCGCGACCGTGGACTTGCCGCGCGCCACGAGCGCCGCGGCGCCCGCCGTCACGACCACCGCCAGCGTGACCGAGACGTAGCGGAACAGCTCGAGGTCGTCCAGCAGCTTGGGCAGGATCACGATGATGGCCGCGCCCAGCAGCGCGCCGGAGCGCGTCTTGCGGCCGCCCATGATGATGGCCAGCAGCAGCAGCACCGTGAGCTCGAAGTTCCACGTGTTGGGCGAGATGTACTTCTCGGAATACGCGTACAGCGAGCCGGCCAGCCCGGCCAGGCCGGCGCTGATGACGAAGGCGTAGACCTTGTAGCGATAGACCGAGACGCCCATGCAGTCCGACGCCACCGGGCTGCCGCGCAGCGCCTCGAACGCGCGACCCAGGTGCGAGCGCAGGATGCGGTGAACGACCACCAGCGACGCCACCAGCAGCACGCAGATCACCCAGTAGTAGCCGCGCTCGTCCAGCGCCATGCCGAGCAGTTTCGGGCGCTGCAGCGTGATGCCCATCGCGCCGTTGGTGAGGTCCGTCATCTCGTTGATGAGGATCTGGATGATGGTGCCGAACGCCAGCGTCACCATCGCGAGATAGGGGCCGGTGACGCGCAGCGCCGGCAGCGCGAGCAGGGCGCCGAAGCCCGCGGTGACCACCACCCCCGCCACCAGCGAGAGCAGCAACGGCGCGCTGAACTTCATGAACAGCACGCCCGCGGTGTAGGCGCCGATGCCGAACAGGCCCGCGTGGCCCAGCGACACCTGGCCCGTGTAGCCGACGACGATGTCGAGCCCGAACAGCAGGATCGCGTAGATGGCGATGGTCTGCGCGAGGTGGATGTAGTACGGGTTGGCGACGACGAACGGGAAGCCGACCAGCAGCAGCAGGCCGACGGCAGCCAGGAGCAGGGGACGCGATTTCATCGTTGCGCCGCCTCGCAGGCCGAAGCGCCGAGGCGTCCCCTCGGGCGGAACGACGAGAGCGTGGAAGTTGTCATGTCAGACCTTCTTGATCGCGGTCTTGCCGAAGAGGCCGGCCGGTCGCACGGCCAGCACGATCAGCAGCAGCACCAGCCCGGGCACGTCCTGGTAGCCGGTGGACAGGTAGAAGCCGGTGAGCTTCTCCGCGATGCCCAGGATGATGCCGCCCACGATGATGCCCATGCCGCTGGTCAGCCCGCCGATGATGGCCACGGCGAAGGCCTTGAGCCCCAGCACCGCGCCCATCGTGGCGCCGGTGAGCGTCAGCGGCGCGATCAGCACGCCGGCGAGCGCCGCGCTCATCGACGACAGCGCGTACGAGAACGTGATGACCAGGCCCGTGTTGATGCCCATCAGGCGCGCCGCCTCGCGGTCATTGAAGGTGGCGACGACGGCCTTGCCCCAGATCGTCTTGCGGTTGAACAGCTCCACCGCCGCCATCATCAGCACGGCGCCGACGACCACGAGGATCTCCATCGGCAGCACGTTGGCGCCCAGCAGCCGGATCGGCGACTCGGGCAGCGGCGACGGGAACTTCAGGTCGTCGTGGCCCCAGACGTTCTCGGCCACGTTCTTGAAGATGATGCCCAGCGCGATCGTGGACATGATCCAGCCGAACTCGCTCTTGATCCGGATGGCGGGGCGCACGCCGATGCGCTCGACGAACGCGCCCTGGATCGCGCCGAACACGCACACGATGGGGATCATCAGCCAGTAGTTGACGCCCATGCCCACCAGCGTGAGGCCTACCAGCGCGCCCAGCATCAGCGCGTCGCCCTGGCCGAAGTTCAGCGTGTCGGACGTCGCGAACGTGAGCTGGTAGCCGAACGCGATGACCGCGTAGATCATCCCCAGCGCGATGCCGCTGAAGACCAGTTGGGTGAGGATTTCCATGCGCGGACTCGCCAGTGGGTCAAGAGAAGCGCCGCCGCGACGGTCCGTCGGGGCGGCGCGGGCCGGACATGGCAGAGGTTACTTCTTCGCGGCTGGCAGCGCACCCTTGGCGTTGACGTCCTTCACGCGCACCTCGGAGGCCTTCTTGAAGTCGTCGGCGTAGGCGTACACCACGCGGTTGCCCTTGACCTCGCCGAACACCGGGATGTTGGCGGTGATGGCCTCGTGGTCGCCCTTGGAGAAAGGCTTGTTGTACGTCGTGACCACGCCCTCGACCGGCGCCTTCAGGTTCTCCAGCGCCTCCTTGACCTTCGGGCCGTCCGTGCTGCCGGCCTGCTTGATGGCGGCGGCCAGCAGGTACACGGAGTCGTAGCCCTGGGCGGCCGACACCGGCGAATCCATCCGGTTGTTCTTCGGCGCGAAGTTCTTCAGGTACGAGATGATGAAGGACTGGCGCTTGGGCGTCGTCGGTTCCTGGATGAAGGTCTGCGGCATGCGCGCGCCTTCGCCGCCGGGACCGGCGTTGTCGATGTAGTTGGCCATCGACAGCGTCCAGCTGCCGATCATCGGCACCTTCCAGCCCAGCTTGGTCATGCCGTTGGCGATCTGCGCCAGCTCGGGGCCGATGCCGTAGGTGAGCACGACCTCGGCGCCGGCCTCCTTGGCCTTGAGCAGCTGGGCCGTCATGTCGACGTCCTTGATGTTGAACTTCTCCACCGCCACCGCCTTGATGCCCTTCAGGCCCAGCGCCTTCTCGAGGTCGGCGCGGCCGAGCTGGCCGTAGTTGGTCGAATCGGCGAGGATCGCCACCTTCTTGAAGCCGCGACGCGTGACGGCCTCCTCCACGATCATCGGCGCCTGGATCGAGTCGTTGGCCGAATTGCGGAAGACGTAGTTCTCCGGCTGGTCGTCGAACTGGTGGGTGAGGACCGAGCCGGTGGCCACGTTGTTCATCACCGGGATCTTGGCGTCCTGAAAGAAGCGCTCGGAGGCCAGGCCCACGCCGGTGTTGATGTAGCCGACGACGGCGACGACCCTTTCCTTGTTGATCAGCTCCTGGGCGATCTGCGCGCCGCGCTCGTTCTTGGCCTCGTCGTCGCGTTCCACCAGCTGGATCTGGCGGCCCAGGACGCCGCCGGCCTTGTTGATCTCGTCGGCGGCGAGGCGCACGCCGTCGCGCATGCTCACGCCCATCGAGGACGAGCCGCCGGTGAACGGGCCGTCGACGCCGATCTTGATGGGGTCGGCCGCGAAGGCGGTGGCGGCCGTGCAGGCCAGGGCGATGGCGGAAAGGCGGATGGCGAGAGTCATGAGTCGTGTCTCCATTGGGGCAAGCTTTGGTTGCCTCGCGTTGTGACTCGGGACGAGTCGAATGTGAGGGCCATTGTGGTGCTCCCGTTACCGTTTGCGCCTACGTAATCGCCGCAGATTCGTGCAAACCCCGAGAGCCGATTCGGTGCACGGGCCATGCGCGCCGGCCGCGTCCGCGGCCCGTGTAAGACCCGCGTCAGTTCGGGGCGAGAATCGGCGTTTTCGCAGCCCCGAGGTTCACCTTTTGAACGAGACTGCCACTGCCTGGGCGTCGCCGGTGTTGTCGCGCGCCGTGCGCGACGCCGCCTTGACCTTGCTCGCGATGGCGGGCGCGCTCGCCTGCTCGCAGGCGGTCGCGCACGGGCCGGCCTCCGGGGTGCTCGGCGCGGTGCTGGCGCTGTCGCTGGCGCGCAGCCACCTCGTCGCCGAACGCCGTGGCTGGCTCGAGGCGCTCGTGCTGCTGCCGGTCGTCAGCCTCGCGAGCTTCGGCGTGGCCACCCTCCTGCACCACCTGCCCTGGGCCGGCGCCGTCGCCTTCATCGCCGCCGCGACCGTGCCGCTGTGGACGCGACGCTTCGGGGCGGCCGGCCAGCGGCTGGGCCGGCTGGTGCTGCTGCCGCTCGTCACGATCCTCGTCGTCCCCGCGCTGCCGCAGCGGCCCGCGTGGGGCCTGCCGCCCGCATTCGCGCTGGCGGCGCCCGCCGTGATCGCGCTCCTGGCGCTGGCGTGCGTGCTGGTGGCGCACGGGCTCGGGCGGCTGCTCGGATGGCTGCCGGGGGACGCACCCGCGGCCGCCGCGCCGGTCGCCTCCGCCGCGACCCCTGGCACGCTGCGGCCCTCTGCATCCGTGCGCCTGTCGTTGCAGCTGGTCGTCTCGCTGGCGGTCGCGTTCGCCGTGGGGCTGGTCGCGTTCCGGGATCACTGGCGCTGGCTGGTGCTCACGGCGCTGCTCGTCAGCATTGGCGGCGCCGGCCAGTTCG